>JAVBSF010000201.1:0-25791 GCA_031556925.1 Pararhizobium sp.
CCGCGACGGGCTCAACCAGCGCGAACTGGCGGAAGAGCTGGGCATCGAGACGCCGACGATCGTCCGGCTGCTCGACGGCATGGAGGTGCAGGGCTTCGTGGAGCGGCGCACGGAGGCGAGTGATCGCCGCGCCAAGCGCATCCACCTGACGGCCCATGGCCGCAAAAGCGCGGAAGAGATCGAGGAACTGGCCCGCGAAATTCGCATTGAAGTGCTCGAAGGCGTCGGTTCGCAGGAGAAGCGGGCCGCGTTGAGGGTGGTCAACACCATCATCGACAACATTCTTCAGCGGATCGGCAAGGAATAAAGCAATGAGCGCCATGCCACGCTCCATCGGGTTGGATGAGCCGGTTTCTCCGGATCTCGCCGAGCGCGACGCCCTGCGGGCGACCGTTTCGAGCGAACCGACCCGGACGGCTGAAGAGGAAAAAACATCCACCGCGCCGACCGCTCCCCCGGTACCGGCTCCCATCGGCGGGGGCAGGGCGGCGCTCTATATCTTCACCTCGGTCTTCATGGCCTTGACCCAAGGGCTGGGCATGAACCTGATGTCGGCCAATGTCTATCAGCTTCAGGGTTCGCTTTCGGCGACCTACAACGAGCTGGCCTGGCTTTCGGCCGCCTATATGGCGCCTTATGCCAGCATGTCGATCGCCCTGTTCAAGATCCGCACCCAGTACGGTCTGCGCCCCTTTGCCGAGCTCGGCATCGTCTGCTTCGTGCTGGCGACCATCGCCAATCTTTTCGTGTCGGATTTCCATTCCGCGCTCGTCGTGCGCTTCATCAGCGGCATGGCCGCGGCTCCCCTGTCGACGATCGGCTTCCTCTACATGCTGGAAGCCTTTCCGCCGGCCAGAAAGCTGACGCTCGGCCTCAGCCTGTCGCTCACCAATACGCTGCTGGCCGCGCCGCTCGCCCGTATCATCTCGCCACGGCTGATCGAGTTCGGCGGCTGGCATGCGCTTTATACGTTCGAAATGGCGCTGGCGCTGATCGCGTTGCCGTTCATCTATCTTCTGCCGGTCACGGCCCCGCCGCGCGTCAAGGTGATCCAGAAGATGGACATCCTGAGCTATCTGATCCTCGCCGTCGCTTTCGGCTGTCTTGCCATCTTCCTGACGCTCGGCCGCCTGTACTGGTGGTTCGAGGCGCCCTGGCTCGGCATGCTGCTGGCCGCGTCGATCGCTCTCCTGACGCTCTTCGCCATGATCGAGCTGAACCGGCAATCGCCGCTGATCGACCTGCGATGGGTGTTCAGCTGGCCCAACCTGCATATGGCGGCGGTGCTGATCGTGTTTCGCACGGTCGCGTCCGAACAGTCGACGACGGCGGCGAACTTCTTCATGCAGATCGGCCTCACCAACGACCAGACGGTGACGCTCTATACCGTCATTCTCTGCGCCTCGATTGCCGGCGGCCTGTTCTGCGCCTTGCTGATGACGACCCGCCATGTGAATTTCGCCCATATCCTGGCACTGATCCTCATCGGCACCGGCGCCTATATGGACAGCAACTCGACGGCGCTGACGCGGCCGGAGCAGATGTATCTGAGCCAGGCCATGGTGGCGGCGGGTGCCGCCATGTTCCTGCCACCGGCCATGGCGGCGGGATTGAAGACGGTGTTCGCCAAGGGCGTTCCCTATATCGTCAATTTCCTGGTGATCTTCCTCTTCACCCAGAGCATCGGCGCCTCCATGGCCTCGGCCGCGCTCGGCACCTTCGTTACCCTGCGCGAAAAATTTCATTCGAGCGTGCTGGTGGAAAAGATCGTGATGAGCGATCCGCTGGTCGCCCAGCGGGTCTCCCAGCTTGCCGGCGCCTATGGAAAGGTGATCCCGGACAAGACGCTCCTGAATGCCGAAGGCCTGACGCTGCTTGGCCAGCAGGTCACTCGCGAGGCCTATATCATGGCCTATAACGATACCTTCCTGACGATCGCCATCGTATCGGCGGCGTCTCTTCTGTTCCTGTTGCTGCATCTCGGCTGGCGTTTTGCCGTCACACGTCTTGCGGCACCCGTCGGAATTTCCGTCCCGCAGCAGGCCTGATCAAACTTCGAGCAAAGACAATGTTGAAAGCCCTCCGTTCCCCATCGACCATCATCACGCTGATCGCCGGCGTTGCCGGCGTGCTGCTGGCGCTCTACGCCTGGCGGCTGCCGCCCTTCGCGACCTCCGTGGAAACGACGGACAACGCCTATGTGCGCGGCATGGTGACGATGATGAGCCCCCAGGTCAGCGGCTATGTGGTCGAGGTGCCGGTCAAGGACTATCAGGGCGTCCGCCAGGGCGATCTGCTGGTGCGCATCGACGATCGCACCTATGTCCAGAAGCTCGCGCAGGCCGAGGCTTCGCTCGCCGCGCAGAAGGCGACGCTTGCCAATTCCCATCAGCAGGAGCTTTCCGCCAAGGCCAATGTCACCGCCGCCGAGGCCCAACTCGACGGCAGCCTCGCGGCGCAAAAACGCGCCGAACTCGCCTGGACTCGCGTCGAGAGCCTCAACCAGCGTGAAATCGCGCCGACCAGTGATGTCGAACAGGCCCGCGCCACGCTCGACCAGGCCAAGGCCACCGTCGCCCAGCACAAGGCGGCCATCGACGTCGCACGCCAGAGCCTGCAGACGATCCTTGTCAGCCGCGCCTCGCTGGAGGCGAGCGTTTCGGGCGCGGAAGCGACCGTCGAGCTTGCCCGCATCGATCTCGACAACACCCGCATCGTCGCCCCGCGCGACGGCCATGTCGGCGAGGTCGGCGCGCGGCTCGGCCAATATGTGACGGCCGGCACCCAGCTTGTCGCCGTCGTTCCCGACGATCTCTGGATCGTCGCCAATTTCAAGGAAACCCAGCTTGACGGCATGCAAATCGGCCAGCCCGTGACGTTCACCGTCGATGCCCTGAAAGGCAGGGAGCTCAAAGGGCACATCGAGCGCTTTTCGCCCGCCGCAGGCTCCGAGTTCAGCATCATCAAGGCGGACAACGCCACCGGCAATTTCACCAAGATCGCCCAGCGCGTCGGCGTGCGCGTATCGATCGATCCGGGGCAGGAGCTGGCGGAACGGCTGTCGCCGGGCCTCTCGGTCATCGTGCGGGTCGATAAGGATGCAACGCCGTCAGCGCAATGAACCCGGCCAAAAGAAAAAGCCCGGATCGGCAAACCGATCCGGGCTTTTTCATGTGGGTGTGAAACGGACGATTATTCGTCGTCAGCTTCGTATTCGGCTTCCGGGTTGAAGAAGTCTTCCGGCTTCAGGGCGTCTTCATCAACGCCGTAGATGGCGTCGACAGAGGTCAGGCTTTCGCCCTTTGCCTGGCGCTCGGCTTCGTCGGCCGAACGGGCAACGTTGAGCGTGATGCTGATTTCGACTTCCGAATGCAGGTGCAGAACGACCGTATGCAGGCCGATCGACTTGATCGGGTTGTTGAGGTCGACCTGGTTGCGGCCGATGTTGAAGCCTTCGGCAGCAAGCGTCTCGACGATATCGCGAGCGGCGACCGAACCGTAGAGCTGACCGGTTTCGCCAGCCGAACGAACGACGACGAAGGACTTGCCGTCGAGCTTTTCAGCAACGGTCTGGGCTTCGGACTTGCGCTCGAGGTTGCGGGCTTCGAGCGTTGCGCGCTCGGCTTCGAAACGCTTCTTGTTGGCTTCGTTGGCGCGCAGCGCCTTGCCGAGCGGGAGCAGGTAGTTACGGGCAAAGCCGTCGCGAACCTTTACGGTTTCGCCCATCTGGCCGAGCTTGGCGACGCGTTCGAGGAGAATGACGTCCATGATGTTGTCCTTTCGAGTTAGATGTTCGAGGTATCTTTGGTTTCAGTTGTTTTCCCTGCCGGCGACAGCGCGATGGCGCGCCTGGTGTCCATGAGACCCGACAGGAGAAAGAAGAATGCCGGTATCGTGAACAGCACGACCGACAGGTATCCCAGCCACAGCACCGGCAGCCGCCAGGACTTGCCGCGCGTGCGGAAATGGAAGACGGCAAAGCCGGACAGCAGGAAGCCCGCGCCGAAGCTGCCGCAGACGAGGGCGCCAAGCGCGCCCACCGTGCCACCGGCAAAGCAGAGCAGCAGGCCGCCGAGAAAAGCGAAGATCGCATAACGGTGCATGCGCAGCGTCGACGGCATGTCTTCGCGCGGGCGCAGATTGTTCCTGGCGATCTGCGTGATGCGGGTAGCGATGTAATAGGCCGCAAACAGAAGCAGCATCCACATCGCGCCCTGCACCAGCGGCAGCGCGACGGAAAAGATGCCCTTGAACTGGGCGATGGCATCCGCATCGGGGTTGTAGAGCGGCTCCTGCGCCTTCAGGGCTTCCAGCACCAGTTCGACCATGCGCTCGGACATGGACTGGTCATAGCCGACGATCACGCCGACGATGATCATGCCGATCGTGACCATAAGGGCAAGCTGGGTCAGGATGTCTGAAAGGGGATACCAGGCCATCGCATTGTCGGGACCACCAAGCTCGGAGGCGGGGCGTGCGAGATTGGCGAGGTGGCTCAGCCATGCCGCCGGAATGAGCGTGATGACGAGAATGAGCAGGCCGTAATAGGGCGAAACCAGAACCGAGCTGGTGAGCCCCGCAACGACGACGGCGGCGATGGCGGCAATGTTGCCCCAGCCAAGGCCGGCAATCAGGATCGGAAGAGCGGAGCCCGCGTAGAGCGCGATCGCAAGCGACGACTGCGTGTTCGCGCCAAGCGAAAGCAAGGCAGCGGTCACGCCGGCGAGAACGCCGATCAGCAGCGATGTCGAGTTTACGGTCTTCACGTTCGCTGTCCTGCTATCAAGCAGTTAGAGGCGTTTCCTGATAAATCGATTCAGGAACGATGCCCCAACATGGGTTTTAGCACTCTCAGAGCGCCGATTTGCCGATCCGCGCCCAACGCGGAAGGGAGAAGGTGAGGCGATGCCTTTTGGCTTTCGCCTCACCTTGAGTCAGTTACCGCGGAGTCAAATCACTCACGCAAAGGTCAGTCCTTAGGCTACGACGTAGGGCAGCAGGCCGAGGAAACGGGCGCGCTTGATCGCCTGGGCGAGTTCGCGCTGCTTCTTCTGGGAAACGGCCGTGATGCGGGACGGAACGATCTTGCCGCGCTCGGAAATGTAGCGCTGCAGAAGACGGATGTCCTTATAGTCGATGCGCGGAGCGTTTGCACCCGAGAAGGGGCAGGTCTTGCGACGACGGTGGAACGGGCGGCGTGCCGGAGCGGAAGAAATATCAGCCATTGTCTTTTCTCCTTAAGCCTTGTTGTCTTCGCGCGGACGGCGCGGACGGTCTTCACGATCACCACGCGGCGGGCGGTCGCCGAACTCGCGGCGCGGGCCACGGTCGTCGCCATCACGGCGCGGACGGTCGTCACGGTCGCGCTTCTGCATCATGGCGGACGGGCCGTCTTCGTGCTTTTCAACAGCGATGGTCATGTAACGAAGAACGTCTTCGTTGATGCGCATCTGGCGCTCTACTTCGTGAACTGCCGGTGCCGGAGCATCGATGTCCATGAGAACGTAGTGAGCCTTGCGGTTCTTGTTGATGCGGTAGGTGAGGGACTTGAGGCCCCAGTTCTCTACGCGACCGACCTTACCGCCGTTTGCTTCGATAACACCCTTGTACTGTTCGACGAGGGCGTCGACCTGCTGGGCGGAGATGTCCTGCCGAGCAAGGAATACGTGTTCATAAAGAGCCATAGTGGCTTGCCTTTCTTGCGTTAAACGTCACCCGGAAATCGGCGGCTAAGCCTCAACGACTGTTCTTATTGGCTGGTGAGAGCCGGCAAGAAAGTGTTGTTTCGAGACGGTCGAGAGCGGAGACACGGGAGGCTGGACCCCTTTGGTCCTGACAGGTTTCTTGAGGGAAACCGGCCCTCCGTTCAGCCACCAGCCAGAAGACCGGGTGTTTCGAACAGGGCGGCTTATACGGATTTCTGGTCGAATAGCAAGTCTTCCCGGCAATCGCGCGGTGAAAAATCGGGCGCGCGGTGAAAAATCGGACACGCGGCGAAAAATCGAAGGTTCTAGCGGCGCGCCGGCTTCAGCACACGGCTCGGCACCTGCGCCGACTGAAAATCCATGGCCGTCTGCGGGCGGCCGACATGGTATCCCTGCACCTGATCAATCCGGAACTTGTGCATCAGCGCCAGCTGGGCCTCGGTCTCGACGCCTTCGACGAGAATTTTCGGGCCGCGATTCCGGATCAGGCCAATAATGTCCTGCAGCATCGCTTTTCCGCGTTCGGAACTGCAGTCATGAAGAAACGAACGGTCGATCTTGACCGTATCGAAATCGATGAGGCGCAGCCAGGAAAGGCCGGCGAAACCGGTGCCGAAATCGTCGAGCCAGATACGGATGCCCAGCATTTTCAGATCGCTGATGCAGCGCAGGATATCCGAGTTCATCTCCATTTCGAGACCTTCGGTGATTTCGAAGGCCAGCCTGTTTCCGGCAACACCGGTCTCGCCGAGAATTGCGGCGACGGAGGCGGCAAATCCGGGGGTCTTTAGCTGGATAGGGGAGACGTTGACGCTTGCGACCGGCACGACATTGGTTGCCAGAAGGTCGCGGCACACCGTGCGGACAGCCCAGCGTCCGAGATCGAGGATAGCCCCGGTGCGCTCGGCGATCGGGATGAAGAGGCTTGGAGGAACCGGCATGCCGTCCAGCATCTCCAGCCGCATCAGCGCTTCGGCCGCATCGAGCTTGCCCGTGCCGACGTTGCGGATCGGCTGGTAGACCATGGAGACGAGGTTTTGCTCGATGGCGATTTTCAGGATAGCGGCGATATTCTCGGTTTCGTCGCTGCTCTGCGGATCGTTCGGGTCGAAGAGCTTGGCACCATTGCGGCCGCTTGCCTTGACCGCATAGAGCGCCCTGTCGGCCTCGTGGATGATCTTTTCAAGCTTCGAGCCGGATTGATTGCGGGTGAACGACGCCCCGATGCTCACCGTGACGATCGACGTGCCATCCCGCCGCTGGCCGTGGGGAAGCGCCATGTCTTCCACCGTGCGGCAGATGACTTCAGCCAGTTCGCCGGCCTGCTCGCGGCTTTCAAGCCGCGCCAGCACGATAAATTCCTCGCCGCCATATCGGCCGATCGTGGCGTTATGGGGCTCGATCGCATCACTGAGCGCATTGGCGACGAGAATCAGGCAGCGGTCGCCTTCCTGATGTCCGTAGAAATCGTTGTAGTGCTTGAAAAAGTCCACATCGATAAGCAGGACCGCGAAGTTGCGCCCATACTTCTGCCAGCCCTCCCAGCAGGCGCGCAGCCGTTGATCGATGGCGCGGCGGTTTTCAAGGCCGGTGAGCGGATCGGTGTTGGAAAGTCGCAGCAGGGCCTGTCCGCGCTCGGTCGCCTCTTTCTGCTGAAAGCGCGCCTCCAGCGCATTGAGAAAGACCTTGTAGCGTTCCTTGTTGAGCTTGAAATTCACATAGGAGGTGAACACGAAGCAGGAGATGCAGAAGGCGCCGAGGGTGAGCTTCTGCAGCGGCGCCATCGGCCCGTATGTGTAGAGCGAACTCAGGAAGATCAGCATTGTCGTCACGGACGACACCAATGCCAGCCGGAACTGGAAACTGAAGAACAGGTTGACGCTCATCATGAAGATCGCGCCGAACACCATATAGTAGGAGATGGCTTGCCCGTCGGCGGTCATCCGGGCGGTGTAAAGCCAGGCGGAATACGCGAGAATGACGGCGGTGGCGGACGAAGCGTCGATGACGTCGGCGCTCATCTTGAGCCGGATCTGCGTTTCCAGAACGGCAAGCGCCAGAACGCCGACGGCGAAACGCGCGGCGATCGTATAGGACGCGACGTCGGGAACGATCAGCAGGTCGGTGAGGGAATACAGCAGATACGCGGCAACGGCGATCCACAGGCCCTGCCGGGTCGCCCATTTGCGGGCGCTTTCGCTTTCCGTTCGATAGAGTGCGCGCAGTTCTGCGGACGCCGGTTTCGGCGGCTCGTGCTGGAGATCGATCTCCACATTGGCCAGCGTGTGCTTCATGCACCATCCATTGCGTTGCGCCCTGCGTTCCGGTGCGAGGTTCATTCCTGCGACCAGGGGTCATTCATGACGCTCGGGCGGGCAGCGCATTCCGACAACCTATCGGGGAGGCGCTGCATGTTCGGGAGACCCTAAAACATCGGCATTAAGTTTCTCTAAATTCGCAAAATCTCTAATATTTTACAGGAATTAACCATAGATATCGAAAATTTGAACCATTGCTGGAACTACCCGCAATCTTACGCATAATGTTAATATTCCAGTAACGAGTGAGGTTTGCGTGTCTCAGCTTCAGATTGCTCTCGACGGCCAAAGTCTTATTACCCCCCAATCCATTACCGACGAACTGTCCACTTCCAGGACACATCTTCATGACGAGCAGCTGCCGACGGCGAAGGCACAGCTTGCGCTTGTGATGAAAATTGCGACACAACGCATCGAAGAGGGGCGTGATGGCGGCGAAACCGTGAAGTGGCTGATCGCGGCGCTTCGCGACGTGCGCCGCAAATACGAGCCAACCGTCTGGCAGGAGCTGACCCAGATCGTGCAGGCCCATCCGTCCGCCAAGATTTTCCAGCAATGCCCGTTCACCCGTTGGTCCTTTGACAAGCCGCGCGGCTATTCGGGTGACGCGAGCCTGATCGATTTCATTTACGGCCATCCCGCCGTCGCCCATGAAGTGGCCAAGTGCACGCAGCTCGGCCTCGATATCTATGAATATACCCGCAATGCTCCAGGCCCGGTCGCCGTTCGCGAGCGCCGCGATATCCTGACGCGTTATGTCGATGAACTGGCCGCCGAGAAAGGTCCGGATATCGAGATCCTGACGGTCGCCGCCGGCCATCTGCGCGAAGCCGACGCTTCGGTCGCGCTGAAGGAAGGCCGTATCAAGCGCTGGATCGCTCTCGATCAGGATCCGGTCAGCATCGGCTCCATCACCCGCGATTTCCAGGGCACCTGCATCGAGGCGGTCGATGGCTCGGTGCGCGGGCTGCTCAGCAAGAAGCACCAGCTCGGCACGTTCGATTTCATCTATGCCGCCGGCCTCTACGATTATCTGAACGACAAGGTGGCCATTAAGCTGACGCAGACTTGCATGGACATGCTGAAGCCGGGCGGTGTTTTCCTGTTCGCCAACTTCGCCGACGAGATGGCCGACGACGGCTACATGGAATCCTATATGAACTGGACGCTGCTGCTGCGGTCCGAGGCGGATATGTGGCGGGTCGTCAACTCAAGCGTCGAGCGCAACAGTGTCGATGCCCAGGTCTGGTTCGGCGAAAACCGCAACATCATCTACGGTACGATCCGCAAGCACGCCTGATCATGCTGATGCGAAATGGCCCGCCGGTTGGCGGGCCAATTCTTCTGGGCCTTTGTCTGGATGCCGGGCGTACGCCCTTTTCCCCCGCGTCTCGGGGAGGGGTCAGATCGGTGCCGGATGCTCCCGGTGGATATCCGCGATACCCTGCAGAAGCTCGTTCGACAGCTTCAGATCGGCGGAGGCGATATTGTCCTTCAGCTGCGCCATGGTGGTCGCGCCGATGATGGCGGACGCCATGAAGGGGCGGGTGAGACAGAAGGCAAGCGCCATCTGGCCAGGATCGACGCCGTGTTTCTTCGCAAGCCCGACATAGGCGGAAACGGCGGGTTCCTGATAGGGCGTATAACGGCCGCCGAGATCGCCATTGATCGAAAGCCGCGAGCCGGAAGGCTTCCTGCCGTCGAGATATTTGCCGGTCAGCAGACCGGCTGCGAGCGGCGAATAGGCGAGCAGGCCGACATCTTCATGGTGTGAAAGCTCGGCGAGATCGAGATCGTAGCTGCGATAGAGCAGGTTGTATTCGTTCTGGATCGAGGCGACGCGCGGCAATCCGTGCTTTTCGGCCAGATGCAGCAGGCGTTGGGCGCCCCAGGCGGTATCGTTGGAGAGACCTATGGCGCGGATCTTGCCGGCGCGGACCTGCTTGCCGAGCGCCTCCAGAATGGCGAGCAGGTCTGCGGCAACCTCGTCACGATCCTGTTTCGAGGGATTGTAGGTCCAGGCGTTGCGGAAATGATAATGGCCGCGATTCGGCCAGTGCAGCTGGTAAAGATCGACGTAATCTGTCTTCAGCCGCTTGAGGCTGGCGTCGAGCGCCGTTTCGACGGCTTCGGGGGTGATCGGCCCGCCGCCGCGGATATAGTCGCGGCCCGGACCGGCGATCTTGGTGGCGATGACGACGTCGTCGCGGCGGCCGCGCTTTTCAAGCCAGTTGCCGATGATGCGTTCGGTGTTGCCATAGGTTTCGGGAGAAAGCGGCGTCGTCGGGTAAAGTTCGGCCGTGTCGATGAAGTTGACGCCGTGGGCGAGGGCGTAGTCGAGCTGCTCGTGGGCCTCGGCTTCCGTGTTCTGGGAGCCCCAGGTCATGGTGCCCAGGCAGATTTCGGAGACCTGGATGTCGGACGAGCCGAGCGATCTGTATTGCATAAAGTAAAACCTCGATTTGAGAAGCGGCGCCTGCGCGGGCCTTGGCAGGGCGGCGGCAGCCGTGGCGTGAAGGCAGAACCGCCGGCCGGAAAAGTCCTCGGGGAGAGGCGCGGCCGAATGGTGTGCGGTGCAAACTTAAGATGCCTGTCGTCAAGTTCAAGCTGAATTTGTCGGCACCCGGCTTTTCCCCACCGGGCTCCAAGCCTTGACTCCCGGCAAAGGAATGTGAATGGAGAAGGAAAAACAGGGAAGGATCATCCCATGAGCGTTGCATTTACATTTCCCGGACAGGGCAGCCAGGCCGTCGGCATGGGCAAGGAACTGGCCGATGCCTTTCCGGAAGCCGCCGCCGTCTTCGCTGAGGTCGACGATGCGCTCGGCCAGAAGCTCTCCGATATTATGTGGAATGGGCCGGAAGAGACGCTGACGCTGACGGCAAACGCCCAGCCAGCGCTGATGGCCGTTTCGATCGCCGCCCTGCGTGCGCTTGAAAAAGGCGGCCTCGATCTGAAGTCGAAGGTTTCCTATGTCGCCGGCCACTCGCTCGGCGAATATTCGGCGCTCTGTGCCGCCGGCACCTTCTCGCTGGCCGACACCGCGCGCCTCCTGCGCATTCGCGGCAATGCCATGCAGGCGGCTGTTCCCGTCGGCAAGGGCGCGATGGCCGCGATCATCGGTCTTGAGCATGGCGATGTCGAAGCCGTCTGCAAGGAAGCGGCAAGCCTCGGCGCCTGCCAGATCGCCAACGACAACGGTGGCGGCCAGCTGGTCATCTCCGGCGAGAAAGAAGCCGTCGAGAAGGCTGCGGCGCTTGCGACCGAAAAAGGCGCCAAGCGCGCTATCCTGCTGCCGGTCTCCGCTCCGTTCCATTCGAGCCTGATGGCGCCTGCAGCCGACGCCATGCGCGCCGCGCTCGCCGAGGTGAAGGCATCTGATCCCGTCGTGCCGCTGATCGCCAACGTCCGTGCCGCTCCGGTCACGGATGCCGCCACGATCACTGGCCTGCTCGTGGAGCAGGTTACTGGTCAGGTTCGCTGGCGTGAAACGGTCGAATGGTTCGGCGCCAATGGCATCGCCACTCTTTACGAAGTCGGTTCAGGCAAGGTTCTGACCGGCCTTGCCCGCCGCATCGACAAGTCGGTGACCGGCGTGGCGGTCAATACGCCCGCCGATATTGAAGCGGTGCTGGCCGCGCTGATCTGAAGAAGCGAATGGGGAATGGCGAATAGCGAACAGTTTAACTCGCTTTTCACGCTTCCCCTCTTCGCTACTCCCTATTCGCTCTCAAAAGAGGAAACCCATTCATGTTCGATCTTTCCGGCCGCAAGGCTCTCGTTACCGGCGCATCCGGTGGCATCGGCGAGGAAATCGCCCGCATCCTTCACGCCCAGGGCGCGACCGTCGGCCTGCACGGCACCCGCGTCGAGAAGCTGGAAGAGCTTGCCAATTCGCTCGGCGAGCGGGTCCACCTGTTCCCCGCCAATCTGGCCGACCGCGCAGCCGTCAAGGCGCTCGGCGAAAAGGCGGAAGCCGAACTCGGCGGCGTCGACATCCTCGTCAACAATGCCGGCATCACCAAGGACGGTCTTTTCGTGCGCATGAGCGACGAGGACTGGGATGCGGTCATCGAAGTGAACCTCACCTCGGTTTTCCGCCTGACGCGTGAACTGACCCATCCGATGATGCGCCGTCGCCATGGCCGCATCATCAACATCACCTCCGTCGTCGGCGTCACCGGCAATCCGGGCCAGGCGAACTACTGCGCCTCCAAGGCCGGCATGATCGGTTTTTCCAAGTCGCTGGCACAGGAAATCGCAACCCGCAACGTCACGGTGAATTGCGTTGCTCCGGGCTTCATCGAGAGCGCCATGACCGGCAAGCTCAACGACAAGCAGAAGGAAGCCATCATGGGCGCTATCCCCATGAAGCGCATGGGAACGTCGGCGGAAGTGGCCTCCGCCGTCGCCTATCTCGCTTCCAACGAGGCCGGCTACGTTACCGGACAGACGATCCACGTCAATGGCGGCATGGCGATGATCTGATCGTGCCTTCCTCCGCTTGCCGCGGTCCGTTCCCGGCAAGCGGAAAAGAGCATGGAAAAAGCCGGAAATTGCATGTTGACCAAGCCGTTGTCGGTGATTTTCAGGCTTTGCGCAGAAGTTAAACCGTGTTAATCGGGCCATGACTGTGCGCAGTCGGCGGAAGACGTGAAAGGCGTATGCAGGCCCGTGGCCGCGTGTCGCCGCTCTTCCGATTGCAAGGATTGCCGGGTGGATCGTCTTGGTCTATCAGGCGTTATGGAGATACCGGCGTCAGAACGGCGCTGTGACAGAAAACAAAGGTCGAGGAATCCGACATGAGCGACACCGCAGAACGCGTTAAGAAAATTGTTATCGATCATCTTGGCGTCGATGCCGAGAAGGTTACCGAAGGCGCGAGCTTCATCGACGATCTCGGCGCTGACTCGCTCGACACCGTCGAACTGGTCATGGCTTTCGAAGAAGAATTCGGCGTCGAAATTCCGGACGATGCAGCTGACTCGATCCTGACCGTCGGCGACGCCGTCAAGTTCATCGAGAAGGCGCAGGCCTGATCTTGATATGAAGGCGGGGCGCGCCGCGGCCCGCCGTCAGTCCTTGCTTCGGGCAGGGCGCGCATTTCCTCGCGAAGTGCGGAAAAAGGGGTGGCTTAGGAAAACCGACGCGGTTTCCGTACCTGGCTGCTCCTGGTAAACGACAAGGCATGGATGTACGGGTCCGGGAATAAACACGAGGTCCGGTCCGGTTCTGAAACAACAGGCAGGGTGGATTACGGTTTATGAGACGTGTCGTTATCACGGGTACCGGCATGGTATCTCCCTTGGGATGCGGAACCGAGGTTAGCTGGTCCCGTCTGCTGGCCGGCGAAAATGCCGCCCGTAAAGTTACCGAATTCGAAGTCGAAGACCTTCCGGCACAAATTGCCTGCCGTATTCCGACCGGCGACGGCTCCGACGGTACCTTCAATGCTGACGACTGGATGGAGCCCAAGGAACAGCGCAAGGTCGATCCCTTTATCGTCTATGCGATGGCTGCCGCCGACATGGCGCTTGCGGATGCCGACTGGCATCCCGAGAGCGACGACGACCAGATTGCCACCGGCGTTCTCATCGGTTCCGGCATCGGCGGTCTGGAAGGCATTGTCGAAGGCGGTTATACGCTGCGCGACAAGGGTCCCCGCCGCGTTTCTCCCTTTTTCATTCCCGGCCGTCTGATCAATCTCGCCTCCGGCCAGGTCTCGATTCGCCACAAGCTGCGCGGCCCGAACCATTCGGTCGTAACCGCCTGTTCCACGGGCGCGCATGCCATTGGCGACGCGGCCCGGCTGATCGCGCTCGGCGATGCCGATGTCATGGCGGCCGGCGGTACGGAATCCCCCATTTCGCGCATCGCGCTGGCTGGCTTCGCCGCCTGCAAGGCGCTTTCCACCCAGCACAATGACGAGCCGACCAAGGCTTCGCGCCCCTATGATACCAACCGTGACGGTTTCGTCATGGGCGAGGGTGCCGGCATCGTCGTTCTGGAAGAGCTGGAGCATGCGTTGGCGCGCGGCGCCAAGATTTATGCCGAGGTTGTCGGTTACGGTCTCTCCGGCGATGCGCATCATATCACCGCCCCCTCCGAGGACGGCGATGGCGCTTACCGTTGCATGAAGATGGCGCTGAAGCGTGCCGGTCTCGATCCCTCCGAGATCGACTATATCAACGCCCACGGCACCTCGACCATGGCCGACACGATCGAACTCGGCGCCGTCGAGCGCGTCGTCGGCGATGCCGCCCCGAAGATTTCCATGTCTTCCACCAAATCGGCGATCGGCCATCTGCTGGGAGCCGCCGGCGCAGTCGAAGCGATCTTCTGTGCGCTGGCGATCCGCGACAACATCGTGCCGCCGACGCTCAATCTCGATGATCCCTCCGTGGAGACGAAGATCGATCTCGTTCCACACAAGGCGCGCAAGCGCGAGGTGAATGTGGCGCTCTCGAACTCCTTCGGCTTCGGCGGCACCAATGCCTCGCTGGTTCTGAAGCGGTACAGCGCCTGAGCATTGACGGCTTGTCGCATCGGGGTTTGAACGATCCGGATGTGGCAGGCTTTTCCGGCAGCGCCTCCCGGCTGTCGGATGGGGCGAAGCGCATTCATGGATAATTTCGCGATTATCCTGTTTTCGCCGTATTGCTCGGATCAAACGTCGATTGCGGACAGGGCTCTGTCGGGAGGCGCGCGGGCATTGGACATGCGAGATGCCCCGTTGAATGTCCCCGCGAGCTGCCGCGTATAACATTTGCTCCTTTCCGGCTCTCTTTCGGAGTTCGCGCCGGAAAGCCGAGACACAGGAATGAAGCGAACCCCGGATTCAGGACAATCGTGAGCGACGCAAACGAAAACAGCGCAGCGCCTTTCGGCCGTGGTGAAGCAGGCAGCAAGGGACCGATCATCCCGAAGTCGGCCAATGAGGCGCTTCGCCCGGAAAAGGTGCCGGAGCCGCCCAAGCGTTCGCGCAAGGCCCGCAGCCAGGTGGTGATCTTCCTGAATTTCCTGATGACGCTCGTCGTCTTCCTGACCATTGCCGCCGCCGGCACGGTCTATTACGCGATGACCGCCTATGAGGCGAAGGGGCCGCTCACCGCCAACACCAATTTCATCGTCCGCAACGGCGCCGGCATCCAGGAAATCGCTTCCAGTCTGGAGCGCAACGAGATCGTGTCCGACGGCCGCGTGTTCCGGTTCATGTCCGAGGCCTATCTCGACGACGAGACGCTGAAAGCCGGCGAATACGAGATCAAGGCGGGCTCCTCGATGCAGGAGATCATGCAGCTCCTGAAATCGGGCAAGTCGATCCTTTATTCGGTCTCTCTTCCGGAAGGTCTGACCGTCAAGCAGATGTTCGACCGCCTGCGTAACGATCCGGTGCTGGAAGGCGATCTGCCTGCCGAGCTTCCGGCGGAAGGTTCGCTGCGTCCGGACACCTACAAGTTTTCGCGCGGCACCAAGCGCGGCGAGATCGTCGCGCAGATGACGGCCGCGCAGAAGGCGTTGGTCGACCAGATCTGGGACCGTCGCGAGCCCGATCTGCCGGTCGCCACCCGCGAGGAGTTCGTGACGCTCGCCTCGATCGTCGAGAAGGAAACCGGGATCGCCGACGAGCGCTCGCGCGTCGCCTCCGTCTTCCTCAACCGGCTCGACAAGGGCATGCGGCTGCAATCGGACCCGACGATCATCTACGGCATCTTCGGCGGCGAGGGCAAGCCGGCTGATCGTCCGATCCTGAAATCCGACCTCGACAAGAAGACGCCCTACAACACCTATCTCATCAAGGGCCTGCCGCCGACGCCGATCGCCAATCCGGGCCGTGCGGCGCTGGAAGCCGTCGCCAATCCGTCGCGCACGCAAGACCTCTATTTCGTTGCCGACGGCACGGGCGGTCATGTGTTCGCCACGACCCTCGACGAACACAATGCCAATGTCCGTCGCTGGCGCAAGATCGAGGCCGAAAAGGCCGCTGCCGCCGCCAAGGCGGCCGAGGATACCCCCGTTCAGGAGTAATCCTCGACAGCAACTGTGGATCACGCGGCCCCGGCGCGCTTGCCCCTTGCGGGAGGCACCGCCGGGGCCGTAAACATTTTTGCACACGTGCTGCTTGTTTGCGCCAGCGCGCAAAAGGACGCCGGAGGATAATCATGCCATTGCAGTCGATGACCGGATTTGCCCGCCGCGAAGGGTCTTCAGGGCGTTACCGCTGGGCCTGGGAGCTGCGCTCCGTCAACGGCAAGGGGCTGGACCTGCGCCTGCGCCTGCCGGTCGGCACGGAGAATATCGAAGCCGATGTGCGCAAGCTGGCAGGCGAGATGTTTTCCCGAGGCAACATGCAGGTCGGGCTTTCGGTCAGCGCCGCTGAAACGGGTGTAGAGACGGTCGTCAACCAGAACGCGCTCGCCGCTGTCCTGTCGCTGCGTGAGCAGCTGACCGGCATGATCGATCCCGCTCCCCTGCGCCTCGATACGTTGCTTTCCGTGCGCGGTATCGTCGAGTTCCGCGAACCGGAGGAGCAGGAAGGGGAGAGGGCGACGCGCGATGCCGATATCATGGCGGGCCTTCGGCTTGCGCTGCACGACATCATGGCGATGCGCGAAACAGAAGGGGCGGCGCTGCGCAATGTCCTGCTCGGCCAGATCGCCCGTATAGAGGAGCTGGCCCGCGCCATCGAGGTCGACCCTTCGCGCAGCCCGGAAACGATTGCCGCGCGCCTGTCGCATCAGGTGTCGCTGCTGATGGATGGCGCGGCCTCGCTCGATCGGGAGCGTCTCTATGCCGAGGTGGCGCTTCTGGCGGCCAAGGCGGATATCCGCGAGGAAATCGACCGGCTGCATGCCCATGTCGCCGCCGCGCGCGATCTTCTCGAAAAGGGCGGCCCCGTCGGCCGCAAACTCGATTTTCTTTCCCAGGAATTTAACCGCGAATCGAATACGATCTGTTCCAAGTCGAATGCTGCGTCCGTTACGGCTGCCGGCATCGAGCTGAAAGTCGTGATCGACCAGTTCCGCGAACAAGTCCAGAATCTGGAGTGACCATGAGCCCCACCAGCAGCCGTCCTTCGCCCATCACCATTCCGCGCCGCGGCCTGATGCTGGTGATTTCCTCGCCCTCGGGCGCGGGCAAGTCGACGATCGCCCGCAATCTGCTGGAAGCCGATCCGCAGATGAGCATTTCCGTCAGCGTCACCACCCGCCAGCGTCGCGCGAGCGAGATCGAGGGACGCCACTACTTCTTCAAGTCGATCCGCGAGTTCGAAAACCTGCGCAAGACCGATGCGCTGCTCGAATGGGCCGAGGTTCACGGCAATTTCTACGGTACACCGCGCGATGCCGTGGAGCAGGCCATGGCCGCCGGCCGTGACATGCTGTTCGACATCGACTGGCAGGGAGCCCAGCAGCTTCAGGAAAAGATGGCGGGCGATGTCGTCTCGATCTTCATCCTGCCGCCGACCATGGCGGAGCTGCAATCGCGCCTGCATCGCCGCGCCGAGGATACGGAAGAGGTCATCGCCACGCGGCTTGCCAATTCCCGCTCCGAAATCGAGCACTGGCTGGAATATGACTATATCGTCGTCAACGAGGATCTGGATAGCGCCTTCGCCTCGGTGCGCGCCATCGTCGAAGCCGAGCGGCTGCGGCGTGACCGCCGGCCCGGCCTGTTCGATTTCGTCAACGGCTTGCTGACGGAAAACCCGTTCTGATTATCGAAGGGGCGGCTTGCTGTTTTCCCCTTCTCCCCAGCGGGGAGAAGGTGCGCGCAGCGCCGGACGAGGGGGATGCCCGGCCTCGATAGCAAACGAAGCCCCTGTCATCCGCCCTTTGCGTATCACCTCCCGCTGGGAAGCGAGGGCTTCAAAGGCAATTCGCCAGCCGGCAAAATTCCTCGACCGAAAGGGTTTCGGCCCGCCGCTGTGGGTCGATCTCAGCCTTGGCCAGCAAGGCTTCTCCCCCCAGCGATTTCACGCTCTGCCGCAGCATCTTGCGCCGCTGACCGAAAGCGGCGTGCGTCACGCGCTCCAGCGCCTCGACGCGGCAAGGGATCGGGTTTTCCCGCGGTTCCAGATGTACGACGGAAGACGTCACCTTCGGCGGTGGCGTAAAGGCCTGCGGCGGCACATCGAAAGCCATACGCGCATGTGTCCGCCAGCCGCAGAGCACGCCAAGCCGGCCGTAGTGATCGTCATCCTCGGATGCGACGATGCGAAGCCCCACCTCGCGCTGGAACATCAGCGTCAGCGACTGGTAGAAGGGCGGCCACGTCTTGGTCAGCAGCCAGTTGACCAGCAGCTGCGTGCCGACATTGTAGGGCAGGTTGGCGATAATCTTGACCGGGCTGCCGTCGGTTACCAGCGTTTCGAAATCCACCTTCAGCGCGTCACCCTCGATCACCTCCAGGCGACCGGGATAGTGCGCCGAAATTTCGGCCAGTGCCGGCAGGCAGCGGCTGTCACGCTCGATGGCGATCACTTTTTTGGCGCCGAGCGACAGGATCGCGCGGGTCAGTCCGCCCGGTCCGGGGCCGACTTCGATCACCGTCACGCCCTCCAGGGAGCCAGCCGTGCGGGCGATCTTCTGGGTGAGGTTGAGGTCCAGCAGGAAGTTTTGCCCCAATGCCTTCCTGGCATCGAGCCCGTGGCGCGAAATCACGTCGCGCAACGGCGGAAGTCCGTCGATGGCAGCCATCAGCGAGTCGTCCTTTCGCTGTTGTCGGCCAGTTCCCGCGCCATCTTCAACGCGGCCATCAGGCTGTCGGCGCGGGCGACGCCCTTGCCCGCGAGGCTGAAGGCCGTGCCATGGTCCGGCGATGTACGGATGAAGGGCAGGCCGAGCGTCGCATTGACGCTGTCATCGAAGCCCAGCGCCTTGGCCGGGATCAGCGCCTGATCGTGATACATGCAGATCGCCACGTCGTATGTTGCCCGCGCCCGGTCGTGGAACATGGTGTCGGCGGGAAGCGGCCCGGCGACATCATTGCCCTCGCTGACGAGGCGTTCGATGACCGGACGGATGATCGCGTCATCCTCGAGACCCAGCGCGCCACCTTCGCCGGCATGGGGATTGAGGCCTGCAATGGCGAGCCGCGGCCGCCTGAGACCGAAGCGGGCCTTGAGGTCGGCGATGGTGACGGCGCAGGTGCGATAGATGAGATCGGCAGTCAGCGCCTCCGGTACGTCCTTCAGCGGAATGTGGATCGTCACCGGAACGGCCTTGAGCTTCGGCCCCGCGAGCAGCATCACCGGCAGCAGCTCCGCGCCGGTCGCCCGCGCGCCGAGATCGGCCAGGAATTCGGTATGACCCGGAAAGCCGAAGCCGGCGTCGTAGAGAACGGATTTGGCGATAGGGCAGGTAACGACCGCCGACGTCTCGCCCGCCATGGTCAGCCGCACGGCCTCTTCTATGGCGCCGATGATCGCGGAGGCATTGGCGCTGTCCGGCATGCCGGCGATGACAGGCGTAGCGCAGCGGACCGGAAGGACGGGCAGGGCGTCGGCAAAGACGGTCGTCGCCTCGCCGGGCGCGGCTTCGCGGATCGAAACCTCATGACCGAGCAAGCGCGCGCGTTGCGCAAGCGCATCGGGATCGCCGATCAGCAGAAAGGGCGGCGTCTTCCAGTCGCGCCGTCTCGTCCAGGCTTCAAGGCCGATATCAAGCCCGATGCCGGCCGGATCGCCCATGCTGAGCGCCAGAGGCGCCGGATCGTGCACTGTCATATCGGCTTACTTGTTGATGATCTGGGCCTTGGTGCGCAGTTCGTCCATATACTTCTTGCTGTTCGGGTCTTCGCCGCTGTCCTGCTTCTTGCCGAGGTCTTCAGCGCGGAAGACGACTTCAGCCGCAAGGTCGTCGTTGACCTGACGCTTCTTGCAGATGGCGAGATATTCGACGCCCTTTTCGGTGACGCGCGTGCCCGTGGTATTGCCGTCGCCGGCCTTCTCGACAAGGCTCTTCCAGTCGTCGGGGATTTCCTGGATCATCATCCGGCCAAGATTGCGGATGGAGACGTCGCGCATGGTTGCGGCAAAAACCTTGGCCTGTTCGCAGCCCGGAAACTTGGCGCGCGAGGCATTCGCTTCGGCCTGGCGCTTGCCCATGATCGCATTGCGTTTGGCGGCGGGTACGACGAAAATGACCTGCTGCAGAAAATACTCGGTCGTGACCGGCTTCTGGCCGCCGTTTTCCTGCATACGCTTGACAAGTTCCTCATTCGACAGACGGCCGCCGTTACTGCCGCCGCGGTAGCGCAGGTTGACGACGCGCGGCCAGCTCATGGCCACGGCGACATATTGCTTGAAATGATCGAGGGTCACGCCGGAGCGGTCGAGGATCTGGGAAAGCTGCTCGACGGTCAGCTTGTTGCCCGCGGCAAAGCGCGCGACGGCGCCGTCGACGTCCGAGGTGCTGACGGACATGCGCAACCTGGCGATTTCCTCGCGCTTCAAGACTTCGTCAATGAGCTGCTTGCGGGCTTCGGCCGCGCCGCCGCCCTGTTTCTGCAATCGCATGAAGGCGACGCGCTTCGCCACGTCGCCCGAGGTGATCGGAACGTTGTTGACGATGACCGCAACCGAGCTTGCCGCATGGGTGACCGTCGCCGTTGCCGAAAGCATCGAACCAGCCAGCATGCTGGCGACCAGAGCTGCCGTCAGGGCACGCTTCATCGAGAATCTTCCACCCATGTCATGTCCTTTTCCAAGTCCCGGCCTTCACGCACCGCCGTGCACCATCCATTGGCCACACCGGCGACTCCGTCCTGTCGAAAATGGCCGGCTACAGGATGAAATCCATAATCGGGCCGCCAATGCCTGACAAGGCCTGCCTAATATCAAAAGGCCGGATCGCAGGGCAATCCGGCCGTTTTACGGCAATCTCGATGTTTTCGCGATCTTTCGGCGTTATCGGTTGTCGAGACCGTCGAAGGTCGTGTCGCCGACATTGATGTCGCCGAGCGTGCGGAAGCTGATCCGCGCACCGATCGACCAGTCGTTGGCGACCGAATTTTCGTCGTCGCGCTCGCGACGATAGACCAGCGAGAACAGCGTGTCCTGATCGTCGTAGGTGATGCCGATGCCGTCGCGGGTAATGATGTCGGCATTGATATCGTAGGTTATCGAGCCGAAGACCGACCAGTAATCATGGAAGCGATAGGCGGCGGCGGTCTGGATTTCGTCCTGGTCGAAAGGCGAGCCATAGGTCGGCTGCGCCTCGATGCGGGTGTAGGTCAGAGCCGTCTGCCAGCGGATGCCCTGATAACCGAGCGTGGTGTCGGCGCGGCGCAGATCGAAGGTTTCCTCGTCGAAACGGCCGCTGAGGCTTGCCGTCAGGCCCGAAGGCGCGTCGATGCCGATCATCGAGACATAGTCGGAGCGGTCGGTTTCGAGACCGGAATCCGCACCGGCTTTGACAAGGTCGTCGGTCGCAAAGGAGTTCAGTCCGCCAAGATGGAACGACTGGCCGGCGATGGCACGCAGTGAGTAGCCGTTGCCGAGCGCGCCGGTATAGCGGAGGCCGACATTGGCGCGGCTGCCGCCTTCGATGCGGTCGTAGCCGGAGAACTTGTCGCGGTCGAACAGCGAGGTGGCGTCGAAGACGAAACTTTGCGCGTCTTCGTTCGGCAGGCCGCCGGCATATTCTTCATCCGGGCGCACATAGACCTGGGCGATCGGTTCGAAAATATGGCTGCTGTTTTCTGTCGCCATCAGGATCGGATAGCGGGCTTCGAGGCCGGCGGTCAGCATGCGCCGCGTCGCCGCGTCGTCGTCGTAATAATTGCCGCTATAGGCGTTTGCAGGCGGCCCGAGCGTCGGGTCGTCCATCGTCAGACCGAGGATATCGCCGCGCGCGGCAAAGAGTGGGGTCAGCGACAGGCCGCCCGGCACAATGAAGGTGCGCTGCCACTCGGCTTCCGCCGTCAGGCGGTGCGCCGTGCCGCTGAGGCCGGGGAACCGGTTTACGCCCAGAACCCGATAGCTGTCCTCACGGTTGCGGTGAATGTTGGTCAGGTTGACATCGGCGCTGAGTTCGCCGCCGAGAACCGGATCCTCGGACGTATAGGAATAGTCGAGAACCTGGGCGACCGGCTGCTTGTTTTCGGCGACGCTATCCGGATCGGCGTCCTGAATGTCGAAGTAGAAGGCGCGGGCGTCGAAATAGTTACGCTTGCCAAGCCCGGTCAGGTAGACCTGATTGGTGAGCGTGCGGCCGTCGAAGGTCGAAAGCTCGTAGGTCTTGGCGAAGTTGTTGTCGCTCTGCACAAGCACATCCCAGCCGAATGTCCAGCGCGGGTTGATCTCGAACCTGGCCTCCGAGGCGATCATGCCGCGCGTCGTTTCCTGCGCATCCACGGTGTCGTCGGTGAAGGCGGATTTGTCCAGCTGGCTGATGCCGGCCATGCGCAGCACATGCTGGCCGCTCTCGAATCTCTGGCGGAATTCGCCTTCCAGCAGGAAGCCCTGGCGGGTGAGGCCGGTCGCGGTCACCGTCGCGTCCATATAGGGCGAAATCGCCCAGTAATAGGGAACGCTGACGCCGGCGCCGAGCTTCTGGGTGTACTGGAACTTCGGGAACAGGAAGCCGCTCTTGCGCTTCACCGTATGATCCGGAATTTCCATGACGGGCAGGAAGACGATCGGCTTGCCGAAGAGCTCGAACTTGGCGTTCTCCAGCCGCACCGTATGGGTCTTGCCATTCTGGATGATGCGCTGCGCCTTGATGTTCCAGAGCGACTTGTGGTTCGGATTGGTCGCGCAGGGCGTGCAGGCGGTATAGACGGCGTTGTTGAGGATGATTTCCTCGCCGTTGACGCGCTCGCCGTTGATCGCCGCGAGCTTCGTCAGGTCTGTGGTTTCGATGCGCATCGCCTCGACGAAACCGTTGCCGAAATCGTCGGTCACGTCCATGCGGTCGGCATAGACCTTGTTGCCGCCGGGCTCGATCAGCTCGATCTCGCCAGTGGCGACGATTCGACCGGTCTTCTGGCTGTATTCGACCTGCTGGGCCACCATCTGGTAGCCGCCGTAATTGATCTGCACCGCGCCGCGCACGATGACGCGCTCGGTGTCCTTGTTGTAGACCATCTCGTTTGCCGAAAGCAGCATCTTGGCGTCTTCGGGCAGGGAGGGTTCGAACGATTCGACACTGGTGGACTGCGCCCGCGCGGGCGCGCTCATGCCGGGGATCATTGCAGAAAACGCAACGCCGGAAAGCAGAATGGCCGTCAGCAGCCTGTTATGTTTGCGGGTGCCTGCCGCCACTAGCCATCTTCCTCATGCAATAGAATCGTTGCCCCCAATGCCATCGCCACGACGACCGGCAGCCAGGCTGCAACGAAGGGAGGAACGATACCGCTACTCCCGAATGCTTTCACAAGCACGGTGACGACATAAAGCACGAAGCCCGAAAGGATGCCACCGAGAATCACCGACCGGGATTGGTTAAACCGGCTAAATTTTAGAGACACGCTTGCAGCGATCAGCGTCATTGCAACGAGAAGAAGAGGCAGCGCCAGCATCGAATGGAATTGCGTTTCCATGCCGCTGGTCGGAAAGCCGAAGGATTTCGCCACCTCGATCTTGTGCAAGAGATCGAAAAACTGAATGGAATCAGGCTTCGTCAGGGTTTCCTGAATAAACTCCGCTTTCAGGTTGGTCGGAAGTTGTGCCGTTTCGAGACTGCGCGGCAACTCTCCGTTGCGTGTTTCCGTCACCTTGTTAAGAAGCCAGTAACCATCTTCGAGTTTTGCGCTCTCGGCATCCTGTCTCGAAACGATCGCTCCCTGTGGATCGAAGTGGATCACGGTGACCCCGATCAGGGTCTTGCCCTCGTCCTGAATGGAGCGCGCGCCGATGATCGTATCGTCCTTTTTGTAAATCTGCCGCAGCCACGGAATCGACAGGCTGGAGCGTGATGCCGAACTTGAGCCCCATGATGCTTCCAGTTCCTCAGCCTTGCTCGTGCCCCAGGAAGCAATCGGGTTCAGGATGCTGACAGCAAGCACCCCGAACAGGAAGGCGCCGAAGACGAAGGGTTGCAGGAACTGCCAGACGGAGATGCCGGCGGCACGCGTCACCACCAGCTCGTAGCGGCGGTTGAGCGAGATCAGCGCCGCCATGCCGGCAAACAGGGCGACGAAGGGGACCGTCTGCTGCAGGATCATCGGAATGCGGAAGGTCGTCATCAGCAGCGCGCCGGTGATCGAGTAGCGCGGCAACTGCGACATGCGGTTCGACAATTCGCTGAAATCGATGATGAAGATCAGCGCGAAGATGCCGGTGAGGAACCAGAACGTGGTGATCGCATAGCGCTTGAAGAAATAGCGGCCGAGCGTGGAGGTAAGGATCATGGTGTCCCGCCTTCATCGCTCGTCGTCTGCGGGCGCATCAGGCCGCGTTTGGTCAGCCAGTCCTTGACCTGCTTTTCCCAGGTCACGGGGATTTCCAGCCGGCGGTTGCCGAGCAGCTGGCGCACCGCCAGATAGCCGGTCGCGAGCGGGATGAGATACATCACCGGCACGAACATCATCGATTCTTCAGCGCTGTTGCCGGCATAGAAGGTCGCCCAGCGCAGGAACAGACAGGTCAGCAGCGCCGCGACCATCGGATGCAGCCGTGCCTCGCGGTGCGAACGGGCGTCGCTCGAGAACACTAGCGCCACGAGCGCGAAGAGAACCGGGAACGTCCATTCCGTGAACCGGCGATGCAACTCCGCGGTAAAGCTCATCGGCGCCTTCTTGAACACCGCGTCGCTCGGGTCCGGATGGAAGAGATAGAAGAGGTCGCGATCCTTGGCGCGGATATTGGCTTCGCCGGCCATGCGGGTCATGTCGGTGAGATCGAAGGCGTAGGAATCGAACTTGATGATCGAGACGCCGCCATCCGGCAGCTTGCGATGCACCTCGCCGTCCTTCATCACCAGCGCCGAGCTGTTCTCGTCGACGGCGCCTTCGCGGGCGTAATAGATGAGTTCAGCGGCGGGGCTGCGTGAATCGGCGACGAAGATGCCGTGCAGCACGCCACCGTTACGGCGCGAGGCGACCTGGACATAAAGCCCGTCGGCGATCTTGCGGAAGGTGTTTTCCTGCACGACGGAAGAGAGCAGGTCGGCATGGGCGGTCGCGATCATCTTGCGTACGGCCATGCGCGAATAGGGCTCGACGAAATTATCGACGGCAAAGGAGAGCACGCTGAGCGCAAGCCCGAGATAGAGCACCGGGCGGATGATGGTCATGCGCGAGCTGCCGGCGGCGTTCAGCACGGTCAGTTCCGAATCGGTGTTCATCGCCGTCAGCACCTGCGTCACGCCGATGACCAGCGCGAAGGGCAGGATGAGCGGCACGATCGAAGGCAGGATCAGCGTCGCGAGCTTGAGAAAGGCGAGGATCGACTGGCCGCTGTCGGTCACGAGATTGACGCTGGCGAGAGCCTGCGTCACCCAGACGATCGCCAGGAGCGGCAGCAGCGTCGCGAGGAACATGCCCGTCGCCCGCCGCAGGATATAGCGCTCGATCAGTTTCATCTCAGGCCTTTGCCGGCACCCGACAGTGCCCGGACGTCTTCATCCGGCGCCCTCTTCGGGCCGTCGCCGGCTATGCTTGCTGTCACGCTGTACAAAAGGATCTGCTCCACGACAATCTAGCTGTAATCGAACACGGATAAGCGAATGCCAAGGAGAATGGTTAACCTGATGTATACAGTTCTGGATGGCTTTCCAAGAGTCCCGGCCGTGACCAAACGCTAAAGCGCTGATTGCTTGGAA
>JAVBSF010000196.1:0-3477 GCA_031556925.1 Pararhizobium sp.
ATTGAAAAACAGGAAAGCCGGTCACCCCCCTGGAAGGCGTGGCCGGCTTTCTTGCATTCGCCCGTGACGGGAACGAGCGAACTGCCGCATCAAACGGTCAGAAATCAATTGGCTGCGCGCTCTACCTTGCGGCCGGCATCCTGGGTGGCGTCGACGGCATTTGCGGTATCCTGTCCCATGCCGCGGATCGTGTTGCCGCAAGCGCTGAGCGTGGTGATTGAAAAGAGGACGAGGCCAATAGTGGCGATGGTCTTTGCAGTCATGATAGGGTTCCTTACGGCTTAAGACGGGACATTGGAGCGATATGCTGATGTCGGAAACAGAACGCGCGAAACACGAAAAAGTTCACGTCATCGGTTGTGGCGCGATCGCGCGCGAAATTCTGGCCGTGTGCGAGGTGAACGGGCTCGACCATATCGACCTCACCTGTCTTCCCGCCATCTGGCACAACACGCCCGACAAGATCACGCCCGGCCTCAAGGACGCTATCGACAAGGCGCGCCTGAACGGCTTCGAGCGCATCTTCGTGGCCTATGCCGATTGCGGCACCGGCGGCATGCTGGACCGGCTGTGCGAGGAGGAAGGCGTGGATCGCATCGCCGGGCCGCATTGCTATTCCTTCTTCGCCGGCAATGACGATTTCGCCTCCCGCTGGGACGACGATTTCACTTCCTTCTTTCTCACGGATTTTCTCGTGCGCCAGTTCGAGGCCTTCGTGATCGAGCCGCTCGGCCTCGACCGGCATCCGCAGCTGCGCGACATGTATTTCGGGCACTACAAAAAGCTCGTCTATCTCTCACAGGCGGAAGACGATGGCCTGAAGGAAAAGGCGCAAAAGGCGGCGGAGCGGCTGGGGCTTGCCTATGAGTACCGCTTCACCGGCTATGGCGACCTGACATCCGCGCTGAAAGCCGCGTCGCGCGGAAACGCTTCGTTAGGCTTAAGCTGAGTTTCGCCATCGCCTCGCCTCCCCCTTAATCCCATCGTAATCGCCGCCGCCGAGACTTGGCCCATAAACAGAAAAGGGCCACGGGGATGACCGATATTTTCCTTGGTGCGCAAGCCCGCGCACGACAGACGACGAACAAGGCAGCGCAGGCCGCCGATCACGCCCAGCTTTCCGATATCCTGCATGATCTTGCCGCGCGCTCAGGGCCGAGCATAACGTTGCGAGAGCTGTCGATTGCCATGCAGGACCGCTCCTTCGGCGCTTTCCTCGTCGTTTTCGCGCTTCCGAACCTCATCCCCCTGCCGCCGGGCGCAACCTTCATTCTCGGCCTGCCGCTGATCTTCATCGCCTGGCAGATGGTCACCTCGCGCGACAACCGCATCCATCTGCCGAAGCGCATGGGTGACTATGCCTTTGACCGCGATTCCTTCCAGGCGCTGGTTTCGCGCATCACGCCCTGGCTGAAGCGCGCTGAAATGCTGGTGAAGCCGCGCTTCTGGTATGTCGGCAGCCGGCTTTTCGAACGCCTTGTCGGCGTCCTCGCCCTGATCCTTGCCGTCATCATTTTCCTGCCGATCCCGTTCGGCAACTGGCTTCCGGCCTTTGCACTGGCGGTCATGGGCTTCGCGCTCACCGAACGCGATGGTCTGGGTCTCGCGGCCAGCCTCGTCATCGGTGCGGCTTCGCTGGTGCTGGTCGGCACGGTCATCTTTGCCGCCGGCGCGTTGCTCAGCCTGATCTTCTGAGAGACCGGCCATGGAAACAGCAGCGGACCAGAACCAGCCGATCCTGATCGTCACCGCCGGCGGGCGCAACCCGCAGATCCTGATCAACGCGCTGGCCGAACGCTTCACCGAGGTCTCCGTTCTGGAAGAACAGCCGGAATCGAAAAAGCTGTTTCTGAAGCGGCGCGCGAAGAAACTCGGCTATGTCACTGCCGCAGGCCAGTTTGCGACCATGGCCGCCTCGAAATTCGGCAAGCGCTTCACGGAGAAACGGGCCGAAGAGATCATCCGCCAGTACGGAGTGAACGACGCCCCGAATTCCAGGGTTCCGGTAACGCGGATCGACAGCATCAATTCGCCGGAGGCCATTTCCCATATCGCGAATCTGCATCCTTCCGCCGTCTTTCTCGTGAGCTGCCGCATGCTGACGGCGGCGACACTTGCCTCCATCGCCTGCCCCGTCATCAATTTCCATGCCGGCATCAATCCACAATATCGCGGCCTGATGGGCGGCTACTGGGCACGGGTCAGGAACGATCTCGGCAATTTCGGCGCAACCGTGCATCTCGTCGATGCCGGCGTCGATACCGGCGGCATCCTCTACCAGCAACGGATGACACCGGCTGAAAACGACAGCATGCATACCTATCCGCTGCTCCAGACCGCAGCCTCGACCGGTATCGCCATCCGCGCCGTCGAGGACGTGCTGGCTGGCCGGCTCATGCCGCAAACAAGCGATGCCCCCTCAAGGCAATGGTATCATCCTCCGATCTGGAGCTGGGCCTGGAATGGGCTGAGCCGCGGCATCTGGTAACAATCATCAGCGATTTTTGAGAGGTCGCTTTTGGACACGTCCCGCGTCGTGCCAAGATGAGCCCGCTTGCGCCGAGTTGCGCATTGTCGGGCCAGAGGAGAACAGACGCGCATGGCAGACCGTATTATCGTTTACTGGCGCGACATACCCGCGCAGATCATCATCAAGCAGGGCCGCAAGAACGCCAAGCGTGAGCTTTCGCTGCGCTTCACCGAGGCCATCGACATGGCCGCCATGCGCACCGGCGCCGCCGAGACCGACGACTATCTCGCCGAATGGCGCAAGGCCGATCCGGTACCCGTCTCGGACGATCTCGAGGCGGAAGCTGACAAGGCCGCGGCCGAAATCGAGGCCGCCTATGACAAGGAACGTCTCGTCGCGCTGGTGAAGGCCGGGGGCAAGGACAATGTCTGACCTGAAGCCCGCCGAAAAGCCGGTGAACGGCAATGCCGCGCCGGCCAAAAAGGCCGCGACCGGCGCCTATACGCCCTCCGGCGTCTCGCCAAACCGGCGCGCCCGGCGCAGCTATACGATCCGTCTCTGGTCCATCCGCCATTCGCGTTTTCTCGAATGGTTTTACCACCGCTTCGCCGATCTCTTCCTGCTGCTGCATCCGCTGTGGAAGGCGATCGGCTATAACCGGGTCGAAACCCCGATCACCTTCGTCGAGCGCAACGTCAAGGGTCTGCTGTTCGACTGTCGCATGTGCGGCCAGTGCGTGTTGTCGTCGACCGGCATGTCCTGCCCGATGAACTGCCCCAAGCAGCTGCGCAACGGCCCCTGCGGCGGCGTGCGCGCCAACGGCAATTGCGAGGTCGAGCCGGATATGCCCTGCGTCTGGGTGAAAGCTTGGGAAGGATCGAGGAACATGGTCAAGGGCGACGCGATCCTGAACGTGCAGAAGCCGGTCAACCAGTCTCTGCGCGAGACCTCGTCCTGGCTGCGCGTGACCGCTCAGGCCGCCGAGGCCAAAGAAGCCGCGGCAAAGG
>JAVBSF010000111.1:0-13002 GCA_031556925.1 Pararhizobium sp.
GACCGGCGCGGCCACGGGCGTTCGGCGCAGGTCACGGACGGGCATGACATGGACCATTACGCCGCCGATGCCTTCGCGGTCGTCGAGGCGCTGGACCTGAAGAACGCCGTCCATATCGGCCACTCCACCGGCGGCGGCGAAGTCGCCCGCTATGTTGCCAAACATGGCGAGCCGTCCGGTCGCGTCGCAAAAGCGGTCCTCGTCTCCGCCGTTCCGCCGCTGATGCTGAAGACCGATGCCAACCCGGAAGGTCTTCCGATCGAAGTCTTCGACGGCTTCCGCGCAGCCCTTGCCGCCAACCGCGCCCAGTTTTTCCGCGATGTTCCCGCCGGTCCCTTCTACGGCTTCAACCGCGAGGGTGCCGTCGTCTCCGAAGGCGTGATCCAGAACTGGTGGCGTCAGGGCATGATGGGCGGCGCCAAGGCCCATTACGATGGCATCAAGGCTTTCTCCGAAACCGACCAGACGGACGATCTGAAGGCGATCTCGGTCCCGACGCTGGTGTTGCATGGCGACGACGATCAGATCGTGCCGATCGCCGATGCCGCGTTGAAATCGATCAAGCTTCTGAAGAACGGCACCTTGAAGGTCTATCCGAAGTTCTCGCATGGCATGCTGACCATCAACGCCGATGTGCTGAACGCCGATCTGCTCGCCTTCATCCAGGCGTAGAGCTTGAAGCCGCCGCGAAATCCGATCTCGCGGCGGCTTATTTTCGACGACATGAAGCGGCACCCCGGCCGCGGAAGGCCAGCCCATGACCCACCACCATCCGGAACCCGAAACGGAGGCGCCAAAGCCGTCGGCGTCATCCTCCAGCGGCTTTGCTCCGCTCCGCCAGCCGGTCTTTGCGGTGCTGTGGGCCGCAACCGTGCTCGGCAATACCGGCACCTTCATGCGCGATGTTGCAAGCTCCTGGCTGGTGACGGACCTTTCGGCCTCTCCGACCGCCGTGGCCCTCATTCAAGCGGCCGGAACCCTGCCCATTTTCCTGCTCGCGATCCCCGCGGGCGTGCTTTCCGATATTCTCGACCGCCGAAGATTCCTGATCGCGATCCAGCTTCTCTTGGCCAGTGTGAGCGTCACGCTGATGATCCTGTCCTATACCGGCATGCTGAATATCGGCCTGCTCGTCGGCCTGACCTTTATCGGCGGCATCGGTGCCGCACTGATGGGCCCGACCTGGCAGGCCATCGTGCCGGAGCTGGTGCCGAAGAAGGATATCAAGAGCGCGGTCGCCCTCAATTCGCTCGGCATCAACATCGCCCGCTCTATCGGCCCGGCAGCCGGTGGCCTTCTGCTCGCCGCCTTCGGCGCGGCCCTCACCTACGGAGTCGATGTCGTCAGCTATATCTTCGTGATCTCCGCCCTCCTCTGGTGGCCGCGTTCGAAAGATGCGGATGATGCCTTGCAGGAGCGCTTCCTCGGCGCTTTCCGCGCTGGCCTGCGCTACACCAAGGCGAGCCGTCCACTTCATATCGTCCTGCTGCGCGCAGCGATCTTCTTCGCCTTCTCCAGCGCCGTCTGGGCAATGTTGCCGCTCGTCGCCCGCAATCTGCTCGGCGGCGACGCCGGCTTCTACGGCATCCTTCTTGGGGCAGTGGGCGCGGGTGCCATCCTAGGGGCGATCGTCATGCCGCGTCTGCGCAGCCGCTTCGATGCCGATGGTTTGCTGCTGGGCGCTTCCGTCATCACCGCCGTCGTCATGGCCGCGCTCGCACTGGCTCCGCCTCAATGGCTGGCGATCGCCATCCTGCTGCTGCTCGGCGGCGCCTGGATCACGGCGCTGACGACGTTCAACGGCACCGCGCAGGCAATCCTTCCAAACTGGGTGCGCGGCCGGGCGCTCGCGGTCTATCTCACGGTCTTCAACGGCGCCATGACCATCGGCAGCCTCGGCTGGGGCGCGCTCGCGCAGGGAATCGGCGTACCCGCAGCTCTGCTCGCCAGCGCCGCCGGCCTTCTCCTTGTCGCAACGGTTCTTCACCGCATCAAGCTGCCGGCCGGCGATGCCGACCTCGTGCCTTCCAACCATTGGCCCGAACCGCTTGTCGCCGAAGCGGTCGAGCATGACCGCGGCCCGGTCCTGATCCTCATCGAGTACAGGGTCACCCGTGACAACAGGGCCTCGTTCGTCTCGGCGCTCTCCCGGCTTTCGGAAGAGCGCCGCCGCGACGGCGCCTTTGGCTGGGGCATGACCGAGGATTCCGCGGATCCTGAAAAAATCGTCGAATGGTTCATGGTCGAATCCTGGGCCGAACATCTGCGCCAGCACCGACGCGTTTCAAACGCGGATGCCGATCTGCAGCAGGAATTGGCACGCTACCACACCGGCCCGGAAGCACCTGTCGTCCGCCATTTCCTGACGATCGAGCCTCGACGAAAAAAGGGGTAGGCAGCGTTTTCCTACCCCCTTTGTCTCTCAGTCTTCAATCCGCTTGAGTGGATTGAGCCCCGTCCGGCGCAAACATCTGATCCAGAACTTGTCCGGCAACGACGGATGACATGGGACCACGGCCACAGTTCTGGGCCTGCTCGCCTTTTCGGCAAAACGTATTGATCGCGCGAATGGTGTCCATGGTCAAAATGCCGCTCAGGCGCCCGTTGTAAAGGCCGATATCCTTCAACCGATCCTGAAGCAAATAGACATAGGCGTTCGGGTTGACCTTTCGCACAATGAAGAGGGTCGACTTGGCAAGTGGCTTCGGGAGAGTTTCGAGCTTTTTCGCAAGCTCCTCATAGCTGTTCAACGTTTTCGCATCCATGGCGGCAAACAGGATCTCTTCCCGCAGGATATCTTCGGGGCTCATCGCCCCCTTCGCCTTCTCGAAAACCGCCTTGGCTTTCGCAGGGGACTTCGGGATCACCTTTCCGGGCGCCTCGCGGTAAAGGGCGATCAAACGTCGCGACGCCGCTACATTGCCTTTGTCAGACGCCTCCGTCAGCAGGGAAAGAGCTTTGGATGGATCGCGCGGGACAACACGGCCGGCATAATAGAGATCCGCAAGTCGAACCACCGCCACAGCATCACCGGCCGCAATGGACTTGCCGTACAATTCGACCGCCTTCTTGCCATCTTTGGCAACATTCAGCCCGGCTGCGTACATCGCCGCCAACTGATTGTTGGCCGCGCTGTCTCCGGCTGCGCCCAACTCTTCCAAAAGCTTGATACCTTGCGTCGTATCTTTTGCGGTTCCGATTCCAGCGAAATACGCACGGGCAACCCGACGCTTGGAAGAAACGTCCCCGGCATCGGCTGCCTGTTTGTAGTAGGTAAAGGCTTTGCTCTGAGAATCGGCATCAGGCGCGGATGCGAGGAGACCCGCCAGCTTTTTCGCCGAGCCGACATCTCCGCCTTTCAACGCCGCCTCATAATACTTTATGGCCAGATCACGATCCGCGCCGGTAAACTTTCCAGCATGATAGATATCGCCAAGCTGCCGCATTGAGCCGACATCGCCAGCGTCGGAAAGCTTAGTCAGCATATCGATTGCCTTGGCCGGGTCCGCAGCCACCCCCTTTCCGTGCAGATATGCGCCAGCAACGCGGCGTTCCACCCTTGCGTTTTTGATTTTTGTGAGCATTTTCGAATAGTATTGAAACGCCTTCTCCCGATCCTGCGGAACAATTTCTCCGCTATAATAAAGATCGCCCAGGCGTATTGCTGCGACTAGCTTCCCTGCTGCCAGGGCTTTCTCATAAAATGCGACGGCCTCGGCCTGGCGATCCTTGAAAAGATCCGTATTTCTGTTTGCAAAAATATCACCGAGCAGCAACTGCGCGTCGCCATTACCAGCCTGCGCCGCTTTTTCGATGCCCGCAATCAAGGGTGGCAGTTTGTCGAATTTCTTTTCAGCGACAAACGATTTTGCTGCGGCGAGATCAGGGCCGGCCTCCTGCGCAATCCCCTCGGCGGCCCCGGCAAACAGCAGCAGGCAAAGGGTTGATGCAAAAAAAGCAGTCCTTTTCGAGTTGATCGACATCACAAATTCCCTGTTAAAATCCATTCTGCGCCGCTTTAGACGCGCACAGAATCTATTCCAGCATGGAACGATATGGCAGCGATACTATCGAAGCCGGGTGAGGTTACCCTGACAGGCCCATCTCGCCAAGCCTTCAATGCCGCCCGCGCAGACGCCAGGCTGCGGGGGGGACGCCGACAAGCTGCGTAAACAGTGTGGAGAAATCGAATTCGTCGATGAAGCCGCAGGCGTGGGCGATCTCCCCGACACACTGGCCTGTCCCGATCAAAAGATCCTTTGCCCTATCGATGCGATAGGACAGCAACCAGGATTGGGGTGTCTGCCCGGTGGCCATTTCGAAACCGCTGACGAAATCCTCTTCGGAAAGACCGGTTGCCAGCGCGATCTCGGCGAGCGGAAGGCTTCGCTGGAAATTGGCGATCATGAAGTCCTTGGCCCGCTTGCCCTGAAGAGCGGAAAGCATGCCGCCGCTCAAGGTGTTGCGGCTTGGCAGGCGCCCGTAGCGATGAACGATGTGGGCGTTGAAGGCGAGGCTGACCTGCGCCAGAAGCGGCGCCGCGAACGCCTCGGAGGACTCGAACATCGGCAACAGGGCCGCGCTGAGATTGCTCACGACCGGATCGTCCACGCCGCGGCAGGTGAGCAGACCTTCGAGAACAGGCTCTCCCGCCTCGTCGGTCACCTCTTCCAGCAGGCTGCTCGGGATATGGAACGCGAGCGCGTTGAAATCGCTGCGCAGGCAAACCGCCGCGCCGCGCCGCAGACTGATGAGGCAGATTGATCCCTTGGGATACTTGCGGACCGTCGTCGTCGATGCATCCACCAGAGCATCGCAATGATAGACATCGGCAAGATAGAGGATCACAAGGAAGGCATCGTCCGCCGGCAGAATGACGCTTCGACCATCCTCCTCAACCTTCCCCGAGAGATGGGTGATGGAAAGCTTCGCCGCGCGCAGCGGCGTCGTTACCAGTGTTTTGGCATTGCTGGACCCGAAACAGGCAGCAATGCGATCGGCAGGGCCGGTGTTTTCACGCATGCGTATCCAGCTCGCACACACCAATGCCCGTTGCGCCACGGAGAAACGAAAGACCGGGCGCATCTATCGATATCGGTGTTCCACTCAGATTCTCGACAACGATTTCAGGCATAACCGGCTCCCTGACAGGCAAAACGGCCAGAGCCGCCAAAAATGCAACCTATGGCGTTTTTTTCCGGAATTATTGAAGATAAGGCTTCTGCCGCTGAAAGACTGTGGATTTTCTCCGCAGATGGATGCCTTTCCTCTTCTGTGCGACCCGTTTTTATCATTTTTGTTCAATTTCGCCGCGCATGACCAGGTCTCGAAAATGCCCTTCACGATTCCGTGTCATTAGCGAGCCTTGATAAAGGAATCGCTTGCTCTAAGATCGCGACCCTGATGTTTTCGCGATACGGAGACAGCAACCATGACGATGGCATCGATCAGTGAACCGGCTTCGTCTCGCGACAGTTTCGGTTGCCCGTTCAGCAAGTTATATAAGGACCAGACGCTCAGCGGCGGCAATCTCAAGCTGTTTCGCAAGGGCACTCGTGACCTGCGGCTGGAGCAGGTCGAAACGCCCGCCAGCGACAGGGGCTTTCTTGTCGGCATCTCCACCCATGGCGGTCACAGGAGGCGCATTTTTCACGAACATCATGCCAGCGATCATCAGTTCGAGGAAAACTCGATCTATATCCGCAATCACGCGGATGATTATCGGGCGGACCTTACGGGACCGTTCGACTTTCTGTTGCTGGAAATATCACCGAAAGCACTCGCAAAGATTGCCGACGAAGCCGATCTCGGCGGCATTATCAGCCTTGTGGGCGAAACAGGCGCCAGGGATCCCGTCCTTGCCAATCTCGCGCGTGCCCTGATCCCCGCCTTTGAGCACCCCGAACAGGCAAGCGCTCTCTTCATCGACCAGATGGCGACGGCGATCGGCACCTATCTGGTTCATCAGTATGGCGGCAAACAGGTCGCTTTCGTCTCGAAAAGCCGCAAGCTCTCCCGGTCTCACGAGAGCCTGGCAAAGACCATTCTCCTGGACAATCTCGACGGCAACGTCTCGATTTCCGAGGTTGCCGGTGCCTGCCGTCTGTCGCGGGGCTATTTCATCAAGGCCTTCCGGGAAACCACGGGGCAAACGCCCTATCAATGGCTGCTGAATGAACGCATCCGCCGTGCCTGTGAAATGCTGCAGCAGCCCCAAATGCCGCTGGCGGAAGTGGCGATCGCCTGCGGCTTCGCCGACCAAAGCCATTTCACCCGCGTCTTCGCCAATATCGTCGGCGCGACCCCCGGCACCTGGCGCCGCGGCATGCTGCTCTAAATCCCTTGCAAGCGCCGTGATGCAGCCGGCCTCTCCGCCGGCTGATGGAGTTATCCAGTATCGACACTGAATGGTTTCAGCCCTCTGCGCCAAACCGGCGCCGAGGCCACCTCGCCGTTTTATCCGTCGACGCCTCTCCGTTTTTTTAAATATTCGCCAATTAACGCGCAATACTCAATCAATAATCCAGAGAAAATCCAAATAAAACAAGTAAATAATAATTCAGAATGAAATTCTGTCCAAAGAATCCGTCTTGTCCATATATGCAACTAACGGTATCGTGACTGAAAGATCGCATCACGGGTTACCAACATGCGCCTTACATTTATAAATATTCTTTTATTTTCAAGTGTATTTGCCGTTTCATGGCCTGAAGCCTCCCTTGCTCAACAGGCGGCGGGCAAGAGCACGGTTGCGCCTCGCCCGGTCTCGGCCTCCCTTTCCGCGATTGAAGCCGAAAGAGCGAGACTTTTCGACCAGATGCTGGCGGATCCCTCCAATCTCGACATCGCCTTCCGCTATGCCGCCCTGTCTTCGGAGGCCGGCGATCTGGAAGCGGCGATCTCCACGCTGGAACGGATGCTGATCTACGCGCCCGGCCTGCCCCGGCTGCAACTGGAGCTGGGGGTTCTCTATTTCCGCCTGAGCGCCTACGACACGGCGCGTACCTATTTCAACGCGGCGCTCGCCGCTCCGGTGGTTCCCGAAGAGGTGCAGACCAAGGTCGATACCTATCTCGCCGCCATCGATAGCCGTACCAGCGACAGCCAGTTTTCCGGCAGTTTCTCCACCGGCATCCGCTGGCAATCGAATGCGACGGCCGCCACGGACGCCCGCAGCATCGAGACGACGTTCTTTCCGGAACCGCTGGTGCTGAACGACAGCGCCCGCGGTGACGGGGATTTCAATGCCTATGCGGCCCTGAACCTGCGCTACAGCTACGATCTCGCCTCGCAAGGCGACAAGTTCGAGGCGATGTTGCAGAGCTACGGCACCCTGCAGGCCGAGCACAACGAGATCAACACCGCCTATGCGGAACTGCAGGCAGGGCCGCGCTTCAATCTGGAGCGCTTCAATCTGGACGACACATCGCTGTCGATCTACGGCATCGCCGGCGGCTATTACATCGACGGCAATTCCTATCTCTATTCGGGCGGCATCGGCGCAGCGCTGATCAGCGATCTCTCCGTCACTACACGCCTGATCTTCGGCAACGAGTACCGGCGCGAGGCTTTTCAGGACAGCTTCGAGCGGCCGACCGCTTCCGACAGAACCGGTGATCGATATCGCAGCTCGCTGACCCTGCAGCACCTTCTCAGGGCCGATGTCGCGCTTTGGGTGTCGCTGCTGGCCGACCGCCGGCTCGCCGATGTCAGCTATCTGAGCTATCAGGAATTCGGCTTCAATGCCGGCCTGAGCATCGACCTGGATTCGCCGATAAAGACCCAGTCCGACCCCTGGACCCTCGGCTTCGCCTTCGGCTACGCCAATCGCGACTACGACAGCCCGGATACGACCTACAGTCTCGATGAGGTGCAGGAAGACAACGAGGCCTATGCCGAGGTATCGCTGCTCGTGCCTTTCAAGGTGGACTGGGCGCTTCAGACGGTCATCGGCTACCGCAACGTCAACTCCAACTACGATATCTACAGTTACGACAATCTGAGCGCGTCGATCGGCGTGGTCCGACGGTTTTAGGGGGCGCAGATGATATCCGGCAAGACGATGATGATGCTGATCGGCGCCGCCGCGTTGACGGGCCTTCCCTCGCCGCTGCTCGCCCGTTCGGTCGGCGTCGCCGCCGCCGTCAACACCTCGGCCACGGGCACCGATGCCGCAGGCGGCGTGCGCACCCTGACGCTTGGCGACAATGTCATCTTCAACGAGCGGATCAAGACCGATGCTTCCGGGCTGCTGCAAATCCTGCTTGCCGACGGTACCTCCTTCACCGTCGGCCCCAATTCGGATCTGACCATCGACCGCTTCGTCTACGACCCGGATTCCGGCAAGGCCGAAGTCGCCGCGACGATGACCAGGGGGGTCTTCCGCTTCATCGGCGCCAAGACGTCGAAATTCGCGGGCGGCGTGAAACTCAATTCGCCCGTCGGCACGATCGGCATCCGCGGGGCGGTCGCCGACATCACCTTGCCCGGCGGCGACGAGGAAGGCCGCGTCGATATGATCTTCGGCGACGAACTGACCCTGACGTCGCAGGACGGCGACAGTCAGCGGCTCTATGAGCCGGGATATTCGATCATGGTGTCGGGGCAAAACGGCCAGGGCCGGTCGATGAGTGTGCAGAAGACGCCCAAGGGTGCAGGCACAGTCATTCAGGCGGCCCTGACCGGAAAGCCCGGGACCTCGGGCGGTTCGCTCAACAAGCCCAAGGACGGCGACGCGGCGGCCATGGGGCCATCGAACTCGGAAATGAACCCCGATATCGCCAATCCACCGGTTCCGGTGGCAAGGCCGGCGCAATCCGGCGAGGGCGATTCCGTAACTCAGGATGCCAACCGGGATGTCGCAACAAAGAACATCCAGGACGAGATCGACGATGAAGGCCCGGATCCGGACCCAGATCCGCCTCCGCTTCCGGAAACGCTGGGCCTCAGGGTGCTGACGGCCGGCGCCACTTACGATACAGGCGGCGGCGTGATCTCCGATCCCGGCGAGGTTGGCCTGATCGGTGGCTCCGAAACGACCGACCAGACCGCAGTCCTCGATGTTGCCAAAGATGGCAAGGGCTCGGGCACCGTCAGCCAGGGCACACTGGTCCTGCCGGTCTATTCCCAGAACAGCTTCAGTGCGCACGACATTTCCGCCAGTGACGGCTACACCTTCGCCGGCGTCCCCGTGAGCGGCAAGGTCTATGCCGGCGTCGATGGATTTGCGGCCTATCTGCTGGCGATCGGCGGAGACCGCACGGATCCGCTCGTCGCCATTGCCGGCACTCCGATCAAGAATATGAACGTCATGCGCAACGGTGATGTGCGCATCTATTCATTTACCCGCGACATGCTGCAGGACATGGAGATTCCCTTCACGGCGGCCAACGCCCTGCCGGCCGGCACCGACGGCGCTTCCGTCTCGGATTTCTATGTCATCGAACCGAATGGCGAGGGGTCGATCAAGTTGATGCAGACATCGCTGCTGATCAAGGGTAAGGGCATCGACCAGGTCAGCGAGATCGGGGTGAATGTCGGTGAGTTTTATCAGGAAGACGGCGTTTACAAAGCCGATTTCGGGCGGCGAGGCAGCGTTCTCGGCTTTTCCACGGAGATCGCCCGCACATTTCGCGGCGGCGTCACCACCCAGGCGGGAGCAAACGGCGGCAACCAAATCTTCGGCTCGAAGGGCCAGAACTTCGTTCTGAGCACCGACAGCACGATCAATGACTACTACAACGACAATTCCGGCGAATTCAGCGGCGGCGCCCCTTTCAACACGCTGCATGTCTTCAATCTGGAAAAGGAGCAGACGCTCGCCGACTATCTGAACGAGAGCGCATCCACCCGCCTGCTCGCCGACAGATCTCCGCTGCGCGGCTTTGCGGCCGGGGTGGAACAGGGCACCCGCAACGACGAAGAAGGAAGCCACTACACCTTCAACTCGATCAGCCGGACACCCGACGACCTCTATCTCGAAATCGACGGCGACACCAACACGCTGGGCGGAGAGCTGACGGTCGGCACTGTGAACACCACCCTCTCGGTCGCTTTCGGAAAGGGCGTGAAGGGAAACGCCGAGGGCGGCAACTCAGCCTATGTCGATGACGGCAATTTCGCCGCCACCAACAATCGCAGCTACACCCGGACCAACCTGCGCGATCTCGATGAAAACGGAAACATCGTCACCGAGTTCCGGCCGATCAAGTCCCTGAACAACGCGACCTATTTCGTTTCGGGCGACGCGACCTCCCAGGAAGATGCCCTTCCCGGTGGCAAGCTGTGCGAATGCGCATTTCTGGAATGGGGCTGGTGGGGCACGCAGATCACCGCCTCCTCAAACCCGGACGCGGAAGACGGCAGCGTCCGCAGCACCGTTCATCTCGGCACCTGGGTTGCCGGCGATATCACCAGCAATGTCGAGCTGGGAACGCTGGCCGGCACGACCGGCACCTACGAAGGCAAGGCGCTCGGCACGGTGCTGGCCGAGACCGCCAGAGGCCCTGCAACCTATATCGCTTCCGGCGACATGAACATGAGCTTCGATTTCGGAGTCCGCAACGGTTCGCTGCAACTGAAGAACTTCGACGGGCGCAACTTCGACGCCTCCGTGAGCAGCAACCCCGGTCGGGACGCGACTTTCTCAGGCTCGGTCATCCCCGATCAGAACAATAGCTTCGGAACATTCAATGGCGCCTTCGTCAATGACGGACGCAGTATCGCCAAGGGCGTTGCCGGGGATTTCAGTCTCGGGGCTGGCGGCAGTTGGTCGGCCGTCGGCATCTTCGGAGGCGCGCGCAAATAGCGTAGCGCGCCCTGCTTGAACAGAAACGGCATGTGATGCGGCTTCCCTATGTCCGTCTGAAACGAAACTGGCGGGAAACACTGATCGTCTGGCTCTACGGCATGGTGGCGCTGATCGCCTGCCTGTCGGCTGCTCTCTATACCCAGACCATCCTCGACAGGCTGACCTACCTCGTCTTCGACGTCTACCAGCGGATACAGCCACGGCCCGAAACGGGGGCGCCGGTCGTGCTGATCGATATCGACGAAACCTCGATCAATGCGCTCGGCCAATGGCCCTGGCCACGCACCGTTCTCGCCGACATGGTGACGCGCCTCAACGGTATGGGTGCTGCCGCAATCGCCTTCGACATGGTGTTTCCGGAACCCGACCGGACGTCGCTCGACCGTGTTGCCGCGGATCTGAAGCGGGCAGGTGTCGAGGTGCAGGTGCCGCCCGGCGCGCAATCCGACAATGACATCGTGTTTCGCGATGCCCTGGCCACAGCCAATGTCGTGACGGGCATCGCCATCACCGACGAAAGCGACGGCGGGCTGCCGATGCCGAAAGCCGGCTTTGCCTTCGGGGGTGAAGATCCCCGCTCCTTCCTCGCCGCCCGCCGCGGCGGTCTCGGCAATCTGCCCATGCTAGACGAAGCGGCCAAGGGAATCGGATTTTTCTCCTTTCCTCCCAGCCCCGACGGCATCATCCGCGAAATCCCGATCGTTACCCGCAGCGGGGAAACGCTCTACCCCGCCCTTTCCATCGAGGCGCTGCGGGTCGCCCAGGGCGCCAGCGGCTTTGTCCTGCGCACAGCGAGCGCCAGCGGCGAAGGGAGCGCCGGCGAACAGGCGCTGACCGCCGTCAAGGTTGGCGATTTCGAACTTTCAACCGGACCGCAGGGGGAGTTCTGGATCTATTATTCGACCCTGCCAAACCTGGTGACCATACCGGCCGCCCGCCTGCTGCAGCCGCAGCCGGAGGCAAGCCTTGCCGAGCGCATCAACGGCGCCATCGTCATCGTCGGCACCAGCGCTATCGGCCTGCGCGATATCGTGGCGACCCCCGTCGCCGCCAGCATGGCGGGCATGCGGGTGCATGCCGAAATCCTCGACCAGATCATCGGCGGCACCTTCCTCTCGCGGCCGGACTGGGCAAGGGGAGCGGAGGTCACCCTCGCCTTCACGCTCGGGGTACTACTCATCATCTTCGTACGCGGCGCCGGCGCGCTGACGGGGGCTGCAATCGCGATCTTCTTCATCGCCGCGGCGGCGGCGACATCCTGGTATGCCTTCAGTGTCTGGCGGCTGCTGCTCGACCCGATCCTGCCGGCGGCGGCCGTCGCCGCCGTATTTTCCGTGACGATGCCGGTGCTGCTGCTGCTCACCAGTCGCGAGAAGAAATTCGTGCGGTCGGCTTTCTCCCTCTATCTCGCACCGTCGCTGGTCGAGCGCCTCGCGGACGATCCGTCGATGCTGTCGCTCGGCGGCGAGCTTCGCGAGCTCACCGTGCTCTTCTGCGATATCAGGAGCTTCACCTCGATTTCGGAAAAGCTCGATCCGCAGGCCCTGACCACCCTTCTCAACAATTTCCTCACACCGATGTCCGATGTGCTGCTCAAGTCAGAGGCGACGATCGACAAATATATGGGCGATGCCATCATGGCCTTCTGGAATGCGCCGATGGAGATCGCGGATCACCGCCGACGCGCCTGTCTTGCGGCACTCAAGATGCTGCAGGCGCTCGATACGCTGAACCGGCGCAGCGGTTACGATCTCAGAATCGGCATCGGCCTCAATACCGGTGACTGCTGTGTCGGCAATCTCGGATCCTCCCAGCGCTTCAGCTATTCGGCGATCGGCGATGGCGTCAACGTCGCATCGCGCATCGAAGGATTGTGCAAGGAATACGGATTGCCCATCCTCTTCTCCGAAACCGTTGCCCAGGGAGCATCCGATCTTGCCATCCTGCCGGTCGATATGGTGCAGGTCACCGGCCGGCAGGAGCCGGTCACGCTGTTCACCATACTGGGGGATACGGATGTCGCCTCGCGCTCCGTCTTTCACCTTCTGCACGCGGCCCAGACCCGGTTCCTCAGCGCCTATCGTGCCGGAGACCTCGACCGGGCGCGCACAGCACTCGAACAGGCTATGGGGATAGGAGAGGAGAGTCTGAAACCGCTTCACGCTGTCTACGCAAAGCGCCTCTCAGCGCTC
>JAVBSF010000411.1:0-30816 GCA_031556925.1 Pararhizobium sp.
CAGCGCGTACCGCCCGCCATATATTGCAGGATGAAGGCAATCGACATGGTGATGCCGGCCGCAAAGCCGCCGCCGGGAAGGTCGTGGCCGCGGAAGAACAGGAAGGCCGCGAACATGCCGACGGCCGGGAACATCCAGCGCATGATCACCGAAGGTATGTAGAGATATTCGGCAATGCTGTCGCCCTTGGAGCGGGTGGGATGCTTGTCGTCGAAGGCGTTCTGGACGCGCTGTTGCTCCGGCGTTTCAAGGCTTTCGGTCGCCGGGCGGAAGCGCAGCAGAAGCGCGAAGACGGTCAGTGCCACGATGCAGAGCACGGCGATTTCGCCCAGCGTATCGAAGCCGCGGAAATCGACGAGGATGACGTTGACGACATTGGTGCCGCCGCCTTCGCTATAAGCGCGCTCGAGGAAATAGCTCGAGATCGTTTCGGGTAGCGAACGGGTCATCACCGTGTAGGAAATCAGCATCATGCCGACGCCGCAGAGGATCGCCAGCGCGAAGTCGCGAAGACGGCGCATGCGGACGGGAAACGTCATGGTTTCCTGCTCGTCGTGCTGCTCGATACGTTTCGGCAGCCAGCGCAGGCCGAGCAGAATCAGGACCGTGGTAACGATCTCAACCAGAAGCTGGGTCAGGGCAAGGTCAGGCGCCGAGAGCCAGACGAAGGTCAGGCAGGTGACGAGCCCCGCACCGCCGAGGAGCACGAGCGCGGCCAGCCGATGGAACTTGGCCTGATAGGCCGCGCCGATGGCGCAGACGATGCCGATCAGCCAGAGCAGAGAGAGGATCGGATCGATCGACCGCAGCACGATGCCGGTGGGTGAGAAGCCCTTGATCAGAAGCGGTATCGTACCGGCGGCCAGCGCCACGAAGACCAGAACGCGCATCTGCGGCTGCAGCCTTCGGGTGCCCGCCCGCATTTCGATGGAGCGCGCCCATTTCCAGGAGAGGGTGACGAGCACGCGCTCGAAGATGCGCTGACCTTCCAGCCGGCGGAAGAGCGGCGGTCCCTCGATGCTGGTGGCCAGATAGTTTTTCATGATCAGGAACAGTGCCACCCCGCCGGCCAGCGCGATCAGGCTCATGAACAGCGGCAAGTTCCAGCCATGCCAGACGGCAAGGCTGTAGTTCGGCGTGGCCTGCCCCAGAACCGATTGCACGGCGGTATGAAGGAACGGCCCGATCGTGTAGCTCGGCACGATGCCGACGACGAGGCAGGCGAGAACCAGGAACTCGATCGGTGCGCGCATCCAGTGCGGCGGCTCGTGCGGGGATTTCGGCAGGTCGACCGGCGGCGGGCCGAAGAAGACGCTGTGAATGAAGCGCAGCGAATAGGTCACCGCGAACATGCTGGCGAGCGTCGCCACATAGGGGGTGAGCGTATCCAGCAGATTGTATTTGTGGGTCTCGATGGCTTCGGCGAAGAACATTTCCTTGGAGAGAAAGCCATTGAGCAGCGGCACGCCGGCCATCGAGGCGCTGGCCACCATGGCGAGCGTCGCGGTGAAGGGCATGTATTTGAAGAGGCCACTGAGGCGGCGCATGTCGCGGGTGCCGGTCTCATGGTCGATGATGCCGGCGGCCATGAACAGCGAGGCTTTGAAGGTCGCGTGGTTGATGGTGTGAAAGATCGCTGCGACGGCGGCCAGCGGGCTGCCGAGGCTCAGGAGCACCGTGATCAGGCCGAGATGACTGATGGTGGAATAGGCGAGCAGTCCCTTCAGATCCTGCTGGAAGATCGCGAAATAGGCGCCGAGCAGAAGTGTCGTCAGGCCCGCAAGGCCGACGATCCAGAACCATGCGTCGGTTCCCGCCATGACCGGCCAGAGGCGGATGAGCAGGAAGACGCCAGCCTTCACCAGCGTCGCGGAATGCAGATAGGCCGATACCGGGGTTGGCGCCGCCATGGCGTGGGGCAGCCAGAAATGGAACGGAAACTGGGCGCTCTTCGTCAGCGCGCCCATCAGGATCAGCACGAGGATCGTCGTATAGAGCGGATGCTCGCGGATGACGTTTCCGGAGGAAAGCACGACATCGAGATCGTAGCTGCCGACGACATGGCCGATCAGCATCAGCCCGACGAACATGCACAGCCCCCCGGTGCCGGTGACGGTCAGCGCCATGCGCGCGCCGTCGCGGGCGGCGGCATTGTGATACCAGTAGCCGATCAGCAGGAAGGAGATGATGCTGGTCAACTCCCAGAAGACGGCGAGCATCATAAGATTGCCGGACAGCACAACGCCGAGCATGGCGCCCATGAAGGCGAGAAACAGCGAGAAAAATCGCGGAACGGGATCGCTGGCGGACATATAATAGCGCGCATAGACCACGACCAGAAGCCCGATCGCGGCCACGAGGCTTGCGAACATCCAGGCGAAGCCGTCCATGCGCAAGGTGAAGTTGAAGCCAAGCTCGGGCAGCCAGGCGAGTTCGTAGCGCAGCGGCGTGCCGCCCGAAATGGCGGGATAGAGGCCCGCTGACGTCGCCAGGCAGAAGAGCGCGATCGCACCCGCGAACCATGCCGCCGCCGTTCCCTTGCGGCTCGGAAGACAGATTGCAACGAGGCTTCCTGCGAACGGCGCAAGAACCAGGGTCAAAAGCAATGTTTCCGTGATCTCTATCGTTCTTTCCTCAAGCCCTGGGGACGATCCGGAGCGGATCCCTGCATGCGGCCCACGCCGGATTGGAGCGGGCCGTCCAGTGCCGCCAACGGAGCAGGAACGATCTTCGAACCGCAGCCGGTCAGAAGGAGGCCGTGAGAGCTCGCTTCAGGGCGGCCGGAAGATGGGCTGTCCTCTCGCCGGTCGGCGCTGCCGGTGGCGAATACATCCGTAAAGGGGCATCTGTTTTATGGCTGCTTTGCCGCTTCATGCCAACCCGTAGGCGCAATAAAATCCGGTCGCTGCGGCAATTCGTTCGTCGTTGCTTTCAATCTGTGGCATTACAAACCCAATCTGGGGGTTAGGCCCGGATTGGCCATCGCGCGTGAAATCATTGGATATCAGGGTGACCGTATCGCGATCGTCCATCGGCCGGGCGGTGGTCTTCTTCAAAGCGCAAGCCTTTGCTTCCTGTCTGCTGACGCAAAAATCGCGGGAGTGGCTCTGTTTCCGGCGTTTCGGTGAGGAGATTTTCACTTGCTCAAAAGGTGAGCGTCGCGTCTCGCTCCAGATAATAAAAAAGCCGGCGCGGGAGCGCCGGCTTTGATCTATCGAATCCCTCAGGTTGAATGTTACTTCGAGGCCACTTCCCTGGTCGGGGTTTCGACCGAGGAGCCGCCGCCGATGGCGACGTTGAGCGCGACGTAGTTGTTCGCCAGATTGCGGATGCTGGCGGCCAGCGTCACGCGCGAGAGAGCGAGGTTGCGTTCGGCGTCGAGAACGTCGAGCAGCGAGGTGGCGCCGCCCTTGTAGCTTTCGCGCGCCAGGCTCAGGGCTTCTTCGTAGGAATCGACCACCTTGCGCAGCGCAGCGACCGTTTCATAGTTCTTCTGCAGGCCGATCAGCGCGCTTTCGACCTCTTCGACGGCGTTCAGCACCGTCTGTTTCCAGGCGAGGTACTGTTGCTGCGCGCCGGACTTCTCGATATCGACATTCGCCTTCAGGCGGCCGCCGTTGAAGACCGGGATGGAGAGGCTCGGGCCGAAAGACCAGCTGCCGACACCGCCGACGGCGGCGGCGATGGTGCGGGTCGCGTCGATCGTGCCGCCCAGCGACAGGCTCGGATAAAGCTGGGCCTCGGCAACGCCGATGGCAGCCGTCTGCGCGGCCAGCAGGCGTTCGGCGCGGCGGATGTCCGGGCGGTTTCGGATGAGATCGGCGGGAATGCCGACCTTGGTGTTGTAGCGCGGCCAGGGCTGCGAGGAGCCCTTGATCAGACCGGCGGTCACCGAGGTTGCCGGCAGGCCGAGCAGCGTCGCGATATGGTTTGCCGCCTGATGGAAGCCGGCCTCGTAGCCCGGCAGCTCGGCGAGCGTGGTGTTGACCAGACCTTCGGCCTGGACGACGTCGAGGCTGGAGGCGGCGCCCGCTGCCTTGATGTCGTTGGTCAGCTTCAGGGTCTCGCGGCGCGATTCCAGGTTCTTGCGCTGCAGTGCGAGAGCTTCCTGATTGTAGCGCGCCTCGATGTAGGAGGTGGTCAGGTCCGACAGATAGGCCAGACGCGCCACGTTGACGTCGTCATAGGACGCGTCGAGAGCGGCTTCGGCGCTTTCCTTGGCGCGGCGATACTGGCCGAAGAGGTCGATCAGCCAGGAGGCGTCGGCGCCTGCGTTCAGCGTCTTGGTTTGGCTGTGATCGCCACCACTGGCGCTGTCGCGGAGATAGGAGCCATCGGAGCCCTGCGCGGTCGCGGCGCCACCGGCATTGATCTGCGGCAGGCCGCCGGAGGCTGCGACAATCACATTGGCGCGCGCCTCGATGATTCGTTCCAGGGCCTGCTGGACGTTCAGGTTCTCATTCATGCCCTGGTCGACGAGCGAATTCAGTTTCGCGTCGCGGAAGGATTCCCACCAGGGGGAGAGAGTAACATCGGAACTGGCCTGATTTCCTTGGGAGAATTTGCCGGGAAGAGCGGCGTCAGGCTTCTGATAGTCGGGTCCGACGACACAGCCGGAAAGCAAAAGAAGGCTCAAGGGAAGGAGCACTTTGAGAGTTTTCATCGGATTCCCCATCCGGCACGAGCGTGCCGGTAACTAACGATTCACTTTTTGTCTTTAGCATTTTCCGCGCTGCAAGCGAGTGGGCAATCGCGAACTAGGGCTCAAAACAGAATTTCCACAACTAGGTGTTTCCCATGCGACACGCATGGGACGTCGCGCCCGCATGGCAGCAGAAACCCTGAAACGAGCGTTCCGATACCTGTGCAGAAGCTGATACCCTTTGTAGGTATCAGTCTTGCGTCAGGCGAGTATCTAATTGTTTCTTATGGTGAGGGCCCACACGATTTTTATGGGCTGCGCTGATTTTGCCACATCTGGCGTTTGTCAGGGAAAATGACAGATGGCATCTTCCCGGCGTTTCGCGCCGTACTTTCAAGCCGTTCAGGCCGCCATCCAGCGGCGTTCGCGGGCGAAATTGGCGAGCTCGTTGGGGCTCATCGGGCGGGCAAAGGCATAGCCCTGTAGCCCGTGGCAACCGAGTTCCTTGAGGATCCGGGCATGCTCCAGCGTTTCGACGCCTTCGGCGACGACCTCGATGCCCAGCGATTTGCCGATATCGATGATCGAGGAGACGAGCTGGCGCCGGCTGGGCGAGGTCAGGATCGGGATGACAAGCTGGCGGTCGATCTTCAGGCGGCGCGGCGTCAGCTTCAAAAGGCTGACGATCGAGGCGTAGCCGGTGCCGAAATCGTCGATCTCGATGTCGATACCGAGGTTCTTGATCTGCTCGATGTTCGAAAGCACGGTCATGTCGCTTTCGTCGAATGAGATGGATTCGAGAAGCTCGAAGGCCAGCCGCCCCTTGGGAATGGACAGCTGGTTCAGCCGCTCGATGAGATTTTCATCATGCAGGCGATGGTAGGAGAGGTTTACCGACACCTTGGGGATGTTGATCTCGCTGGCTTCCCATCGCCGCAGCTGAAACAGGGCCTGTTCGAGAATGCGCTGGTCGATCTCCGCCAGCACGTTGATTTCCTCGGCGGTTTTCAGGAAGGCGTGGGGCGCGAGAATGCCCTTTTGCGGGTGATCCCAGCGCGCCAGCGCCTCGACGCCGGTGATATCGAGCGTCACGGGACAGAACTGCGGCTGGAAATAGGCGATGAATTCGTTCTGCTCGAGGCCGCGCAGAATTTCGTCGGCGGTCTGCTTGTTCTTGAAAACGGCCGTCTTCAGCGAATGGGCGAAGATTTCGTAGCGCCCGCGCCCGCGGCGCTTGGCCTCGTACAGAGCGATATCGGCATTGACGAGAACCTGCGTCAGCTCTTCGGCGAGGCTCGCCTGTTCGGCGATGCCGATGCTGACGCCGATCCGGCATTCCTGGCCGTTATATTGGACCGGGACGCTCACCGCCTCGATGATGCGGCGCGCCAGCGCCGTATCGGCGCCTGCCATGCGGGAGATGATCACGAACTCGTCGCCGCCGATGCGGGCGATGAAGTCGTCGGCACCGGTGTTGTCCCTCAGGATGCGGGCGGCGTGCCGGAGGATTTCGTCGCCGGCGGCATGGCCCAGCGTATCGTTGATCTCCTTGAACCGGTCGAGATCCATGTGGAAGATGCGGGCCAGGCGCCGGTCTTCCGCTTCCGGTGCCGCCGACAGCACCTGATCCAGATAGCGGCGGTTCGGCAGGCCGGTCAGCGGATCGTGCAGGGCGTTGAACTCCATGCGGTGGTGGGCCGCTTCGAGTTCGGCATTGTGGGCCTCCGCCTGGCGGCGGGCCTCCTCCAGATTCTCGTTGCGCTCGACATCGGAGGTCACATCCCAGTTGACGCCGACGATCTTCCTGCGGCCCTCGCCATCCTGGTAGAACGACCCGATCGCGCGGATATGGCGAACCTTGCCGTCGTTCGTCGTGAGGCGGAATTGCGAGCGGTAGGATTGCCCTTCGGTGGCCAGCGCGCTTGCGAATTCCTGCTCGGCTCGCTCCGCATCCTCCGGATGAAGCTTGCTTTTCCAGGTGTCGTAAACCTGCCCGTCTCCACGTTCATGCCCATAGAGTTCCTTCATCCTCTCATCCCAGAGAAGAATGCCGGATGCGACGTCGAGCTCCCATATGCCGATTTCGGACGTATCGAGCGCGATGTTGAGACGGTGGGAAAGTTCCTGCTGCTGGTGCCGGCTGTGCTGGAGCGCGTCGATATTGGCCTGCCTCTCTTCCATCAAGCGGCCCGTTACGATCATCGGCACGACGATCATCAGACTGCCAAGGGCGAGCAACAGGCGCAGCGACCAGAGATTGGGTGGCTCGGACGGCCAGCCGCCCTTGGGTATGGCGATGATCTGCCAAGAGCCGCCGGGCAGAAGAACATTCATCAGCACCGGGTTGTCGCCGCGGATCTTGCCGTCGCCATAAAAAAGCGCGCCATCTTCCCCAAGGCCGTCCTTGCCGGAGATGGCGACATCGATTCCCAGGTTGGTATCGCCAAGCCCGCTGGTTCTGTACAGTTTGTCGACATCGATGACGGCCGAGACGATGCCCCAGAAACGCTTGTCGGGACCGCTGTCGTCGGTGAAGACCGGAAACCGGCCGATAAGGCCCTGTCCGCCCTGAACCAGTTCCAGCGGCCCGGCGAGCACGAGCTTGCCGCTGTCGCGCACGCGAAGGGCGGCTGCGCGCTGGCTCTCGTTCTTGTTGTAGTCGAGACCGAGCGCCTTTTCGTTGCCCTTCATCGGATAGACGAGCGACACCACGAGCCCTGGCGCGGCGGCTACGCTGCGCAGGTTCGAGCGTTCGCTGAAGATGTTCTTGGAAAGCGTCGCAAAGCGCCATTGCGCCATGTTCGGCTCGGTCGCCATCGTGGCGATAAGGCCGCGAACGAGCTGGATGTCGCCGTTGATGCTTGCCTCCAGCCTCGCCCGGATGGGGTTGAGCTCGGTCACGACGGCGGCGCGCTGACGTGCGGCGTGGATGGCCCGGTTCTGATGCTCGGCGAAGGCGCTGGCGGCAAGGGCGACGACAACGGCGATCAGGGCCGGAAGATAGCTTGGCCGAAAAAGCCGCGCCAGTCTGGTTCTTTTCGCTCGATCCATTGCAGACAAACCAACCCGTCCCTGTTGCCCTGTTTTCGGCATTGGCTGTCATTGTTGCAAATCGGTCTTAATAATACGTGATATGCGCCATCTGCGCTCAGCCGCCTCCAGCCGGAGCGATCATCGCCAGCAGCGTCTCCAGCCTGTCGGCCTCGCGCGGCAGCTTGTCCTGCCGGAGACGGGCGATGCGCGGAAACCGCATGGCAACACCGGATTTGTGCCGCGAGGAGGCGTTGATACCCTCGAAGGCAACCTCCACGACAAAGCCGTGGTCCGCTTCAGCCCTGAGCGAACGGACAGGCCCGAAGCGCTCGATGGTATTTTCGCGCACGTAACGGTCGAGGATTTCGAGTTCGGCATCGGTGAAACCGAAATAGGCCTTGCCGACCGGAACGAGCATGTCCGATCCCTCCCTGTCCGTCCAGACGCCGAAGGTGAAGTCGGAATAATAGCTCGAGCGTTTGCCGTGGCCGCGCTGGGCATACATCAGCACGGCATCGATATTGTAGGGATCCCGCTTCCATTTGAACCACGGGCCTTTCATCCGCCCTGCGGTGTAAGGGGAATCCAGCCGCTTCAGCATGACGCCTTCGATGACGGGATCGGGCGGGGAGCGCCGCAGGGTGTCGAGTTCCTCCCAGCTGGAAAAGGCAACCAGCGGCGAAAGATCGAAGCGATCAGGCGGAGTGGCATCGATCAGACCGGCCAATCGCTCGCGCCGCACAAGGAATGTATCGGAGCGGATATCCTGTTCACCGGCGAACAGCAGGTCGTAGCCCCGGATGAAGGCGGGATAGTCCTCCATCATCTTACGGCTCACGGTCTTGCGGTTTAAACGCTGCTGCAGATCGGAGAAGCTGCGGGTGGCCCGATTGGTCCGCATCGTGCCGCCGACAAGCAATTCACCGTCAATGATGCCTTCGAAGGTCGCGGCTTCGAGGATATCGGGAAAGGCGCCGGAAATATCGTCGCCAGAGCGGGAATAGAGCCGGCGCGTACCGGCAAGATTTGCCAGTTGCACGCGGATGCCATCCCATTTCCATTCCGCCGCAAAGTCGTCGGGGTTCAGGGTTGTAAAGTCGCTCTCCGCCAAGGGAGTTGCGAGCATTACGGAATGAAATACGGCGGGCATGGCGAGAACGGGCTTTTCCCGCCCGCCGTCCAGCCATTGGAAAAGATCGACATAGGGCGGCTGCAGGCCATGCCAGAGCGTCTCGATCTCGACGATGTCGACGCCACCGAGATCGGCAAGTGCCTGCTTGACCAGCCGGGCTGACACGCCGATGCGCATACCGCCGGTAACGAGCTTCAGGAAGGCGAACCGGCTCGAACCGTCGAGCTGATCGAGCAAGGTGCGCACAACCCCATGCACGTCGGCGCGACCTGCGGATTGCAGTTTGTGGACGATGGTGCCAAGCGAGAGATCGGCCGGTTCCTTTGCCCGGCTGTCCGGCTCCCAGACCAGCGAGATGGTTTCGGCGAGATCGCCGACATAATCATAGGAATACTGGAAAAGCACCTCGTCCATGCGTTCCAGCACGAGTTGCTTCAGGAGCTGGGGCTTGACGGTGCTGAGCGTCAGCGTGCCGGACAACGCGGCCAGCGCATAGCCGCGATCGGGATCGGGAGTGGAGCGGAAATAATCCACCATCAGCCTGATCTTGGCGTTGCGCTGCGGCGTCAGGACGAGGCGGTCGAGCAGTTCGGCGAAGGCGTGCATGGTTAATCGCCCTCGTCTTCGTAACCGACAAGGTGCAGCGGACGAGCCGGGATGCCCTGCATCTCGCACCAGCGCACGAGCGCTTCTTCGCGGCCGTGCGTAACCCAGACTTGCGATGGCGCGATCTCTGTGATGGTCGCCAGAAGTTCCGGCCAGTCGCAATGGTCGGAAATGATCAGCGGCAGTTCGACGCCGCGCTGCTTTGCGCGCTGGCGCACCAGCATCCAGCCGGAGGCGAAGATGGCGATCGGATCGGGAAAACGCCGCGCCCAGCGATCGGCGAAGGCCGAAGGTGGACCGATGACGATCCTGCCGGCGAAGGACTGCCTGTCTCCTCCCTCTACCGTCGCGGGAAGCAGTTCGCCGAGCTGAATGCCGCGCGTCCGATAATAGTCGCAGAGTTTTGCAAGGGCGCCGTGAATGAAGATCGGTTCGTGATAACCCGCTTCGCGCAGCAATGCGATAACGCGCTGTGCCTTACCAAGTGCATAGGCGCCGACGAGATGGGCGCGTTCTGGAAACTGCCGGAGTGACGTCAGTAGCTTGGCAATTTCGCCCCGATCATCAGGATGGTGAAAGACTGGCAGGCCGAATGTCGCCTCGGTAATGAAAACGTCGCAGGCGACGGGCTCGAACGAAGCGCAGGTCGGATCGCGCCTTCGCTTGTAGTCGCCGGAGGCGACGATCCGGATCCCTTCCGCTTCAACGAGGATCTGCGCCGAGCCAAGCACATGACCGGCGGGATGGAAGCTGACCTTGACGTCACCGATGGAGAGCTGTTCGCCAAGCGAAATGCTCTGGGCGCTGCCGCAGAAATTCTCGCCGTAACGGATGCCCATGATGTCCAGCGTCTCGCGGGTGGCAAGCACGCTGGCGTGGCCCGACCGGGCGTGGTCGGCATGGCCGTGGGTGATCAGCGCCCGTTCGACCGGCTGCACCGGATCGATATAAAAATCGCCCCTCTCGCAATAGAGGCCTCTGGGCGTGGAATAGAGTAATGCTTCCGGCTTCATCCAAAGCAAGATAGCTGGCAGGGGCAAGCCTGCCAGCAGGGGGAGCAGATATTTTTATTCAGGTGTGCGGATAGGCCGAAAGCGTCTTTGAGAGGAGATCCAGTACGGCCTGCGCGTTGATACCAACGCAGACGGTCTGGCTTGGCAGATTGTCCCAGTCGTTCGGAGGAAACAGCTGGCTGTCCGGCTTCTGGATCGTCTGGCCGTCGGCGATGCCGCCGCAGACGACCCTGATCGCGCCACTGCGGGTCTCGAACAGTTCCGGCGCGACGACATAGACGCAGGCGCAGCTGTCGTGCACCACCATGCCGTCGTCGATGTGGTTCTCGTAGAAATCGATGTAGAATTGCGAGATATCCGACAGCAGCCTGGCGCGCGATCCGCCGGCCGTGACGATATCGGCAAGCGCCTTGCGGGTCATGACGGTCGGGACCGTGACATCGAGGCCGATCACGGTCACCGGCCATGCACCGGTCATCACGGCGTCGGCTGCTTCCGGGTCGCCGTGGATATTGGCTTCGGCGGCGGGCGTGATGTTGCCGGGACGATCGAAAGCGCCGCCCATGATGACCACGGCTTTCACGAGGCTGGCGATTTCCGGGTCTTCCCGCAGGGCGACGGCGAGATTGGTCATGCGGCCGACAGCGACGATCGTCACCTCACCCGGATTGGCGCGCACGGTTTCAATGATGAAACGATGGGCCGGCCTGACATCGCAGGGGATGTCGATGGTTTCGGGCATGCCGATATTGCCGAGGCCGTCATCGCCGTGAATGAAGGCCGGCCAGTCGACATGGGGGCGGTCGGGATTGTAGGTCTCGTTGGCGCCCTTGGCGACCGGAGCATCAATGTTCCAGGCCTGCTTCAGAAACAGCGCGTTGCGCGTCGTGGTTTCGATCGAGGCATTGCCGAAGACGCTGGTGATGCCGATGAGGTCGATGTCGGGATGATGATGCAGGAACAGCAGGGCCATCGCATCGTCGACGCCGGGATCCGTATCAAAAATTACCTTGTGCATGTCTGGTCTTTCAAAGAGAGGCTGTGAACAGGCCCGAACGGGTCATGTCCGGAAAGAATTACTGGAAGCGGCGGATGCTGAAGGGAGCGAGATGCTCCTGATCTCCGGCTTCGAGAAGGCTGGCGACGCTGCGTCCGGTGATGGCGGAGAGTGTCAGCCCGAGATGGCCGTGGCCGAATGCCATGGCGATGCGGGGATCGGACGGATGCAGGCTGATGACGGGAATGGAATCGGGCGTCGAGGGACGACGGCCCATCCATTCGGTGCCGCCGCTTTCCGGCAGGCTCGGCACATAGCGGCGCATCTTCTGGCGCATGGCGGCGGCGCGGGCGAAATTCGCGGGCGCTTCCGGCTTGGCGAGTTCCACCGCGCCGCCGACGCGCAGCGCGTTCTTCAGCGGCGTAGCGACGAAGCCGTGTTCGGAAAAGAAGACGGGGAGTTCCAGCGTGACCGACGGATCGGCAAAGGTGGTGTTGTAACCGCGCTCGGTTTCGAGCAGCACATTCAGTCCAAGCTCACGCACGAGATTGCGCGACCAGACGCCGGAGGCAATCACCACCTTGTCGAAAATATCGACCGCGCCGCTGGTCGTCTTGAGGCGGATGCCGTCGGCTTGCTGCACAATGCCGGAAACCTCGCCTTCGACCAGCCGCCCCCGTTCACGCACGAAGGATTGCAGGCTGCGTAGAAGCGCGAGCGGATCGAGAAAGGTCTGGTAACCGGAGGAAAAGGTGCCGCCGGCAAAGCTGCCTTCCAGTGCCGGAACCTGCGCGCGGACGGCGGCGAGATCGAGTTTCTCGATCTCGTGACCGAGCAGGGCTGCATTCTTCTGCTCATGCGGGAAGGCGGCATCGAGCGCGCTCTGGCTGTCGAAGATCGTCAGCGCGCCGCTCTTCTTCATATGACCGGAAATGCCGGCCATCGCGGCAAGATTTTCATGCGCATCGAGCGCGTCGCGCATCAGGGTGAGCAGGGCGGCGCGCGAGCGTTCCACCTGCCCCGGCCGCGACGCCATCAGGAATGAGAGAAGCCAGGGTGTCAGGGCCGGCAGATCCTGCCAGCGCAGCGTCAGCGGCCCCAGCGGGTCGGCAAGCCATTTCGGCGCGGAAAACAGCATGTCCGGGCGGGCAAGCGGATCGATTTCCGGCACGGCGAGAATACCGGCATTGCCGACGGAGGCCGGCAGGCCTGCGATATCCTTTTCGAAGACGGTGACGTCGTGTCCCTTCTCGATCAAATGAACGGCGGTGGCACATCCGATGATGCCTGCGCCGGTTATTGCTATCAGTGCCATGCTCTTCCTGCCGATTGGAATTTCGAAGCCCTGTCTTCGCCCCCTTGGCGATACGGATCAAGTCTTGTCGATGGCTTATTCCGATCATTTTCGCCGGAGCAGCCCCGCTGTTCCCGCAGGAACATCGTCATCAGGCGACTTCTGCGAATGTAACTTTCAGGAGAAGGGTGTGGCCCTTCCGGAGAAAACCAGGAGGAATGACATGCGCAAGACCGTTTCCATGCTGCTCGCCGTCGTCGCTGCCGCCGGCTCCATTTCCATTCATGAAGCCGCTGCCCAGAGCCGCAGCGAAAAGGGACGCAGCGAGAGTGTTACCCACGGCGGCAGTGGCCGCGAATTCAATCCGAACTACCGTTACCAGCGGGTTTGCATGCCAATGGATGGTGCTGGCCGGCTTTATTCGGAGGATATGCGGGGCTGGCGACGGGTCTCCAGCTGCAACGGCTATCAGTTGATGGAATAGATCAAGGCAGTTTCAGCAAAGCACGGGGCATCCGCGAAGACCGGCTGCCCCGTGCCGTTTTGCTTCGTGTCCTGATACCGGATGTTTAAACTTCAGAAACGTCACGCCGCTAGAATGCCGCCAGTTCAAAGGCTTGATATTGTGAAATGGCGGGGCAGCGGCGGTGAAATCGATCCTCAAGAAGATACGTCTTCCGCGTAAGGTGATGTTCGTCGTTGCCGGTGTTCTGCTGCTGTCCGGTGCATCCGGCGCCTATGCTCTGTTCATGGTGCAGGGCAAGGGTGGCGAGGAAAAGTCCGAAGCCGCCCTCTCCGGTCTTTCCTGCACGTCGGTCGAGACGCTGAAGATGCGCCGCAACGGCCAGCGCTGGATCCGCAAATATATCACCGTCGAGAAGGGAACCGGCGAGGAGCGCGTGCGCACTGCCCTGCGGGTCGCCGGTCTTCTTGTTCACGCCGAGAAAGCCGATCTTTATCAGGTCGCGGTCCTCGACACGACCGGACCCAAGGAACGCGCGGATTGGCGCGGACCGGCCATCGGTGCGCAGGTGCTGTTTGCGCCTGATCCCAAGATCGTGCCGGGCATGAGCAATCTCTTTTCTGCGCGCTACAGCGATGCGGAGGCCAATACGGTCGGGCTTTATTATGGCCAGGAAGTGAGCTTGTCGCAGGATCAGATCAAGGACACGCTGACTTCGATCACCGAAAAGACCGAATGCGCCGATCCGCTGCCGCTGGAGGGAGCCGAAGGTAGCGAGGCCGGCGCGAAAGGAGAGGCGGCTGGGCACGAAGAGGCCGCGCAAGGCGATTACGGTGATAAGGCCGAACATGGCGCGGCAGAAGCCGAAGGCCATAGCGAGGAGGCCGGCGAGGGTCACGGTGACAAGGCTGCCGAAGGCCATGGTGAAGAGGCGGCCGCCAAAGATCACGGTGGAGATGAAGGCGGCGAGAAGAGCGAGGGCATTCTTGCCTCGATCACCGGCATGGTCCTCGGTTCAAACGAAGAAAAGCCGGAGCAGGCTGCGCAGGCGCCCGCTGAAGACCACGAAGCCCCCGCGGCCGAAGCGCATGGAGAAGATCAAGCCAAGCCGGCCGAGCATTCGGATGCCGGCGAACATGCCGTGGAGGCAAAGGCCGATGCTCACGAGATGACGGCTGAGGCCGAAACGAAAAAGGAGCCCGCCGCTCACTGACGGCAGGCTCCTCTCAATTCATTCCAACATCGCGGCTGATCAGTCTGCCTTGGCGCGGCGCGCCGGGAAGAGGATGATGTCGCGGATCGACTGCGAGTTGGTGAGCAGCATGATCAGGCGATCGACGCCAATGCCGAGGCCGCCGGCGGGCGGCATGCCCTGGTCGATCGCATCGAGGAACTCGTCGTCAAGCTGCTTGTCCTTCTCGCCGCGGGCATGAGCCTGTTCGAGCTGGTCGACCATGCGGGCGCGCTGCTCTTCCGGGTCGTTGAGTTCGGAGAAGGCGTTGCCGAGTTCCCAGGTGTTGCAGTATGTCTCGAAACGCTCGACGAGGCGCGGTTCGCCCGGCACTTCCTTGGCGAAGGGCGAGATATCCTTCGGGAAATGGGTAACGTGCGACGGCTGGATCAGCGTCGGCTCGACCTTCTCTTCGAAGATGAAGGCGAGGCATTCGCCCCAGGTCCAGTCCTTCTCGATGGCAAAGCCGGCAGCTTTCGCGGCGGTGCGGGCTTCCTCATCCGTCTTGATGGCGAGGAAGTCGATGCCCGTTGCTTCCTTCACTGCATCCGGCATCGGCACGCGCTTGAACGGACCCTTGAAGGAAATTTCCTTGTCGCCGAAGGTGAATTCGGTCGAGCCGTGGATCTTGATGGCAAGCTCCGAGAACAGCCGCTCGACGAGGTCCATGATGTCCTCGTAGTCGGCATAGGCCCAGTAGCATTCCATCATCGTGAATTCAGGATTGTGCCGGGTGGAAACGCCTTCGTTGCGGAAGTTGCGGTTGATCTCGAACACCTTGTCGGTGAGGCCCGAAACCAGCGTGCGCTTCAAAAACAGTTCCGGCGCGATGCGCAGGTACATGTCGAGCTTCAGCGTGTTGTGATGCGTCTTGAACGGCTCGGCGGTAGCGCCGCCATAGACCGAATGCAGCATCGGCGTTTCGACTTCCATGAAGCCGTCGTTCTCCATGAAGCGGCGGATGCCCGAGACGATCTTCGAGCGCTGCTGGAAGCGCAGCTTCGAATCTTCGTTGGTCATGATGTCGAGATGACGCTTGCGATAACGAAGCTCGATGTCGGAGAGGCCGTGCCACTTTTCCGGCATCGGCAGCAGCGACTTCGTCAGCATGGTGATTTCTTGCGCGTTGATCGACAGTTCGCCGCGCTTGGTGCGGCGCACGATGCCGGTCACGCCGATGATGTCGCCGAGGTCGATCAGCGGCAGGAGGTCGCGGGCTTCTTCCGGCGTCGTGTCTTTGTGGCTGAAGATCTGGATCTTGCCCGAGGCATCATGGATATCCATGAACATGCCGGAGTTGCGCGAGGAATAAACGCGACCGGCAACGGTGACGACATCGTCCGTTACGACGTCCGCTTCCAGGTTTTCGTATTTTGCCGCCAGTTCCGCATTGGTCATCGTGCGGTGGAAATGTGCCGGATAGACATCGCCGATCTTTTCGCGCAGCAGCTTCAGCTTTTGCGCGCGGACTTCGGTAACATCAGAGGAAAGGGCGGTTTCGGTCTTTTCGGTCATGATCTTTCCTTACTTTCCGCTGCCGGCCATCGATGCCACGACCTGGCCGGCGACTTTCAGGCGCTGGCGCACGACGGAGCGGCCGAGAATGGCCATCGAGTCAAACAGCGGCAGCGAACGCGACGAGCCGGAAACGGCAATGAACAGCGGTGCGACGACCACTTTCAGCTTCTTTTCCAGACGGTCGGCGACGGCGCGCAGTTCCCCTTCGATGGCCTCGACATTCCACTCGAGGATTTTTTCGAGCGACGGCTGAACCTCGTTGAAGATCTCCACCAGTTCTTCCGGCGTGGACTTCACCTTGGCAAACGACGAGGCGTCGAGGCCGAGATCGGACTTGAACAGGAAGCCGGCGAGATCGGGCAGATCACCAAACTTGGTAATACGCGACTGCGAGAGCTTGAGACCCTGGTTGATGCGGTCGTTTTCCATCGCCCAGGCGAGCACCCGGCCGCGGAATTCCTCTTCCGACAGGCCTTCGCGCAGCCAGCGGCCGTTCAGCCAGTCGAGCTTCTGGATATCGAAGATCGCGCCGGCCTTGGACAGATTTTCCGGATCGAACTTCGCGGCGAGCTGATCCATGGTCAGCATCTCCTCGCCTTCGGCGATCTGGATGAAGAACAGGCCGAGGAAGTTCATCACTGCTTCCGGCAGATAGCCGAGGGCGGAGTAGTACGAGATCGAGGTCGGGTTCTTGCGCTTCGACAGCTTCGACTTGTCGGCATTGCGCATCAGCGACAGGTGCATGAACACCGGCGGCTCGAGACCGAGATATTGATAGATCAGGATGTGCTTCGGCACGGAGGCCAGCCACTCCTCGCCGCGGGCGACGTGGGTGATCTTCATCATGTGGTCGTCGACGACGTTTGCCATGTGATAGGTCGGCATGCCGTCCGCCTTGAGCAGAACCTGCATATCGACGGCATCCCACGGAATTTCGACCGGGCCATAAACGCCGTCGACGAACTTGCAGGAGCCTTCGGTCGGGATCTTCATGCGCACGACGGTCGGTTCGCCAGCCGCCATGCGGGTGGTGACTTCCTCGGCCGACAGCGTCAGGCAGAGACCGTCATATTTCGGCGGCTTGCCGGCGGCGCGCTGAGCTTCGCGCATCTTTTCCAGACGCTCGGGCGTGCAGAAGCAGCGGAAGCCGTGGCCATTGGCAATGATCTTCTCGACGTAAGGCAGATAGAGGTCCTTGCGGTCGCTCTGGCGATAGGGGCCGTAGGGGCCGCCGATGTCAGGGCCTTCCGACCATTCGAGCCCGCACCATTTCAGCGCATCCAGCACCTTCGTCTCGAATTCCGGCGTCGAGCGCGTCGCGTCGGTGTCTTCGATACGCAGGATGAACTCACCGCCATGCTTCTTGGCAAAGAGGTAGTTGAACAGCGCGATATAGGCGGTGCCGATATGGGGTTCGCCGGTGGGGGAAGGTGCAATGCGCACCCGGACTGGTCTGTCGGTCATGATCCTGGCCCGTGTTTGACGTGCTATCGGCTTTCCGTCCGGGGAATGTTTCGATCCGGTCTGAAGGCCATGCTTTTCTGGGAGGAAATGCCCCGGATAGTGCCGCGAAGGGCTGAAAAGTGGGGAAAATCCATTCGGTTGGCGTGAGACCATATTCACAAGGAGACGTCAAGGAAAACCGGTTTCGAGCCCGCATCCGTCTTGCTTGACAGGCGCGGATGAATTCTGTACTTAACTAATAAGTTAATTAACTTTCTGGTTTAATTCTGATGAATGAAGAGCGGTTGACATCAACCTTCTCGGCGCTGGCCGATCCGACCCGCAGGGCAATCCTCGCCCGGCTGGCGCGGGGAGAAGCGTCCGTCAATGAACTCGCGGAGCCCTTCGACATGAGCCTGCCGGCGATATCGAAGCATCTAAAGGTGCTCGAGAAGGCAGGCCTTATCAGTCGCGGCCGGGAGGCGCAGTGGCGACCTTGCCGGCTGGAGCCCGGTCCGCTGAAGGACCTGCAGGGCTGGTTAGAGAACTACAGGCAATTCTGGGATCAGAGCCTCGACAGGCTCGATCTTTATCTTCGCAAACTACAGGAGGGAGATGGAAATGGACGCAAGAGCTGAATATGTGCCGGCCGACAAGGCCAACCTTGTCTTGAAACGCACCTTCGATGCCCCTGTGGCGCTGGTTTACAAGGTCTGGACCGACCCATATCATCTTGCGCAATGGTGGGGGCCGCACGGCTACACCACCCCTGTCTGCGAGGTCGATCTGCGTCCCGGCGGCGTTATCCGGCTGCATATGGAAGGGTCGGATGGAGTCCGCAACCCGTCGAACGGTGTCGTCAAGGAAGTGATAGAGAACGAGCGCTTCGCCTTCACCACCACCTGGGATGACGATACCGGTGCGCCGATGATAGAACTCCTGAACACCGTAACGCTTCGTGCAATCGGCGATCGCACCGAAATGACGCTGCATACCGAGGTCTTGAAGATCACGCAGGAGCTGGTGCCGCAGCTTGATGGCGGCATGGAAGAAGGCTGGAGCCAGAGCCTCGAAAAAATGGCTGCCGTTATCGCCAAACTCGTCTGATCTCTGGAGTTCCCATGCTGAAAACCATTCTCATCATTCTCGCGGTTGTCGTCGTGGCGGCAATCGCACTCGTGCTGTTTGCCTCGACCAAACCGGATACGTTCCATGTCGAGCGCAACGTTACGATCGCGGCGCCGCCGGAAAAGATCGTGCCGCTGATCAACGACTTCCACCAGTGGCAGGCGTGGTCACCTTATGAAAAGCTCGATCCCGGAATGAGCCGTACGATCGGTGGTACAGCAAGCGGGCAGGGCGCGACCTATGCCTGGGAAGGCAACGGCAAGGCCGGCGCGGGGCACATGGAAATCCTCGAATCGTCACCGGAAAAGGTCGTGATCAAGCTCGACTTCTCCAAGCCTTTCGAGGCGCACAACATCGCGACCTTCACGCTTGTACCTGCCACCAACGGCACGACGGTCACCTGGGCGATGGATGGGCCAATGCCGCTGATCGCCAAGGTCATGGGGCTGTTCTTCAACATGGACGAGATGATCGGCAAGGACTTTGCGGCCGGTCTCGAAAGCCTCAAGGCGATTGCCGAAAAATGAGAAAAGCCGGAACCATATGGATTCCGGCCCGTTAGCCCTTGAGAGGAATGCGGGCCGTGTCAATCGGACCCGAGGGTGCCGGAGAACATGGGAATTTTTCCGATTTCTTCCCATGGCCAACGAAATGGCAGACGAGCTCCTTATCCTTCCGGCTCGTATCCTCTTTACCAGCCGAAATGAGAAAGCCCCGGGATTTGCGGTCCCGGGGCTTTTGATTACTTGTGTTCGGTTTTTGCAGCGGCTGCCCTCTGGCGCCTGTTGCGCGACAACATGTTGAGCACCTCGACCAGCGCCGAGAAGGCCATGGCGGCGTAGATGTAGCCCTTGGGCACATGCAGGCCCATGCCTTCGGCGATCAGCGTCGTGCCGATCATCAGGAGGAAGGCGAGCGCGAGCATGACGATGGTCGGGTTCTGCTCGATGAAGCGGGCCAGCGGGCCGGCCGCGACCAGCATGACCGTGACGGCGGCGACAACGGCGATGACCATGATCGGCAGATGTGGCGTCATGCCGACGGCGGTGATGATGCTGTCGACCGAGAAGACGAGGTCGAGAAGCAGGATCTGGCCTATGGCCGCGGCAAAAGTCGTGGTGGCGGAGCTCGCGATGAAATCCTCACCGTGATCGGCGGGATCGACATTGTGATGGATTTCCTTCGTCGCCTTCCAGACGAGGAAGAGACCACCGGCAATCAGGATCATGTCCTTCCATGAGAAACCGTGGCCGAAGACTTCGAAGACGGGGTTCGTCAGCTTGACGATCCAGGCGACGGTGCCGAGCAGGGCAAGGCGCATGACGAGCGCAAGGCTGATACCGATGCGGCGGGCCTTTTCACGATGTTCCGGCGGCAGCTTGTTGGTGAGGATCGAGATGAAGATCAGGTTGTCGATCCCCAGAACCACCTCCATGACGACCAGAGTGACAAGCGCTACCCAAGCTGTGGGGTCCTGGAGAAGCTGGAGCATTTCTGGCATCAGTGCCGGTCCTTCCTTGGGATCAATAGAGATGTCGCACGCTGTTTAAGCGCATGCGCATGAAGCGCGTATGTATGAAACATCTGTCGTCTTGCAAGCGGGAAGGATGCAGCAAGTCGCTCGATATACCGTTAACTCTCGACGGAATCCGGATTTCGGCGATGCCCGTGCCGGTTTCGGGGTCGAAACGTTCGTCACGGCGCTCGGTCATGTCGGGGAAGGCACACCTGTAAGGCGCGACGCAAGTTCGCTTTTCGTGTCCATAATGCGTCCTCCACGGTGGGTCGGACTGTGCCGACAGGGGAGGAGCAAATCAACCGGGAAGATAGGACTTCAGGAAAACGTCCGTGGCGGAGGAGACGGTGTATTCCAGCATCTCCCGGGCCGGTGGTTCAGGCATCGTGCCGAAGAGGCGCTGCTTGAACATGCCGGCCATGGCCATTTCGATGAACTGGCGGGAGGCGAGGTCGGGATCGGCAATGGAAAGTTCACCAGCCTTGACCTTGCGCTTCAGGAAGGCGTGCAGGACCGTGTGGCCGTTTTCGGGTGTTGCGCCGAAGAAGCCGCAGGCGAGCTGCGGCATGCGATCGGTGACGCCCAGCACGATGCGCATGGCGCGGATGGTGTGTTCCGCGGTGATGTGGCTTGCGAGCGTCACGCCGAATTCCATCAGGGCGGCGCGCAGCGGCTTATCTTCGTCCAGCACATGGCGCACCGTTTCGACGATGCGGCTGCGCTCCTGCTGGATCATCGCGGCAAACAGGTCTTCCTTGTTTTCGAAGTACACATAGATCGTGCCTTTCGAAACGCCGGCCTCCTTGGTGATGTCGTTCATGGAAACGGCATCGAAGCCGCCCTGCATGAAGACGCGCTTGGCGCCATCGAGGATCTGCTCGCGCTTGGCGGGGTCTTCACCGGCAACCCTGCGGCCTCCAGGACAGCCAGCGGCCGTCTCTTCATGGGCTTCGACAGCGTCGGTCACGGTAATTTCCTCCTGAGTTTTTTTATTGAAGCCTTATTAACTTTTCGAACCGATCAGTTCGATTTCCCTTGATATGTGCGATAAACCGCTCTATGTCAAATCGAACCGAACGGTTTGGTTCGGAATTTCCCATACAAGGGCTGGTCGCGCAATATGTCCGTATCGAAGAAAACCGGTGCTGCTCACGTTCGTCCTGTTGACGAAGAGTTCGACGCGGAAACCGAAATTGAAACCGTAGCTCCCGAGGCAAAGGATGCTGCAGCGCCCGTCGTGGCAGCTGCAACGACCCCGGCTGCCGCCGGTGCGCCGGCCAAGCCGAAACGCCGCTCCTTCGTTCTGCCGATCGTCGGTCTGGCCTTGCTGGCGGGTGCCGGCTGGTACGGCTACGACTACTGGACCGACGGCCGCTTCATGATCTCCACCGACGACGCCTATGTCGAAGGCGACATCACCCAGATCTCGCCGAAGGTCGGTGGCTATGTCGAGAAGGTCAATGTTGTTGCCAACCAGCGCGTGAAGGCCGGCGATCCGCTGATCACCATCGATAACGGCGACTACAAGATCGCTGCCGAACAGGCGGAAGCCCAGATCGCGACGGAAAAGCTGTCGCTGCAGCGTTTCGACGCCCAGATTGCTGGCGCCAAGGCAACGCTTGCCCAGGCGGAAGCATCGAAGGTCGCGCTTGAAGCGGCTGTTCGCGGCGCTGAAACCAACCAGAAGCGTGCAAGCGACCTCCAGTCGAAGGCCGTCGGCACCGTTGCCGCCAAGGATACGGCTGACGTCGCGCTGGACCAGGCAAAGGCCAACCTGATCGGTGGTGATGCCAACATCGCCGCGGCCAAGGCCAATATCACGGTTCTGGAAGCCCAGCGTGCGGAGGCCGAAAGCACCGTTCGTTCGCTGGAACTCGCCCGCGACAAGGCGGAGCGTGACCTGGGCTTCACCGTGCTGAAGGCGCCGTATGACGGCATCGTCGGCAATCTCGCCGTGCAGGAGGGCGATCTCGTCTCCACCGGCCAGCGGCTTGCCGCCCTCGTGCCGGTCACGCAGCTCTATATCGACGCCAACTTCAAGGAAACCCAGATCGCCCACATGGTTCCCGGCTCGAAGGTCCGTATCCATGTCGACGCTTTCGATGAAGAGCCGATCATCGGCACGGTCGAGTCGCTCGCGCCTGCCTCCGGCTCGGTCTTCTCGCTGCTGCCGGCTGAAAACGCCACCGGCAACTTCACCAAGGTTATCCAGCGCGTTCCGGTCCGCATCTCTTTCCCGCAAGAGGTGCTGGAAAGCGGCCGTCTGCGCGCAGGCTTGAGCGTGGTTGTCGATGTCGATACCCGCACCGCCCCGAAGGGCGATGTCGCGGCAGTTGCGAAGTAAGGATAAAGGCGGTGCTTTGGCGCCGCCCTTTTTCATGATCCGCCCGACTTCAGGAAAGCCGCTCGGATAGATGTGCCGGATGAACCGGCTTGTTCTCATAATCTCGAAGACCGGGTTTCTTTCGAACGCCCGCTTTCGCGCGAGGAGCGTGGATCAAATGGCTGCAACCGCAACCGCAGGCGCGATGCCAACCGTCGCGCCCGCCGCAGAACATATGGACCCGAAGCGGCTCATCGCCTTCTTCGCCATGGTCTTCGGCATGTTCATGTCGATCCTCGACATCCAGATCGTTTCGGCGTCGCTGGCCGAAATCCAAGCGGGCCTGAGTGCGGGGTCTGATGAAATCGGCTGGGTACAGACCTCCTATCTGATCGCCGAAGTCATCATGATCCCGCTTTCAGGCACGCTGGCGCGCATCGTCTCGACCCGTGTCCTGTTCTCGGTGTCCGCCGCCGGCTTCACAATCGCTTCCGCGCTTGCCGCAACGGCGACGAATATCGACCAGATGATCGTCTACCGCGCACTGCAGGGCTTTATCGGCGGTGGCATGATCCCGTCGGTTTTCGCGGCCGCCTTCACTATCTTCCCGCCGTCGAAGCGCAGCGTCGTCTCGCCGATCATCGGCCTCGTCGCAACGCTGGCGCCGACCATCGGCCCGACAGTCGGCGGCTATCTCAGCCACGCCTTCTCCTGGCACTGGCTGTTTCTCGTCAACATCATCCCCGGCATTATCGTTACGGTGGTGACCTGGAACCTGATCGACTTCGACAAGCCGGAACTGAGCCTGTTCAAGAAGTTCGACTGGTACGGCCTCTTGTCGATGGCCGTCTTCCTCGGCGCGCTCGAATACGTGCTGGAGGAGGGCAATGCCAATGACTGGTTCAACGACGACCACATCGTCATGGGGGCGATCGCGGCGACGATGGGCGCGGTGGTGTTTTTCTACCGGGCCTTCACGGTCGAATTCCCTGTGGTCGATCTTCGATCGTTCTCCAATCGAAACTTCGCCTTCGGCTCTCTGTTCTCCTTTGTCATGGGTATCGGCCTTTATGGTCTGACCTATCTCTATCCGCTCTATCTCGGCCGCATCCGCGGATACGATTCGCTGATGATCGGCGAGACGATGTTCGTTTCGGGTCTCGCGATGTTCTGCACGGCGCCGGTTGCCGGCAAGCTGTCGACCAGGCTCGACCCGCGTTTCATGATGATGATCGGCTTTGGGAGCTTCGCGGCCGGCACCTACATCATGAGCAAGCTGACGGCGGACTGGGATTTCTACGAGCTGCTGGTGCCGCAGATCCTGCGCGGCGTCGGCCTGATGCTCTGCATGGTGCCGATCAACAACGTCGCGCTCGGCACGCTGACGCCGGATCGTATCCGCGGCGCCTCGGGTCTGTTCAACCTGACCCGCAACCTCGGCGGCGCCGTGGGTCTGGCCGCGATCAACACGATCCTGACCCAGCGCCAGCAGGAGCATTATGCCCGTCTCTCCGAGCATGTGCAGTGGAACAACCCGGAAGCGCTGGATCGTATGCAGAGCATGCAGAACAACTTCGACGCCCATGGCCTCGACGGCGCGACGATCGCCATCCAGAAGATGTCCGGCATCGTCACGCAGCAGGCCTGGATATTGTCGTTCATCGACGTCTTCATGATCCTGACCGCCCTGTTCTCGTCGCTGATCGTCTTTGCCCTGTTGATCAAGAAGCCGCAGGGAGCGCCGGGCGGCGGTGGCGGAGGCCACTGAGTTCCAGGTCAACCGAAAATGAAAAAGCCGCGCGGATCGCTCCACGCGGCTTTTTCTTTTGAGACTTGCGAGCGGTCGGTCAGCTTACCAGGACGGGATCAGGGCGCCCTTGAATTCGTCGTTGATAAAGGCCTTGATGCTGTCGTCGTGATAGGCTTCGACAAGCGCTTTGGCCCAGGGAGCGTCCTTGTCGGCGCTCTTGACGACGATCACGTTGGCATAGGGCGATTCAGCGCTTTCGATGGCGATGGCGTCGGTCTTCGGATGCAGGCCGGCTTCCATGGCGTAGTTGGTGTTGATGACGGCGGCGTCGACGTCTTCAAGCGAACGCGGCAGCTGGGCGGCATCGAGTTCGGAGAACTGGATGTTCTTCGGGTTTTCGATGACGTCGGCCGGGCCAGCCTTCAGGCCGGCTTCCGGCTTGACCTTGATCAGACCTTCCTTGGCAAGGATCAGCAGAGCACGGCCGCCATTGGTCGGGTCGTTCGGGATGGCGACGGTCGCACCGTCAGCGAGTTCACCGAGGCTCTTCACCTTCCTGGAATAAACGCCCATCGGGGTGGTGATGGTCTTGCCGATGCTGACCAGATCAAAGCCGCGATCGGCGATCTGGTTGTCGAGGTAAGGCTGATGCTGGAAGGAGTTGGCGTTGAGGTCGCCATCGGCCAGCGCCTGGTTCGGCACGACGTAATCGGAGAATTCGAGGATTTCGATGTCGAGGCCCTTCCTGGCGGCGACTTCCTTGACCTTTTCCATGATTTCAGCGTGTTCGCCCGGCGTGACGCCGACCTTGATCGTCTCCGCATGAGCGGCACCGCTTGCAACAGCCAGCGCCAGCGACGCCGCGAGGATGAGTTTCTTCATGGGGTACTCCTTTATGAAGATGGGCCGGAGACTGGGATATGTCTCCCCGGCCCGTGGGTAGAAACGGGGTTCAGGATTTGCGGTTCTTCTTGTCGAAGCGGCGGGCAAGCGCATCGCCGGCACTCTGGACAAGCTGCACCAGCACGATCAGCACGATGACGACCACCAGCATCACATCGGGCATGAAACGCTGGTAGCCATAGCGGATGCCGAGATCGCCAAGGCCGCCGCCACCGACGGCGCCGACCATGGCCGAGTAGCCGATGAGGCTGACCAGCGTCATGGTGAGCGCAAGGGTGAGGGCAGGCCGCGCTTCGGCGAGCAACACCTTGAAAACGATCTGCAGCGGCGTCGCACCCATGGCGCGGGCGGCTTCGATCAGGCCCTTGTCCACCTCCCGGATCGCCGCTTCGACGAGGCGGGCGAAGAAGGGAATGGTGGCGATGGTCAGCGGCACGATCGCCGCCTTGGTGCCGATCGAGGTGCCGGTCAGCAATCGGGTAAACGGAATGATCGCCACGACCAGGATGATGAAGGGCGTCGAGCGGGCGGCGTTGATGATCAGGCCGACGGCGCGGTTGATGTTCGGCGCCGGGAAGAGTTCGCCGCGGCCGCTGGTCGCGAGAAAGACGCCGATCGGCAGGCCGATCAGCGAGCCGATGAGGCCGGCGATGGCGACCATGCGCAGCGTATCGAGCGTGGCCTTGCCGATGAGCAGAAGAAGATCAGGCGACATAGCCGAGCACCTCCGTGACAAGACCGTTTTCGGTGAAGAAGCGTTCGGCGCGGTTGGAGGTTTCCGGCGTCGCGGCATAGGCGACGACCAGCGAGCCATAGGGCTCGCCGCCGATCTCGTCGATCGTGCCGGCGATGATGTTGATCTCGGTGCCGACCGTGCTGATGAGCTGCGAGACGAGCGGCCGCTCCGCCGCCGCACCGAAGAAGGTGATGCGCACGACGGCGCGATCACCGGTCGCCGGAGCCGGCTTCAGGTTTCGGGCAAGCGCCTCCGGCAGCTTCGAGCCGGGCAGGCCGGAGAGCAGGGCACGGGTTGTCTCATGCGCCGGGCGGGTGAAGACGTCGAAGGTGCGGCCGCTTTCGACGATGCGGCCACGATCGATCACGGCGACGTCGGACGTTACGGCTTTGACCACTTCCATTTCGTGGGTGATCAGCAGCACCGTCAGGCCGAGATCGGCATTGATGGTTTTCAAGAGGTCGAGGATCGACTGGGTGGTTTCCGGATCGAGCGCCGAGGTCGCTTCGTCGGAAAGCAGGAGCTTCGGTTCGGTCGCAAGCGCGCGGGCGATGCCGATACGCTGCTTCTGGCCGCCGGACAGTTCTGCCGGGTAGCGGCCGTGCTTGTCGGCGAGACCCACGAGATCGAGCAGCGGCCGCACGCGCTTTTCAATATCCGCCTTGCCGACGCCGGCGATTTCAAGCGGCAGCGCCACATTGTCGAATACGGTGCGTGTCGACAGCACGTTGAAGTGCTGGAAGATCATGCCGATCGAACGGCGCAGAGTGCGCAAGCCTGCTTCATCCAGCGCGCCGACATCGACGCCATCGACCAGCACCTTGCCGCTCGAAGCATGCTCCAGCCCGTTGACGAGGCGGATCAGCGTCGACTTGCCGGCGCCGGAACGGCCGATGATACCGGTGATCGAGCCCTTGGCGACGGAATAGTCGATGCCATCCAGCGCGGTGAAGGCCGCCCCGGAGCCGCTGGCGGCAAAGTGCTTGGAAACGCCGGTAAAGGTGACCATCGGCGCGGCGTGGGAGATGGATTGCGTCATCAGGCGTTCCTCCGCGGAGAAACATTCACGGAAACGGACATGGGCAAGGAACTCTTAGGCAGTGAAACAGGGCAGGCGGAGATACGCGTAGACACGCGAAAGGGAAGGGCGTCAGCCCTTGCAGCACTCACACATTCGCCAAAATTGCCAGTTGCCCAGCATCCGGTAGCCCCGTCATGAAGGTGACGCCGCGCGGAAGGCGCTGGCGTTCAGAATGGCCACTCTAATGCGCGCAATTTCGCCGGTAATCCAGCGAAATTTTTCCAACTAACCGTAACGTGCAGGAGAATTCTTCCATCAAACGACGAAACAGCAGCCAAGTTCCCCGAAATGGATGGCCCGAGTCTGAAACCCCGGTCTTTCCATATCAGCCGGGCTTGTGGTTGCCCTTGGGGAACGCGTGGGCCAGTTCACTGTACCAGTGGCCGCTCTTCTTGATGGTGCGGACCTGGGTATCGTAATCGACATGGACGATACCGAAACGCATCTTGTAGCCCTCCGCCCACTCGAAATTGTCCATCAGGCTCCAGGCGAAATAGCCCTTCATCGGATAGCCTTCCTTGATCAGTTCGGCGGTAACGGCGAGATGGTCGGAGATGTAGTCGAGGCGCGGCTGGTCGTCGACGACACCGTTTTCGACGCCCATGTTGTAGCAGGCGCCGTTTTCGGTGATGTAGCAATCCGGCAGGCTGTAGCGCTCGTTGAGAGTGCGGATCAGATCGCCCAGCGCCTGCGGGAAGACTTCCCAGCCGATATCGGTCTTGATGTCGCTGACCGGCTTGGCATTGACCGTCGCCGGGAATTCCGCTGATGGGGTCGGATCGTCGCAAACGCGCATCGGTGTATAGTAGTTGACGCCCCACCAGTCGAGTTTCTGCGAGATGATGGCCATGTCACCGGCTTCCACCTTCGGCATGCGGTGGCCGAGCGCGGAGAGGAGGCGTTGCGGATACTCGCCCTTGAAGATCGGCCCGAAGAAAGCGCCGTTGTGGAAGTCGAAGGCGCGCTCGCCGGCTTCCTGGTCGGCTGCGCTGTCGCTGCCGGGATAGATGTGCATCGGGTTGATGACGATGCCCACAGGCAGGTTCGGGTATTCTTCGCGCACGGCGCTGACGCCGAGACCATGGGCGAGGTTGGTGTAGTGCATGGCGTGCAGCGCGGCATCCATGTTGCGTTCGCCCGGCGCGTGGATGCCGTAGAGGTGGCTGAGCCAGACGGAGCACCACGGTTCGTTGAAGGTCGCGACGGCATCGAGACGGTCGCCGAGACGGCTGATCACGGTCTTGGCGTAGCGCTGGAAGGCATGGGCGCTCGAACGTGCCGTCCAGCCACCGTCGCCCATCAGGCTCAGTGGCAGGTCCCAGTGATAGAGCGTGGCGAAGGCCTTGATGTTGCGGGCTTTCAGGCCGTCGACGAGGCGGTCGTAGAAGTCGAGGCCTTTTTCGTTGATGGGGCCTGTGCCTTCCGGGATGATGCGCGGCCAGGCGATGGAGAAGCGATAGGCCTGAACGCCGAGGCTCTGGATCAGGTCGAGATCTTCTTCCAGCCGGTTGTAGTGGTCGCAGGCGACATCGCCGTTGTCGCGGTTATGGACACGGCCCGGCATGTTGGAAAAGGCGTCCCAGATGGAGGGTTTGCGGCCGTCGGCTTTGGAGGCGCCTTCGATTTGGAAGGAGGCGGTTGCAACGCCGAACAGGAAGTCGCCGGGAAAACGCTGAGCGAGGGTCTTGGGATCGATCACGATGGTTCTCTTCGGTTTGTCGCGGCTGTCGAGGGGAGGCGCCGCGATCGGTCGGGAAAGCTGTAACGTTGCAGTAAAGCGACGCGACCAAAAGTCAACCACAACTTCGTGACATCCGAAGCAAGGAAGAGAGCCCCGCCACGTTGTGGCGGGGCTCTCGGAATGGCTGGTCTTACACCTTGATCCAGGCGCCGTTTCGCTTCGAAGACTGCACGCAGGCGTCGACAAAGAGCATGCCCTTCAGACCGTCGTCGATGGTCGGATAGACCACGGCGGGGTCAAGCTTTTCACCCTTGCGCTTGGCGTAGATCGCGCGTGCGGCTTCGCTGTAGATATTGGCGAAACCTTCGAGGTAGCCTTCGGGGTGACCGGAAGGGATGCGTGAGACGCGGGCGGCGGCAGCGCTTGCGCCGGCGCCGGCGCGGGTGAGCAGCCGCTTCGGCTCGCCGAAGGGCGTGTACCAGAGATAGTTCGGATCCTTCTGCACCCATTCCAGACCGCCCTTGGTACCGTAGACGCGCACCATCAGGCCGTTTTCATTGCCGGGGGCAACCTGGCTGCACCAGAGCATGCCCTTGGCGCGCTGGCCGTCCTTAGCCTTGAAGCGCATCATGACATGGGCGTTGTCATCGAGCGCGCGGCCTTTGACGAAGCTGTCGAGATCGGCCGAAAGTTCTTCCAGTTCAAGGCCGGAAACGAAGGCGCCGAGATTATAGGCGTGGGTGCCGATATCGCCGGTCGAGCCGCCGGCGCCGGAGCGGGCCGGGTCGGTGCGCCACGAAGCCTGCTTCTGGCCGGATTGCTCGATGTTTTCCGTCAGCCAGTCCTGCGGATATTCCATCTGCACGAGGCGGATAGCGCCGAGGTCGCCATTGGCGATCATCTCGCGGGCCTGACGCACCATCGGGTAGCCGGTGTAATTGTGGGTCAGCACGAAAAGCGCGTCGCTTTCATCCGCCAGCTTCTTCAGCTTGCGTGCGTCCGACAGCGTCGAGGTCAGCGGCTTGTCGCAGATGACGTGGATGCCGCGCTTCAGGAATTCTTTTGCTGCTTCGTAATGGACATGGTTCGGCGTGACGATCGCGACGGCTTCGATGCCGTTCTTCAGCTTGGCTTCGCGGATCGCCATTTCCTTGAAGTCGGAATAGGTGCGCGAAGGATCGAGCCCGAGTTCGAGACCGGATGCCCTGGCCTTTTCCGGGGTGGAGGAAAGGGCGCCGGCGACGAGTTCGAACTGATCGTCGAGCCGGGCCGCCATGCGGTGAACCGCACCGATAAACGCACCGGAACCGCCGCCGACCATGCCGAGCCGGATACGCTTCTCGCGGACTTCGGTGGTGCTGCCTTCAATAGCCATGTGATGTCTCCTTTTGATTTTTGAATTGGCGGAGGATCGCCGGGTGCTCCGTCGTCTCCTCTCCCCGCCTGAGGGGAGAGGGTCAGAGTGAGGGGCAAAATTCTCATCCTTGAGAATGCCGAGGTTTCCGCCCCTCATCCGCCCTTCGGGCACCTTCTCCCCGCAGGCGGGGAGAAGGGAGATCACAATCCCAGCATGCGCCGGTTGGCGGCCTGATCGGTGCCGGCGTCGGCGAAATCGTCGAAGGCCTTTTCCGTCACGCGGATGATGTGGTGCTTGACAAATTCAGCGCCTTCACGCGCGCCGTCTTCCGGATGCTTCAGGGCGCATTCCCATTCGACCACGGCCCAGCCGTCGAAATCATTGGCCGCCATCTTGGAGAAGATCGCGCCGAAATCGACCTGGCCATCACCGAGCGACCGGAAACGGCCGGCGCGGTTCACCCAGCCCTGGAAGCCGCCATAGACACCCTGACGGCCCGTCGGATTGAATTCCGCGTCCTTGACGTGGAACATCTTGATGCGGTCCTTGTAGATGTCGATGTTCTCAAGATAATCGAGGCACTGCAGGACATAGTGCGACGGGTCGTAGAGCATGTTGGCGCGGGCATGGTTGCCGGTGCGCTCCAGAAACATCTCGTAGGTGATGCCATCATGCAGGTCTTCACCCGGATGGATCTCGTAGCAGATGTCGACGCCGTTATCTTCGGCGTGATCGAGGATCGGCTTCCAGCGGCGGGCCAGTTCGTCGAAGGCGGTCTCGACCAGACCGGCCGGACGCTGCGGCCACGGATAGACGAAGGGCCAGGCAAGCGCGCCGGAGAAGCTCGCCATCGCATTGAGGCCGAGGTTCTTGGAGGCGGTCAGCGCCAGCTTCACCTGTTCGACGGCCCATTCCTGACGGGCCTTCGGATTGCCGCGCACTTCGGGCGCCGCAAAGCCGTCGAAGGCT
>JAVBSF010000089.1:0-6230 GCA_031556925.1 Pararhizobium sp.
CGGCAGCTCTAAAGGGCTTCAAGCTTGCAGCCATGAAAGGAAAACCGCTTCCCTTCTAACCTCGAGAAGAAAGTCCCCAGGAATAAACTCCTGGGGACTTTCTTTTATGTCACTGTTAAACCGGGCGATGAAATGGCGCTAGTAAACGCTAGCTACCGCTCTAAGCGAGTTAACTCTAACTTACGCATAATCCCATAGCCTTATTAATTCTAAGCTTAGACTGTCAGCTAGCGTGGTCCCTATTAGGAAAGTTTTGGTAGAATTAGCTCATGGCTACTAGTGTTTATATCTGTTCGAACTGCGGTAAAGAGTACCGAAAGTGGGCTGGCAAATGTCTCGCCTGCAACTCTTTTGGAACTCTGGAGGAGCATGAGCAGGTAGACGAAAGAGCCGCAACAGTCGGATTGAAGACCTCTGGTGCTCAACGACCGGTAAAGTCGGCTAAAACACTAAGCGAGATCGAGTCTAAGCCTGTCAAAAGATTTAAGACAGGTATTGAAGAATTCGACAGAGTTCTTGGCGGCGGTATAGTAGACTCAGAGGTCATTCTCTTGGCAGCCGATCCAGGAACAGGAAAGTCAACTCTCTGCTTGGCAGTAGCTAATGCTTATGCCACTCAGGGTAAAAAAGTGCTTTATTCTTCTGGTGAAGAGTCCGATGGGCAAATTTCCATGAGAGCTAAACGTATGGAAATTGACACTAATGATATCCTCGTGGTCAACGAAACGTCTCTAGAGGTACTCCTAGGGCACATCGAAGATGTAAGGCCAGATTTGGTTATCGTTGACTCCCTGCAGACTATAGCGTCGTCTGAAGTCTCTGGAGGACTCGGCTCTATCACTCAGTCTAAAGAAGCTGCTCACACCCTGACACAGCTTGCTAAACGGCAAGGTATTGCCATGATCTTGATTTCTCAAGTTGTCAAGGGCTAATTGTGAAATTAGAAGATTTCGAGGCTCATGTCCAGAAAGAGGACCCAGTTCGGTTCGGCATGGTTTACCTTACTCTGAATAAATTAAACGGTAGTTATTATGTGGGGCAACATATTCTCTGTGTGAAATGTCGGACCCTTACCTGTGAATATTTAGGAAGTGGAAAGGTTCTAAATAGGGCAATTGCCAAATACGGAAAAGAGAATTTCTCGCGATTTTGCATAGCTAATGCCTATTCAGCCGAAGAGCTTTCTGTTATTGAGGTAGAGAAAATCTCATTCTATTCTGCCTTTAAGGGAACGATGTATAACATTCATGCGATGAAGCAGAATAAAGACCACACGTTTTCGCTGGAGTATCGTGATCGCATTGCAGAAATAATCAAAAAGAGCCATTCTCTTCGCTGGGAAACATCGGGTCAGCTTCAAGAGAGCATTGACAAGGTGTCTGATAAAAAATTGCTGGAATTTCATGAAAGCGGCTACTCTTTAGGCTCCATGGAGAACAAATTCAAAATCCCCATCGCTCTTTTAGCTCACCGATTGATTCCTCTCACTTCTTGCGGTTTCACCTTCAAAAAGGGAGAGAATGAGTATTGTGAGCTAAATCATCGAGTCCCCGGCAAGAGATTTCTGTTCACCACAACCGATGACATTGAAAAGATGATCAGCAAGGAGAGGCTTATAGAGCTTTTTGTCAATCAAAGATTATCTCACGAAGAGATAAGAGCTGAGACGAAACTCTCCCGAAGAGTGTTAGAGCGAGCGCTTGACCATTATTCCATAGAAAGAGAAAAGTCGGTGAGAATCGCTCACAACAAGCGTTCGATTGAAGAATTAGAGCGATTAGCCTCAAAAGAGACATTGCTTAAGCTTTACCTTGAAGACAATCTCACATTAGCAGAAACTGCATGTAAACTGAACATTGGGAAAAAGACCACACAAAAACTTTTTCATCATTACGGCATCAGCAAAAGCTACGAGCTGCGCCGCGTGAAGAGCGATGAGACAAAGCGCCGAAATCCCAAACCTAAAAAGAAGCCTACCCTTTGGTTACCCAAAGATGAGATTCTATTCTGGCATGATAGAGGTTATACAGTAGCTGGTATCTCTAAGAAAACTGGTTTTCCTCGACATCACATTGCACAAGATCTAGACTTGTTGAATATTCCTCGAAATCATCAAAGCATGCAAACGTGTTTTGAGAGAACCGGGCATGTCATAACTAAGGATGAGCTTTCGCAGCTGATCGAAAAACATTCAACCATTAAGGCTGTGGCAAAGGAAGTCAACCTTTCTTTTGCAATTGTCGCAGGTTTGGCCGACCTTTACGGTATAGAGCGAATAAGGAGAAATAAAAATGGCTGACACAAACATCGCCGGCTCTAATCAGATAGTCCACATCGTGGATTGTGTCCTGCTTTTAGAGTCCGACTCTGATTCCCCGCTTAAATTTTTGCGAGCATCTAAAAATCGCTTTGGAGACACCTCTGAGGTAGGGGTCTTTCAACATGGAGAAAAGGGTTTAGAAGAGGTCTCGGATCCGGGAGCTATTTTCCTCGATACCGGTGAGGGAGATAAGGTTCAGGGAGCAGCCTGCGGCTTCATTAGCGAAGGTATTCGACAATTTCCAGTGGAAGTGCAAGCTCTCGCGGTGAAATCATCGCTAGCTAACCCTCGTAAGCAATTCAATGGAGTCAATTTCAATCGAGGTCAAATTGTCTGTGCGATTCTTGATAAGTATTGCGGAGCTCAGACATACAACAATGATGTTTTTGTGAGCACGGTAGCTGGAGCTAAAGTCAATGACCCGCTCGCAGATCTTGCTACAGCCGCCGCGCTTCTCTCAAGTCTTAAAAACAAGACTGTCTCTAAGAAAACTGCTTTCGTGGGAGAGCTAAGCCTAACGGGAACTGTGCGCGGCACTTTTATGATCGAATCAAAGATCCGTGAGGCAGAGCGCCTCGGCTTCGAGCGTATTGTGATTCCTGCTTCTGCTAAAAAACAGCTGAAAGGCCGATATGCTATTCAGGTGGAAACCGTAGCCACCGTAAAAGAGCTTACGGACTATTTAAGCTGAGCAGGAAACATTTTCATGGCACTTCCCATTCGTCCACAGCAGGGGCTTCCAGTTAAACGACCGGACTCCCCCGTTAGCGAGCCCGCTGAAGAGCTAGCAACGGAGTTGCCTGATTTACTCCCCGAGCCCATGCTCCCCAGTTTAGAGGAGGTCACTGTTCAGCCGGCTAGCAGAGTTGAGCGAGTAGCTCCAGCGAAACCTCAGCAGCAGGTTCGAAAGCCAGCTCCAGTAGCGCAACCTAAAGAGGAAGCACTTCCAGAAGGCTGGGCCATTGACCCTGTTACTGGTAAACGATTCAAACAAATTGCAGGATACAAGCCCGGTGTGATGAAAAGTAGAGCAGCTGTGAAAGCAGCCAGCAATGGGGGAATGTCCTTAGATCAGCTGCGGGCAACTGTTAACCTAGATCCCGATTTCGATCTGGATAACCTCAACGGCTCTGCAGAAACATTTCTAGCTCACTTGAGAGTTCCGCCGAATAAAGAGGAGCAGCAGGAGCTTCTAAGGCTTCGAGCAGCTCGCGAGGAACAATTCGCTAAGGCTGCGGCTAGAGCAGCTGAAGACGATGAAGACGATGAGTGAGTTAGAAAGCTTTACAAGCGAAAAAGTTAGCAAGGAGCCTTACGCATGCTGAGAATGATTCTATCTGGAGTCGGCACCATCATTTTGATCGGGCTCGGTATTGCTCTTTTGAATGCTTTCGGCTGGGACTTCGGTGCCGTAGTAGAGTGGGCAGTAGGCCTATTCTTAGGGCTTGTAAACACGGTGGCGGATTGGTTCACTGAGAATACTTTCTTCCAAAGATTAGTGCATAGTTGAGCGATTTTTTAGCTATTATCTTCGGTAAAATATCCGTACACAGGAACCGAAACTACAAGGTAGTTTCACTCAAGTAAGGTAGAAGATAATGGCTAAGAATGACAATGCAACTGAAGGTACTTTTTCCGCAGCACCGTTCATCTCTTTCGACGGAGCTGACGAGAACGGCAATCGCGCCGAAGTAAAAGTAGTAGTAGGCTATGGAGATGTTGTCTCCGTGGTTGATTCAGCTAACGGGAAAACCAAGAAAGTTGAGTTCGCCGTTAGCAACACGAAGTTCAACCCCTCCGGCTGGACTCGCTCTCCACAGCTTCAGGCGCTCATCGCTAAGGCTCAAGAGACCAACGAGCCAATCCATTTCCGCCTCGAAACTCGCCGCAAGGAGGGTATCGACCGCGCAACCCCAATCGGAGACCTCGGCGGCCTAGCTACAGCTAAGGACTCCATTGTGAAGTCTCTCGCAGCCGTTAAGCTAGAGGGCGATGAAGATTGGACGCTTTCAGCTGACGCTGTTACCCGTATCGATGAAGACCCCAACACTGGGGGACTCTACAACGCGAACACTCAACCCAAGGCAGAGAAGCCGAGTGCTCGCAATGAGAATTCAGGAAATTCCCGAAACGGTGCATTCGAGCCAGCTCCCTACGTCGCCATTTGGAAGGACAAAGTGAATCCGGGAACTACCGCCGTAGCTGTTCCCATCAATTTCCTCACCACGCTTCTAGAGCACAGCCGTCAGACTGGACTCACCATCGAACGTGATCGATTGAAAGAGATCGCTCTCACCCTCATGAAGATCGCTAACCTTCTTCAGAAAGACATCTATGTGAAGCACCTTCAGGTGGATTACCCTGGATTAGATCTTACGGCCGGCTCGCACACTCGCGCTCGAGCCTTGATCTTCGAAACCATGCGAAGTTTTGCCCCTCTCACCGAGAACGAGCTGAACGATGAGCAAGCATTCGCTAAATGGCAGAAAACTATCTATACTACCGCTTACTCTATCTGGGTTTGGGGTATGGAGTCAGTTGAAGAGTACATCCTCTAAAGCTATCCACCAAAATGAGGCCGCTGGGGCTTTTGATTCCAGCGGCCTCATTTTTTGCCATAAACGATAGTAGCTACCGCGAGTTTTTCACGGAAAAGCAAAAAATGAAAACCCATTATACCCACGTTTAAGCGACTTATCCCGAATTTTAGAAAAGCATGTTGATATTAGTGAAGCAACTTTCACCGAGGTTGTAGCTCCAACTGTCACGAGGCGCGAAAAAGAATAAGAGTGGCGTAACTTGTTACGAGTCACTTTCTGTTAAACGCCTCAAACTCTAAACAAGGATAAACAGATATGTCATTCATCAACAACATTCAGGGTGCATTCGCTTCCAGCGAGGCTTCCGACCGTGGTTCACTCGTCGAGACCGTTCTCATCATCGCAGGATTCGCTGTAGTGGCAATCCTCGTTGTTACCTGGATCGGTAACGCCATCGCAGGTCAGGCTGCTAACGTTTCAAGCTGTATCGCTAACGCCAACGGCTCCAGCGCTTCCAGCCTCAACAGCACCTGCACCGCTGACACCTACAACGTGCAGAACAACGTTTCTAACACCGTTAACAGCCAGAAGGGTGGCCGTTTCTGATCCTAGCGATCTGACGGTTTTAACCTGAGGTTCTGGAAGCCCCCCGCCGAAAGGCGGGGGGCTTTCTTCATGGAAACCAAATAACAGTATTCGGAATAATTAGCGCATGAGGGTAATAGGCGCAAGGGTAACTCGTGCGCTCTTTGTACTAGTCAAAAAGCTTTTGCGATGGAATTTTGTAAAACTCATGGGAAGAGAGACTAAGCATCAATCCGGAGTTTGCATAAGCTGTAGGGATGCCGCAATTAAGACGCTGGAATTTTGTGAAGTTCACCAGAGCCAATGAAATTCAAGGGTGGAAAATGCATTCGATGCTCCTATGAAAAATCCATCACTTTGAAGCATTGCTCTATTCACAATGCTGAAACAAAGCACCGGGGTAACAGTTGCATGAAATGCTCATCTGAAAAGGCTGCCGCTGCTAGATTAGCTAAAAAGCTAAAAGCTTTTACTTGAGTTGACTCGCTTTCCGATATTCGATCTCGTCTAATAAAAACTCTGGAAGGTCTAGAACACATGGGACTTGAGATCATCATCGCAACGCTTCTCACGCTCGCGATTTTCCTAATCTTCTACATCCTTCTAGTCCCCAAAAATGGACATCAGTTCACTCAAGGTGATTACAGCGATGCCAACGGAATCGTTAAAGTGGCGAACTTCCTCGGAAATGAGATTTACTCAATCCTCCCCGAGGGCTCTACCAAGACAAAGCGACGTAAACGTGGAGATAAGCTTTCAAGAGTTGAAATGCTCTTCCAGCGTTC
>JAVBSF010000383.1:0-13857 GCA_031556925.1 Pararhizobium sp.
CATCGACAACCTTCAACGAACCTTACAATCTCGCTCGCCAGTTTGCCTCGCTCGATCTTATCAGCAACGGTCGCATCGGCTGGAATATCGTCACGTCGTCGCTGCAGCAGGAAAGCGACAACTTCAATCCCGGCCCGGATTTCGACCATGCCGCCCGCTACGCCCGCGCCGATGAATTCGTCGATGCGGTGGTTTCGCTGTGGCAGAGCTGGAACCCGGAAGGCTTCGTCCGCGACAAGGACAGCGGTGTCTTCTTCGACGACGGCGCCGTGCGCAGTGTCGATTACCAAGGTCAGTATTTCCGCAGCAAGGGTCCGCTCAACATCATCCCGTCCAGACAGGGGCGCCCGCTGCTTGTCCAGGCCGGCTCCTCGGATGCCGGCAAGGCGCTTGCCGCCAAGACCGCAGACGTCGTGTTCACGGCGCAGACGGATATCGTCTCGGCCCGCGGATTCTATCAGGATATCAAGAAGCGACGCGCCGCCTCCGGCAAGAGCTCCGACGACGTTCTCATCCTGCCCGGTATCTTCCCGGTCATCGGCAGCACGAAATCGGAGGCCGAAGACAAGTATGCGCAACTGCAGGACCTCATCCAGCCGGATGTCGCGCTGTCGCTGCTCGAAACCTATCTTGGCGACGTTGATCTCTCCGGCGTCGATATCGATGGTCCCCTGCCCGACCTGCCGGTCTCGAATTCCATCCGTAGCCGTCAATCGCTGCTGACAGATCTGGCCCGCAAGGAGAACCTCTCCGTCGGCGCCCTTGCCCGCCGTATCGCCGGTGCCCGCGGCCACTGGCAGGTCATCGGCACGGCCGAAGAGGTCGCCGACCAGATCGAGGATTGGGTCGCAAGCGGCGCTGCCGACGGTTTCATGCTGCTGCCGCCAACCTTCCCGGAAGGGCAGGACGACTTCATCCGGCAGGTCGTGCCACTGCTGCACCAGCGCGGTTTGCTCAACACGGGACGCGAAACCGGCTCGTTGCGTAAGCGGTTGGGGCTTCCCATCCTGCCCCATCATTCCCCTTCTCAGGCCAGACACCAAGCCTGAAAATTCAAACCCAACTCCAACTCAACGGAAACAAGAATGAAATCCGCTATTAAAACCTTGCTTTCGGCCTCGACCACGCTCGCCTTCCTCTGGCCGGCGCTTGCACAGGCAAATCCGATCACCGTTGCCGATCCCGGCTATGCCACTGCCCAGGGCACCGCCTATGTCGTGAAAGTTCTGCTGGAAGAGCAACTCGGCAAGGAAGTCTCAGCCGTCAAGGCTGCCTCCGTTCCCGTTATCTGGGAAGCGCTGAACCGCAATGCCGGCGAAATCGATATCTGGACCGACGTCTGGCTGCCGAACCAGAAGGCGCTGGTCGATCAATATGCCGGCGACGGTGGCAAGGTAAAGCTGGCTGCCAACTCCTACGCCGGTACGCAGGGCTATTGCACCACCAAGGCGACGGCGGAAAGCCACAACATCCATTCGGTCTTCGACCTCTCCGACCCGGCAAAGGCTGCCGTCTTCTCCGCTGATGGTAAGGGTAAGGGCAAGATCTGGATCGGTGCTGCCGGCTGGCTTTCCACCAACATCGAAACCGTGCGCGCACGCGACTACGGCTTCGGCGACTTCTTCGACCTGCAGACTACCGACGAAGCCGTTGCGACGGCTGATCTCGACGCGGCGGTAAAGGCTGGCACCGGCTGGATCGGTTACTGCTACGGCCCGCACCAGAACTTCGCCCGCTACGAGCTGGAAGTTCTGGAAGAGCCTGCCCATGACGATGCGAGCTGGACCTTCGTCGAGCCCTCCGATCCGAACTGGCTTGAAAAATCGTCCATCAAGTCGGCCTACAAGGATGCCGAAATCCACATTGCCTATTCCAAGTCGTTGGCTGACAGCGCGCCGGATGTGGCCGCCATCCTCGAAAAGGTGACCTTCACCACGGATGCCGTGAGCAAGCTTGCCTATGCCATCGCCGTCGAAAACAAGACGCCTGACGATGCTGCGAAAGAATGGCTTGCTGCCAATCCCGATGTCGTTGCCGGTTGGCTCGGAAACTAAGCCATGATCGAGCTTGAGGATGTCTGGAAAGTTTTCGGAACGGATGAGCGGGCGGTCCTGCAGGAAGCTCGCAACCCTGCGCCGGACGAGGCCGTCCTCAAGCGCCTTCACGCCGTCGTCGGTGTCGGCGGCGCGAGCTTCAAGGTGGAGAAGGGCGAGCTCATCTGTCTGATGGGCCTTTCCGGCAGCGGCAAGTCGACGCTGCTGCGCCTCATCAACCGTCTGCTGGAGCCGAGCGCCGGAAAGCTGCGCATCGACGGCAGCGACATTCTGGCCCTCGGCCGCAATGCCCTGCGGGAGTTGCGCTCCCGCCGGATCGGCATGGTCTTTCAGTCCCATGCGCTGCTCGGACATCTTTCCATCCGCGATAACGTCGCCCTGCCGCTCGAAATTCGTGGTATCGCCCGTACTGCCCGGGAAGATCGGGCCGATGAGCTTTTGGCGCGTGTGGGGCTTGAGGGGCTTGGAGATCGGCGTGTCAGCGCCCTGTCAGGCGGCATGCAACAACGGGTCGGCCTCGCCCGCGCACTGACGGCCGATCCCGATATACTGCTGATGGACGAGCCGTTCAGCGCGCTCGACCCGCTGATCCGCTACGATCTGCAGACCCAGTTCATGGCGCTTTCACGCGAGCTCGGCAAAACGACGGTCTTCGTCACCCATGATGTCGATGAAGCTTTCCGGATCGCAGACCGCGTGGTGTTGATGCGCGGTGGCCGCATCGTGCAGGTGGGGACAGCGCAGGAACTCGTGGACCGACCCGCGGACGACTATGTCTGGCGTTTCGTTCAAAACGCCCGTCTTCCTTCTGCGCAAGAGCGCCCCCTTCTCAAATCCAAGGCTTTTGCATGAGCGACCATCCCCTGCGGGACGAGGCCATCGCGCGCTTTGCCGGCGTGAACAGCGGCTATTATCAGCGTGCCTTCCATCATATCGGCGATCGTCGCGGCTATGTGCCGTCGCTCAACATCACGGCTGCCCTGTTCGGCCCCATCTGGCTCGGAGGGCGCCGTCTCTGGTCGGCATTCTGGCCTTTTCTGATTGCCGATCTGCTGGCTGTGGTACTGGTCGCCTTCGCGCTGGCGGGAGGCGCGAGCAGTGAGCAAAGCGCGCGCGCCGACCGGCTTGAAGCCCTTGCCATCACGCGGCTTGCCGAGGCGAAGGCCCAGAACGACAAAGATCCAAGCTCCAGCATCGCCAAGTCGCTGACACGCTCCGCGACAGCCCTGGAGCAGGCGGCCAAGGATGCCCGCAAACTGGCACAGGACGCCGGCGCGGGCGCATGGGTGATCACGGCTCTGGGTACGGGCCTTTTCCTGACCGCCCGCGTTATCACCGGCGGACTTGCCAATCATCTGGTCGAGCGGCGGTTTCGCAGATGGCGGCTGGGAGGCGACGTCTCCCAAGGCGGGTTCAGCCTGCTGCATGCCGGCGCCGCTGTTCTCCTGTTTTTGGTTTTCATCCCCATCGTCTTTCTGCATTTCAACGACCGCACGTTGTTCAGCGCGTTTCCGAGCGACCCTGCCTGGAATTCCGGCGCTGCCGCGTGGCTCGATGCGCTGATTGCCGCGATCAGCAACGCCGTGGCGCCGGCGGCCGGGGCTTTGACGGCCGGCATCAATGGCATGCTTGGGCTCATGGAAGGTGCGCTGACCACTACCCCATGGCCCGTCGTGATGGCCCTGATCCTCGCGATTGCCTGGCAACTTGCCGGTTTCCGCGTCTTCCTGCTGACCTTCGTTGCGATCAGCTATCTCGCGATCCTGGGATACTGGGAAAAGAGTATGCAAACGGTTGCGCTTCTCGGTACGGCCGCGCTCATTTCGATTGCGATCGGCATACCGCTCGGGGTTCTCTGCGGCTATAACAAGCGTGCCGCAGCCATCGTCCGGCCGCTGCTCGATTTCATGCAGACCATGCCGGCCTTCGTCTATCTCATCCCCGTGATCGCATTGTTCGGCATCGGAAAGCCGTCCGGCATTATCGCAACCATCATCTTCGGCATTCCGCCGGTCGTTCGTCTCACGGCGCTCGGTATCGCATCCGTTCCGGCCTCGGTGCGCGAGGCCGCCGTTGCCTTCGGTGCCTCCCGCACCTTTATACTTTTCAAGGTCGATCTGCCGACTGCTGCGCCGTCGATCATGGCCGGCATCAGCCAGACGATCCTGATGTGCCTCTCCATGGTCGTCATCGCCGCGCTCATCGGCGCGAAAGGGCTTGGTGAAGACGTGTTGCATGCGCTGCAATATGCGGCCCAGGGCCAGGGACTGCTGGCCGGGCTGGCTATCCTGCTCTGTGCCATCGTTCTCGACCGTGTCGTTCAGGGACGACGCGCCGATGCGGACTGATAATTGGCTCCCCGCAGGAGGAAGCCGGCAAGCGCGATGACACCTGCGCATACTTCGGGAAAGCAGATCGATCCTTCCGGACTTTTATAACCCTGCAGCTTTGCCCTGATCAGCTAAGCGTTTGTCTCGGCAAACCCGGCATCCGCGGAATTTCGGAGATCATCACGAAGCGATATACCCACCCGATAAGCTTGCTGCACGATTTCCGGAACAAGATCGATGTCGGGCAGACTGCCGAGCCCGAGCGGGCCGACCGCAAACAGCGCATGAAATCCGCTGGATTCCACGCCGCCCGATTGTCTCCCTGTATTTCGCCGGCAAAAAGAGCAACGCACTTTATTCGACGACGTGTCAGGGCAGTCGCCGTCGGGCGGTTACACCGGGACGGACAAGCCAATAACTCTTTATGATCGGATTTTTTTGGTAGCGGGAGAGGGACTCGAACCCCCGACACGCGGATTATGATTCCGCTGCTCTAACCACCTGAGCTACCCCGCCATCCAACACGCAAAGGCTCGGAAGCCGTCGCCGTCGTCATCAGACGGGCGGCTTATAAGGTGCGGTTCATGCCGGTGTCAAGCGAGCGGTTTCAAATAATTGCACTTTTGAAACAGCCAGTGGACAAGCTGCCGCAAGAAGCGCCGTAGCCGCCGGTCACGCCGCCACAGAACCGGTCAAAAGCTCGCGCAAGGCCGCTTCCGCCGATGCTTCGCGCTCTGACCGCAGGATGAAACCGCCGCCATAGACGCGGGCATCCTCGCCAACGCCCGAATAAAGAGCGCAGGCCTGCCCCGGCGCGACACCCGCCTCGCCCTCTTCCAGCTCGACATAAAGACCGTGTTCATCGGCATGCAGCATGGCCGGCGCAGGCTGGCGCGTGGAACGCACCTTGGCAAAGCAGGCAAAGCCATCCCTGGCGACGTCCTCGATTGCGCCGTCTCCCAGCCAGTTGATGTCACGCAGATAGAGACGACGGGTCTCCAGCGCCTCCCTTGGGCCGACGATGACTCGGCGCGAGCGGGCGTCGAGATGCACCACATAGAGCGGCTCGCCCGTGGCGACGCCGATACCGCGCCGCTGGCCGATCGTGTAATGCAGAATGCCCTCATGCGTGCCGAGCACCCGGCCATCGAGATGCACGATATCGCCGGCAAGCGCGGCATTCGGCTTCAGCTTGGAAACGATGTCGGAATATTTTCCCTGCGGCACGAAACAGATGTCCTGGCTGTCGGCCTTCTTGGCGACGACAAGTCCCATCTCTTCGGCAAGCGCGCGGGTTTCCGCCTTGGTCAGTTGGCCCAGCGGAAAACGCAGATAGTCGATCTGCTCCTGCGTCGTGGCAAACAGGAAGTAGCTCTGGTCGCGATCGGCGTCCGCCGGGCGGTAGAGCGCGCGACGACCCGGCGCACCCGGCACCGGATTGGGCCGGGAGCGGATATAATGACCTGTGGCCAGCGCGTCAGCGCCCAGATCGCGCGCCGTCGCCAGCAGATCGGCGAACTTGACCGTCTGGTTGCAGGCAACGCAGGGGATCGGCGTTTCGCCGGCAACATAGCTTTCCGCGAAGGGATTGATCACGGTTTCTCGAAACCGCTGCTCGTAATCCAGAACGTAATGAGGAATGCCTAGCACGTCGCAGACGCGGCGCGCGTCGTCGATATCCTGACCCGCGCAGCAGGAGCCCGCCCGGTGAACGGCAGCGCCATGGTCGTACAGCTGCAAGGTGATGCCGAGAACGTCATAGCCTTCCCGTTTCAGGATTCCGGCGACGACGGAACTGTCGACACCGCCCGACATGGCGACGACGACACGCGTATCTTCCGGCTTGCGATCAAAATCGAGACTGTTCACGGCAATATATCCGGCATTCGGGGTTTCAGGCGGCGCTGTCCACGCTCTGGGACGTCACTCTACCCGGTTTAGGCGAAACGGCAAAATGCCCGGCGCCCATCAGGAGCACCCGGTATCGCATCCTGGCCCGCGGCCCTGGTTTATCCGGTCATATAGAAAGTCTGGGGCCTGCGAACAAGAGCGCGATAACCCGGCCGACATGAGGCCCGCAGCGCTCAGATCAGCTTCAGCCGCATGGCGCGGGCGATCGCCTGCATGCGGTTGACCGCATCGAGCTTGCGGGTCGCGGTCTTGAAATAGCTGCTGACCGTATAGGCGGAGATGCCGAGGATGATGGCGATCTCGTCGCTGCTCTTGCCGGCCGCCGCCCAGCGCAGACATTCGATCTCGCGGGCCGAAAGCTTGTCGCGCGCCGAAGCCCCCGCCTCGAAGGTCCGCTCCAGACATTCGAACAACTTTACCAGGGCCAGATAGATATCCGCCGTCTCGCGCTGGTCCGGGGCGTCCCGGCCGCCCGACAGCGTAACGATGAAGGATTCGCCATAGGTCGTGTGCAGATGGACAGCGAACGTGTTGTCCAGGCCGTTCCAGGAAATATCCGCCTTCTCGGCGTTTTCCACCTGCATCAAGCCTTCCGTGCCGGCAAACACCGGCAACTTCGTCTGGCGCAGCTGCTCGACCAGAGGGCTTGTGCCGAAACAGGCCGCATGGTCGTAGCGGCGCACGAGATCGGCCGGCCAGCTGCTCAACACGAGCCGCTCCGCGAAACGCTGATTTTCACCCAGCGGAAACCGCACGATCATGAAATTGCCGAACCCGAATTGCGCCGCGCACTGACGCATCAGATGCAGCACTTCGTATTCGGTCTGTACCGTCGAACCGCTCATGCCCGAAAGAAAATCAGCATATGCGTCGTTCCGCAAGACCAGCTTTTCCGGGTCTCTCATATTCAATCACCAATCCATCGGCGCCTGGCCGTTTCAAAAAACCTGATCTCCACGACGCACGCCAAGGCAAACCAAAAGCATAAAACGCCCAAGACAGCCGGAGGCTGCTGGAACACATGTTTCTGATATGGAGAAAATAACTACCCTGCGAGCGTTTGGAGCACGTAAATAATGCTTCATGCGCAATTTCGCGGCGGATATAGCTAAAATTTTAGTCAACCGAAACAGCGAAATTTGCATGGCTCCCATGCGAGAACCCTGCACGTCGATAACCTCAAAGGTTGTCGGCCTCTGCGCGACGGCCCAAAAAACGGCGACTGGGCCTATCGCAACCACGCCGGCAGCGCCGGTTTTTGCCACCTGCGCGCGATCCGCGCACCGACCACCTAAAATTATGAGTGAATTGTTACTATGCGCTTAGGCAAATGTTAAATGTGGCAGGGTAAGTTGCGGGAATATGGTCTTGAGTGTGTGTAGAGAGTCCAATGACCGAAATGATACGACCCCGCGTGAAATATGTCATCGGCCCCGATGGCAGCCCCCTGACGATTGCCGACCTTCCACCCGCCAATACGCGGCGCTGGGTCATCCGCCGCAAGGCGGAGGTCGTCGCTGCCGTACGCGGCGGCCTGCTCAGTCTTGAAGAAGCCTGCGAGCGCTATACCCTCACGGTAGAAGAATTCCTATCCTGGCAGTCCTCGATATCAGATCACGGTCTCGCAGGCCTGCGCACCACCCGGATCCAGCAATATCGTCACTAGGACCGGTTTCGCCACGGCCGAGGCCGCAGGCTGACGTTTCGAATGGCGCCCCGGCGCCGAAAATCCTGAGACCATGTTTTCGGGCGGCTCGTCGCAAAGGCCGCCCGAAGCTTTTGATCGCTACCGCGAACGAGCCTCTTCCATTCGGCATCCCGGACATGCCATTCTCCCGCAACATCGCAGGAGAAATCGAATGGATATTATCGAAGAGGAAAACGGCTCCCACGGTCGCTACAGCGCAACGATCGAGGGGCATACCGGCGAGATGACCTATTCGCGCTCGTCACCCGGCCTCATCATCATTGATCACACCGGCGTGCCCGATGCGCTTCGCGGCAAGGGGGTAGGCCAGGCGCTTGCGGCCCATGCGATCGAGGCGGCGCGCAAGGGCGGCTGGAAGATCATTCCGCTCTGCCCCTTCATGCGCGCGCAGGCGCAGCGCCATCCGGAATGGCAGGATGTGATACAGGCCTGAAGCCGCAGGCGCGACAAACGCGTGCGTACAAAAGATTGACGTCGGAACCAGAACGAACGCGCAAAAGACCCATCTCACCCATCCCCCTCGGGCGGTAAGATGGGTCTTCTGATTTGATCAGGAATCTGTCCGCATGCGGTCCGATCCTGGGGATAGGCAGACGACGTGCCCTGTTCGTCAGGCGCGCAGGCGCGCGCCGTTGTCGCGCTCTTCGAGCGCCGCCGCCTTGGCGTATTCGGCCTGGACTTCCTCCAGGGCGATTTCCGCCGCATCCTGCTGGACTTTCAATTCGCGCACGGACACCTGCAAATTGTCGGCGCGCTGGCGAGCGGCCTTTGCAAACGTCGGATAGGCGAAATGAGAAGGATCGGTAATCCCCGACTTCTTTTCCTCGAATCCGATCTGGCTTTCCAATTCCTTGGTCATCCGATCGAACTCGGCCATCATCATTTGAAGCTGGTTCAACTGACGCTGCTTTTCCTTCACCTGAAATTCCTTCAGGCGCACAAGGCTTTCACGTGACTTCATACGCAATACTCCGCGGATAACGAGACCCCGGTCACAAGATTCTGGTCCGATCGGGCGATCGAACCGAGCCGAAAACAAAAAAATGCCAGCGATCTTAACAAATACCTACCGCTGGTAACCTTTCGTTTACGGGCATCATTAATCATAGGGACGATCATTTAAGGCTCGGTAAATGCCGTTTCTTAAATTCGATAACAGGCAGAGATTGAGTCACGGGAGTCGGTTAAGCGGAATTCTTAATGTTGTACATTAGGAATACGCCTAGCGAATCCTAAGGAAAAACAGAGGGCTGCTAAAAATATTTAACAAATTCGCTCCTCTTGCCAGAGTGAATCAGAATTTGTTAACCATTTGCTGGCAGCCTCCAAATCAGGCAACGACTGGATCCGTATCGCGTCAGGAGGCCACAAACTTACCTTTCGGCGGCGGAAAAGGGGACAATTATGCGGGTTCTACTGATTGAAGACGACAGCGCGACAGCGCAGAGCATCGAACTGATGCTCAAGTCGGAAAGTTTTAACGTTTACACCACCGATCTCGGTGAAGAGGGCGTCGATCTCGGCAAGCTCTATGACTACGACATCATCCTGCTCGACCTGAACCTGCCGGACATGTCCGGTTATGAGGTTCTGCGTACGCTGCGACTGTCCAAGGTCAAGACGCCGATCCTCATCCTCTCCGGCATGGCCGGCATCGAGGACAAGGTTCGCGGCCTGGGCTTCGGCGCCGACGATTACATGACCAAGCCGTTCCACAAGGACGAGCTGGTTGCGCGCATCCACGCCATCGTCCGCCGCTCCAAGGGTCATGCCCAGTCGGTCATCTCGACCGGCGAACTGATCGTCAACCTCGACGCCAAGACCGTCGAAGTCGGCGGCCAGCGCGTCCACCTGACGGGCAAGGAATACCAGATGCTCGAGCTGCTCTCCCTTCGCAAAGGCACGACGCTCACCAAGGAAATGTTCCTCAACCACCTCTATGGCGGCATGGACGAACCGGAACTGAAGATCATCGACGTCTTCATCTGCAAGCTGCGCAAGAAGCTGGCCAACGCCGCCGGTGGCGCAAACTACATCGAAACGGTCTGGGGCCGCGGCTACGTGCTGCGCGAACCCGATGGCGATTTCGCTGAAAGCGCCTGAATAGAAATCGGCATTGAGGACGGTCGCTCCCCGCATGGCGGCCGCCTTCTGCCGTTCATAGACGATGAAAAGCCCGCCGTTTGGCGGGCTTTTTCGTGTTTGTGGAAGAAAACGCTGGGCTTGCCTCTTCTCGCCGGCGGGAGAAGGTCGCCCCAAGGGCCGGCTGAGGGCTGTATATCCGCAAGCTCCGAATTTGCTGCGCCCCTTGATCGCCTCGCTTTCGCTCGGCACGTCTCCCGCTAGGGAGAAGAAGGAGCAGGCCGAAGATCAGGCCGCGGCGGAAAAGCTGGCGAAGACGCTCGTCAGGATCTTGCGATCGAAGGGCTTCAGCAGGAAGTCGTCGGCGCCGGCGCGTTTTCCGGCCATCATCTTCTTGAGATCGGCCTCGACCACGCAGTAATAGATGCGGACGGACTTACCTTCGGGCAGGTGGCGGATATTGCCGATCAGTTCGAGCGCGCCATCGAGCGCGGCATCGACGATGATGATGTTGGGTAGCTCCGCCTGGCAGCGCACGAGGGCTTCCAGTCCATTTGCAGCCTCCGAGACAAGGAAACCCATCCCGGAGAGAATCCGCTTTCCAACCTTCCTTACGACGTCGGAATCATCGGCAATCATCAAGCGCTGCATCGTCGGCTCCATTGGCCCCGTTTAACCTGGGCGGGAGAAACTCCCCTGACAACAACTCTAGTCCGCTTTGGCAAACAATCAGTTACCGGGGAAACGAAATTGCCGTCTTTTCCCGGTCCGGTTCAGGCCTCCGTCGCGACCGCCTTTGCAGAGAAAACGATCTCTTCCGGGGTCGAGGCGATCTCGATCTCCATGCCGGATTCTTCGGCAAGAAGAACGGTATAGTAAGGCTGGATCGTATGGGCATCGATCGCCTCTTCCATCGTGCCCGCCAGAAGTTCCACGAGCCTTGGCGGCACGCGCATCATCTTGCCCTTGGCGACCAGCTTGAAGACCGGGTCGAATTCCGGGTTTTCCAGAATGACTTCCACCGAACCGCCGCGGGGGATCGCGCCGTAGGCGATCAGGAAGAGGTTGAGCAGCAGCTTGACCCGGTTCTTCGGGATGATGACCCGCGGGCCTGTCCAGGTGACCTCGGTCTTCTTCTCGACCGACGCGAAATCGCGCGCGGCCTTTTCCGCTTCGCCGGTGTCGATCGACGCGCCGGCCGAGCCGGAGGCACCGAAGGCGAGGCGCGCGAATTTCAGCCGCACGGAGGCATTGAGCGCGCTGGTGCGAATGAGATCCATCGCGTCGGCATCCGCTCCGCCCTCGTCGAGCAGTTCCAGGCCGTTGTTGATGGCTCCGACCGGCGAGATGATGTCATGGCAGACACGGCTGCACAGGAGAGCGGCCAGATCGGGACCGGTCAGGGTCAAATTCTTTACCATCGTCTTTTCCTTAGAGCCTGGTTCGGCTGCCTGTTACTGCGGCTAACGGATGCGCCTGCGTCACGGTCTTTCTAACGGACGAAGATTGCGCGGACCCGGTTTTCTCGAAGTTCATAATGACACCACATTTGGTAAACCGATTGTTAAGATGATCGGTTCAAATTGCAGTCCATCAGCCGGGCAGATGATCCCGCCCCTTGAAATATGGCCTGAGCCCGTCAAGGACGGCATGGAACGTGTCCGGTCCGCCATGGAGGATAGAATGCAGTCGTTGATCACGTCCGCCAAGGCAGCCTGCCTGCGCCTTGCCATCGCCCTTTTCGCCGTTCTCGGTTTTCTCGCCCCCGCAGGCGCCCAAAACGCCAGCGGCACCCAATACACCATGCAGGAAATCGTCGACGCGGGTCACAGCTTCTTCGGCTCGACCTCGGGCGGGCTGGCCAAAGTGGTCGAGCGCGCCTTCCAGAACTACGGCCTGCCGAACGGCTACATCCTCGGGCAAGAGGGCTCCGGCGCCTTCGTCGCCGGCCTGACCTATGGCGAGGGCGACCTCTACACCAAGAACGCCGGCCAGCACGATGTCTTCTGGCAGGGCCCGTCGCTCGGTCTCGACTGGGGCGGACAGGGAAGCCGCACGATGATGCTGGTCTATAACCTGCCGAGCGTGCCGACCCTCTACAAGCGCTTCGGCGGCGTTTCCGGTTCGGCCTATGTCGTGGCCGGCTTCGGCATGACGGTGCTGACCGACGAGAATATCGTGCTGGTCCCGATCCGCACCGGCCTCGGCGCCCGTCTCGGCCTCAATGTCGGCTATCTCAAGCTGACCCAGCAGCCGACCTGGAACCCCTTCTGACGCGGCTTTCGAAAGGCCCGGCGCCAAATCAGCCGGTGCAAGCCGAAAAAATCATGATATTCTGAAATACCGATGACGGCCGTCCCTTCGCCGGCCGTTTCCAAGACCACCGCATCGGCCCGGCCGCCAGACGCCGGCCCAAACCGAATGGCCGCCTGTGATCCAATTTCTGCTTCTGTTTTCCCTGGGTTTTCTGACGGCGGTCATGCTCGGTGTCCTGATGGCTCCGCTCGTCCATAGACGCATCATTCGTTTCGCAGAAGATCGCCTGAAGGCCACGATGCCGCTTTCCCCGCAGGAAGTGCGTGCCCAGAAGGATGCGGCGCGCGCTGGCTATGCCGCCGAAAATGCGCGCACGGAACAGGTGTTGAAGCGCGAGCGCGAAAAAACCGTCGCCACGATGCTGGAAAAGGAATCCGTCCTCAAGGACGTGCAGCGGCTGGCGGGAGAAACCGCGGACCTGCATGCGCAGATAGAAACGATGAATGTCGAGGCCGGCGATTTCCGCTCCCACATCCGCCGCCTTGAGCAGAACATCGACCGGCTGACCAATTCGCTCGCCGCCACGGAGAAGGGCGAGGATGCGAAAAAGGTGGAGATCTACACCCTCTCCCGCCAGCTCAACACGACGTCGGTGGAGGTCGACAATCTGAAGATAGACCTGGCGGCGCGCAGCGCCGAAGCGGAAAATCTCAAGAGCCGCATCGCCGCCCTGCGTGACGAGCGCGATATCGCCCGTGAGGAAGCGAGAGAGGAAGGTCACAAGGCCCGCGAATTCGAACTGCGTCTGGCCCGCGACGAAACGCGGATGAAGCAGCTGGAACAGCGCCTGAACCGTGAAATCGCCAACAATGCGGACAAGGACGCCTTTCTGGAGCGCCGCGCCGGTGAGATCGACCGGCTGAAGCAGAAACTCAAGGATGCCAACAACGAGCTTCGCGATGCGTTGAAAGCAGCGCGCGCAACCGTCTCCCACGGCACAGCCCGTAAGGACAGAAAAGCCGCGGCCGCCAGCGCTGCTCCGCTTGCCGCGATCGAACCCGCACCCTCCGTCCTGCCTTCGGAACTTTCCTTCGAGCATGCCCGCAATCGAGTTTCGGCGCTGTCGGAGCGGCTTGTCAATGCAAAGGGCGATACGCACGATGCGGCGCTACGCGAGGAGATTGCCGACATCGCCGCCTCCGTCGTCGCCTTGACCGCGACGCGCGAAGGTGCGGGATCGCCGATCCATGCACTCATCGAGGCGCCCGAACCCGCCGGGCAGGGCGAACGTCTCAGCCTTGCCGCCCGCGCCGCCCGGATGATGCCACCCAAACCCTAAAGCATGTCTCGCAAAAGTGTGCAGCGGTTTTGCGAAAAGACATGCGCAAAAACAAAGATCTAAAGCGTATGAGCGAATCTGAAAGATCGCGACACGCTTTAGAAGTTTGTTGAGGAGAAATGGAAACCGGTTTTCCCGAACAGACAGTCGAAAACCAAGGCCGTCAGACGAAGCCGT
>JAVBSF010000016.1:0-15081 GCA_031556925.1 Pararhizobium sp.
GCTCTGGGCGCCTCTTCAGCAAACGGTCTCGCTCCGGATAGAAGGGCAGGAGAACCGGTCAATGCAGCGGCAGGCCGACGGCTGGCACGTCCTCTCGCTTCCTCTTTCCCATCCCGGTCTTCGATACGGTTTTCTTCTGGACGATGGCCTGACGGTTCCCGACCCAGCCTCCCGCTTCCAGCCCGATGGTCCGCATGGCCTGAGCGAACTGATCGATCTCGAAGCTTACGCGTGGCAAGCCGGTGACTGGAAGGGCAGGCCCTGGGAAGAAAGCGTGATTTACGAGCTGCATATCGGCGCCTTCACACCCGAAGGCACCTATGAAGCGGCCGTTTCCCAGCTCGATCACCTTGAAGATCTCGGCGTCAACGCCCTGCAACTGATGCCGCTCAATGCGTTTTCCGGCAGTCGCGGCTGGGGTTATGACGGGGTTCTGCCTTACACTCCCTTCCATGTCTATGGCCGCCCGGAAGACCTGCAGCACTTCATCGACGAGGCACATCTGCGCGGGCTGAGCGTCTTCATTGACGTCGTCTATAACCATCTCGGCCCGGACGGAAACTACCTGCCCTCCTACGCCCCGATCTTCAGCAACAAACACGAGTCGGCCTGGGGCCAGGGCATCAATCTGGATGGCGATGGAGCACGCCAAGTCAGAGATTATTTCATTGAAAACGCACTCTACTGGCTTGAAGATTTTCGCTTCGACGGTATTCGTTTCGATGCCGTGCATGCGCTGAAAGACGACAGCGAAACGCATTTCCTGACGGAACTCGCAACCCGCATCCGGGAAAGTTTTTCCGACCGCCACATCCATCTGATCGTTGAAAATGAGGAAAACGACAGCGCGCTTTTGCAACGTAATGAGGACGGAAAGCCCAGCCTCTTCACGGCTCAATGGAATGACGACGTGCACCATGTCCTGCACACGGCCGCAACCGGAGAGGATTTCGGCTACTACAAGGATTACGCTGACGATAACAAAAAAGCCCTCCGCGCATTGGCCGAAGGTTTTGTCTTCCAAGGTGAAAACATGCCCTATCGCGGGACGCCGCGTGGCAAACCGAGCGGGCATCTACCGCCAACGGCATTCATATCCTTCATCCAGAACCACGATCAGATCGGTAACCGCGCCAAGGGTGACCGTTTCACCGAAGCGACGACATCGGCCCAACGGCGGGCGCTCTCCGCCATCTACCTGCTGCTGCCGCAAATCCCGATGATCTTCATGGGAGAGGAATGGGACAGCCGCCAGCCCTTTCCCTATTTCTGCGATTTCGATGACGATCTGAACCGGATCGTGCGCGAGGGACGCCGCAAGGAACTCTCGCGCCTTCCCGGCTTCGATGAGGTTTCGAACGGGGAGATCGACCCGGCCCGGCTCGAAACCTTCCGTCACGCCCGGCTCGACTGGGAAAACCTGTCGAAGCCGCACAACGCCGCCCATCTGTCGCACTACAAGGCGCTGCTTGATGTTCGCCGCAAATCCATCTTGCCTCTGCTTGCAGACATCAGGACCGGAGGACATGGCAGTGTTGCCGGCTCGGTCATCGCCGTCGGATGGCAGACAGTGGACGGGGAACTTGCCCTGCTCACCAATCCCTCTGATACCGAGGAACGGTTTCCCGGCCGCCCACGAGGAACAGTGCTCTGGCAGGAAGGTCATATCTCCGAAGACACCTGCGGCCCATGGTCGGTACGCTGGACAATAGGCTGAAATTCGAATTTCAGACCACCATGGTCTTCAGTACATTGCGCACAAGAGCCGGTGACGATAGCCGGTTTCCGGCGCAACTCGGCGCGTCGATCGCGCCGACGCGGATCGAGAGCCCCCCACGGGCATTGGCGACGGCAAACATGGCCTCGTCCGTCAGATCGTCGCCGATCGTGACCGGCAGCCGGTCCTTGAACGGCTCCGCCTGCAGAAAGCGCTGGACCGCATCTCCTTTGCTGGCGCGGGCCGGACGTAACTCGTACACCATCTTGCCAAGTTGCAGCGCCCATTCGGGTCCGGCAAGCTCAGCGTAATAATGCATGCGCTCCTCCAGCACCTTTTCGTAATCCGGCGCCAGACGGTAGTGCGCGGCAACGGCCGCTCCCTTATCCTCGATCAGAACCCCGGGATAGGCTTCCGCCTCCTTCACCAGAAGATGCTTCAGCGCCTGAAAGGCATCCGTCTCAGCGACGATCGAAATCCCACCAGCATCCCGGAACTCGGCCCCATGCAAGCCCGCAAGCGGAAAGGCATAGGGCTTGAACAGCCGGTCGGCATAATCAAGCGAGCGACCGGTCACCAGCGCCATGGCTCCGCCCAGCTTGCGGTGCAGCCGGTCGAGATGGCCCGGCAAATCCAGGGGAACCTCGATTGCATCCGGTGTCGGTGCGAGATTAAGCAGCGTTCCGTCGATGTCCAGAAACAGGGCCCATTCGCCGGGTGACGCAAGCAAGGCCGCCAGCATCGATACCGTCACATCGTCATCCTGCACGATCCATCCTCCGGCTCTGACTATCAGAACAAGTAGCCCGCGGCGCGATCCCGGCAAGGGAACATCGGCGGGAACATCCGGCAGGCAAAGACGTTGTGCCTGCGGCTGAATTCACCCAAGGGGCTTGTTAATGGCACAAACACGCGCTGCGCAAAAAACGCAGGGACACACACCTCTCGGGCACGGCGCGGTCGAACTGCCATCCGTTCTGGTCGATGACTACAACAACGAGACACGTGAGCGCGGCCATTTCATCGGCGACAAGGCCAACAAGGGTGCCTTTCAGGCCAAGCTTCATGACTGGCGCAAGGTGCTGCGCGATTACAGCGACGACCCGCTCGGAAAAAATCTTGCCGGATCTGTTTCCAAGAAGAAGGTAGATGCCCTGCTCGAAGGCGAGGACGCCGTCGGGATGGCCTTGGCGATGGCCGCGATCGAGGATTTTTCCCGCGATTTTGCTGATGTCATCACCAAGTACATGACGTTCAAATCCTGGGCCAAGACCGAACGCATCGTCGTCGGTGGCGGTTTTCGCGAAGGTCGCGCCGGAGAAATCACGATTGCCCGCACAAAAATGCTCTTGCGCGCCCAAGGCGTGAATGTCGATCTCGTGCCGATCACCCACCATCCCGATGACGCCGGCCTGATCGGCTCGGTGCATCTCATGCCTTCCTGGATGCTGAAGGGCCATAACGCGATCCTCGCCGTCGATATCGGCGGAACCAATATGCGGGCCGGCATCGTGGAATTCGCGCGGGAAAAGCACCGGATCGTCGATGCCGCCGTTCGAGACTCCGATATCTGGCGCCATGCGGACGACCAACCCAGCCGAAGTGCGGCCATCGAACGGCTCGCCGACATGCTGAACGATCTCATCTCAAAGGCCGACAAGCTCAAGCTCGCGCCGCTGATCGGCATCGCCTGCCCCGGTATCATCAACCCCGATGGAGCCATCGAGCGCGGCGCCCACAATCTGCCCGGCGGCAATTGGGAAAGCGACCATTTCAATCTGCCGGCGGCAATAACCAAAGCCATCCCGATCATTCGCGACCATGAAACCTTCGTGATGATGCACAACGACGCCGTCGTTCAGGGCCTTTCGCAACTTCGCTTCATGGAGGATGTATCCCGCTGGGGCGTCATGACGATCGGCACAGGCCTCGGTAATGCCCGCTTCACCAATCGGGAACTGGCCTGATCCGGCAATCGCGGAACGAATGGGGCTGCCGCGGGTTAAACCTGAACTCAATCTTTGAAAGGTTTCCCCATATGAGTCAGCAGACTTGGCCTACCCCCATCCAGTTCGAGACCTCCGATGGTTATCCCTACACTGTAAGCGGCCCACGAGAGGCCCTTGAAGCGCTGATCTCGATCTTTCCGGACAAATTTGGCTCGCGCTACGACGAAGCCGTGAAGGCCTGCAATGCCGTGCTTGATGGTCAGACAGCAACCGACACGACCCGCAGCAAATTCCTCTCATCACTGAACGAGAACGGACTTCGGGTTCTTGACGCCTGATGTTCAACCCGGCGGAAGCCAGTGCTGCATTAACGCACCGGTAGCACCTTCCAGCGGATCGCTCGAAGGCAGCGGCAATGCCGCGATGCGCTCCAGATCGTCTGCGGAGGGCGCTGCCGTTTTCATATCCGCCTGCTGCCCTGGCGGATAAGCGCCGATGACGAGAAAAGCGTTGTCCTTCCACAGCCGGCAATGACCCGTTCCCGCAGGAAGGATCAGGCAATCGCCAGCCCTGACCTTGAGTTCCAAGGCACCGGGGCCACCGATTTCCACCTCCGCCGTTCCTGCGGCAATCCCGAGCACTTCATGGGCGCCGGTATGATAGTGCCGATAGTCGAAAATCCCGTTGCGCCAGAGCCCGGTCCAGCCGTGGGCTGAAACCCGCCTCTCAAAATCCGCGGCATAATCAGAGCTGCCGGAAAAAGCGTTCCGGTACATCAGAACCGGCAGACGCGGATTGTTCGGCACCCAGTCATGGCGGGGAAGGAAGACCGCTTCGACGTGCATGTAATCATACCTTTCCGCTAAAATGGCAGGCGCTCTCTCAAGGAACCAATCCCCAGCCGAAAGGTTCACACGTTGAAAGGAACGATCCATGGATATCGATGCAGAACCTCTGACGATAGGACTTGTGAACCTGCTTGCCGGTCTGTTGGCTCTCGTGATCGCCTATGCCTACACCCTTCCGTGGAGCGATGCGGAAATCCAGGATCCTGCGCCGGTTACTTTGATTATCCGGTAATCCGGGCGGCGCTCACATCGGATCATGCGCCGCCTCAGATGGCAAAAGCCATGACGCTTTCCGCCCGCACGGAAACGACACCTTCGGTGGCGTCGGAGTGGAAGGGATCATCGGCACGGGTATCGAGAAGCTTCTGCCATATGTGCCCCTCTTCCAACGGCGGCAATGTAAACTTGGCTTCGCCGCCCGCATTGAAGATGACCAGTAACCGGTCGCTTACGACAGGCGGATCGTTTTCGATGGAGCGCGCGACAAGGCATGCGCCGAGAATGCGGTTTTCCGGCTCCTGCCAAGCTCCCTCATCCATGACGGATCCATCGACTTTATACCAGTCGATGTGATTGGGTCCGTCCTCGCCGTTTGAAAACCGCTCCGGCCGCAGGCTTGGATGTGCCTTGCGCAAGGCGATCAACTGGCGGCAAAGATCGAAGAAATTTTCCTCATCGCGGTCCCAGTCGATCCAACTGATCTCGTTGTCCTGGCAATAGGCATTGTTGTTGCCGTTCTGGCTGTTGCCCATCTCGTCGCCGGACAGGATCATCGGCACGCCTTGGCTCAGGAGCAGCGTCGCCATCATGTTGAAACGGCGCTTCAACCGGGCGTCCTTGATATCTGCATCGTCGGTTTCACCTTCGACGCCCATATTGTCCGACTGGTTATCGGAATGGCCGTCACGGTTTTCCTCGCCATTGGCCTCGTTGTGCTTGTCGCGATAGGACACCGTATCGGCGAGCGTAAAGCCGTCATGGGCGCTGAGGAAATTGACCGACGCCGTTGCGCCCCTGTCGGAATGGTTGAACTGGACCGCGGAAGCGCTGACCCGCTCGGCCAGCTTCGGCACCAGACCTTCGTCGCCTTTCCAGAAACGCCTGACATCGTCGCGATACTTGTCGTTCCATTCGCGGAACGGAAAGGGAAAGCCGCCGACCTGATAACCGCCGTCACCCACGTCCCAGGGCTCGGCGATCAGCTTGACACCTGCCAGAACCGGGTCTTGCCGGACGGCGTGGAAGAACGCGCCGTCGCGGTCAAATTCCACATGGCGGGTTCGGCCCAGCGTGCTTGCGAGATCGAAACGGAAGCCATCGACATGCATGACGCCGACCCAATAACGCAGGCTGTCCAGAACCATGCGCATGACCATCGGGTGGGCGAGGTTCAGCGTGTTGCCGGTTCCCGTCGTGTCATAGGTATGGCGGGCATCGTCCGGCGAGAGGCGGTAATAGCTCAGATTGTCGAGGCCGCGGAAACTCAGCGTCGGGCCGCGCTCGGAACCCTCGGCGGTATGGTTGTAGACAACATCCATGATCACTTCGATGCCGGCGGCATGGAAGCGCTTCACCATGGTCTTGAACTCCATGATGCGCGCTTGCGAGAGATAACGCGGCTGGGGTGCGAAGAAGCCGAGCGATTGGTAGCCCCAGTAATTCCGAAGCCCCTTTTCCGTCAGATAGCGATCATCCGGGAAATAATGGATCGGCAACACCTCCACGGCAGAAACACCGAGTTTGACGAGATGCTCTACGATCGGCTCGCTGCACATGCCGAGAAACGTCCCGCGCAACTCGTCCGGCACCTGTGGGTGCAGCATGGTCAATCCACGGACATGGGCCTCATAGATGATCGTCTCGGTCCACGGCCGGCGAATGCTCTGGTCGCCGGCCCAATCGAAGTTGGTATCCTGCACGACACCCTTGACCATGAAGGGTGCGCTGTCACGTTCGTCGAAGGACAGATCCTCCCTGGCATCACCGATGCCGTAACCGTAGAGCGCGTCATCCCAGCTCAGTTCGCCGGCAATCTGCTTGGCGTAGGGATCGAGCAGGAGCTTGTTGGGGTTGAAGCGATGCCCCTGATCAGGATCATATGGCCCGTGGGCGCGATAGCCGTAGACCGTGCCGGGCTTGAGGCCGGCAATATAGCCGGACCAGATATCGCCTTCGCGCTTGGGAAGCGGCAGTCGCGCGATTTCCTGCTTGCCATCTTCGGAAAAGAGGCAGAGGTCCATCTGTTCGGCATGGGCGGAGAAAACAGAGAAATGAATGCCATCGCCGGTATATTCGGCGCCGAGTTCGGGTTTCAGATAATCAAGCTGGGAAAAGGACAGGTCCATGTTTCGCCGTTGGGTTCGGGAGCGGGAAATGGATGGGCCGCCCGGCGACCGGACGGCGCAGAATAGAAGCGCGGGTTTCATTGCCCGCGCAGGATGAGCCTAGCCGGCGGTCGCTTTCTCAGCGTTTGTCTTTTCGGCCTTGACCGGGTTCTCTGCCGGTGGCGGAAACTGCCTCAGTTCTTCTTCCGCCTGCCGCCAATGTTCCTCGTGCCGGCCATCCGGGCGATTGGCGCCCTCCCACAAAGCATAGGCCCGCTCGTGCAACCATTTGTTCCAGTCATTTCCCATGGGACACTCCTTTCACTCAGTCTTTCCTGAACTGCGATTAACGGCGAAAGTTCCAAGCAAAAGCCTTGAGAGCGGAAACATTTCCGCGCGTGTCGTCATGAACGGCACGTCCGCTCGAGGTCATCGAAGTAACCAGAATCCTCGGACTTGGTTCCCCGCATGAAAGCAGATTGAGGATTGAGAGCCATGACAGGGAACGATTTGCGGGGTGGCTGGGTTTTAGACCCGAAGGCCAAGCGGGAGTAAAATCGGATGGGCATGCCTCGAGTGAACTGGAAGGGCCACATCAAGTTCGGAGAGGTTATCTGTCCGATTGGGCTTTACACGGCCGTTTCTGCCTCGGACCGCATCAGCTTCAATATCCTCAACCGCAAGACGGGAAATCGTGTCCGCCGGGAATTCATCGACAGCGCAACCGGTGAAACCGTTGACTACGACGATCAGGTCAAGGGCTATGAAACCGGCAATGGCCGATATGTCATGCTGGAGCCGGAAGAAATCGCCGCAGCCGTTCCGGAAAGCGACAAGATACTCGCGATAGAAGCCTTCATTCCCTGCGACGAGATCGACATCCTCTATTTCGACAAGCCCTACTACATAGCCCCGCAGGAAAACGGCGCGGATGTTTTCGCCGTGCTGCGGGACGGCATGAAGGAAGCCAATGTGGTGGCCATCGCCAGCACGGTCCTGTTCCGCCGCCTGCGGACGCTGCTTATCCGACCCCATGGCGACGGCCTGATCGGCACGACGCTGAACTACGACTACGAGGTTCGCCCGGCTGACGAAGCCTTCGACGACATCCCAGCCATCAAGATCGACAAGGAAATGCTCGATCTCGCCGGCCATATCATCGGCACAAAGGAAGGCAGCTACGACGCCGGCGGCTTCGAGGATCGTTACGAGGATGCGCTCGCGGCCTTGGTGAAGGCGAAGCTGGAGGGCAAGGCATTCAAAAAGCCGAAGGTGCCCAAGGCATCGAAGCCCAGCGATCTGCTGCAGGCCCTCAGAGACAGCGCCGCCGGCAAGAAGACGGCCACATCGCGCAAATCGGCAAATACAAACACATCGCGCAAACCTGCCGCAAAGGGCAGCAAGAAGGCTGCGGAACAGCGCCCGGCCAGGCGCAAGTCCGCCTGATAGAAAGACACGCCCATGGCAACGAGACCGTATTGGAAAGGCTATCTCAAGCTGTCGCTGGTGACCTGTTCGGTGGAGATGACGCCCGCCACCTCCGACAGCGACAAGGTCAAGTTCCACACCCTCAACCGTGAGACCGGAAACAGGGCGATGAGCCAATATGTCGATGCGGTGACGGGTAAGGTCGTACGTGATCGTGACGAGGTGAAAGGATACCAGCGCGCAGAAGACGACTATGTGATGCTCGAGGACGAGGATCTCGAGCATGTCGCGCTGGAAAGCACCCGAACCATCGATATCTCCACCTTCACGCCGCGCAGCGAGATCGACTGGATCTGGCTCGACACTCCCTATTACCTAAGCCCCAACGACAAGGTGAGCCAGGAGGCTTTCGCCGTCATCAGGGCGGCGATGGAAAAGCAAAAAATGGTTGGGATTTCCCGGCTGGTTCTTGGGCGGCGCGAACGCGCCGTCATGCTGGAACCGCGGGGGAAAGGCATCGTTCTCTGGACGCTGCGCTATGGTAACGAGGTCCGCGACGAAAAGGACTACTTCAAGGGACTGGCCGGGGCAAAACCGGAAAAGGAAACGCTGCCGCTGATCCGCAAGCTTATCAAGAAGCAGACCCGACCGTGGGACAGCAAGATGGTTTCCGACCCGGTGCAGGAGAACCTTCTCGACATCATCGCGTCGAAAAAGAAACGCCGCAAAGCGCCGGCACCGAAGAAGGCTGACATCGAGAAGGCAGACAAGCCGGACAATGTCATCAATATCATGGATGCGCTGCGCAAATCCGTCGAAGCCGACAACAGACGATCGAAGAAGACCTAGGGCTACGCGGTTAACGCCGGTAACGCTCAGCTCGACTTGTCCAGCCGGCGGATCGCGTCGGCAAGCGACCGTTCGCTATCGCAATAGTCCTTCCATGCATCGCTTTTCTTGATCAGCGCCGGCACGCTCTGAACGGTGAAACGTTTGGGATCAAGATCCGACTTCACCTGGTTCCATGTCAGCGGCATCGAGACGGTGGCGCCAGGCCGCGCCCGTGGCGAAAGCGGCGCCACCGCTGTCGCCATACGGTCGTTGCGCAGATAGTCAAGGAAGATGCGCCCTTTGCGAAGGTTCTTCGCCATTTTCGTCAGATAGAGGTCCGGCTTGTCCTCGGCCAGTCGGTCGCAGACACGATGGGCAAAGTCTTTTGCTGCATCCCAATCCGGCGATCTGGCCACAGTCAGCGGCGTGACAACATGTAACCCTTTGCCCCCCGTCGTCTTGCAGAAGCTGACAAGCCCGAGCGCATCGAGCCGGTCCCGAAGCTCCCGCGCGGTTTCCACCACCTGCGAAAAGGCAACGTCGGGGCCGGGATCGAGATCGAAGACCAACCGGCCGGGAACTTCCGGTGCGCCCGGCTGGCAGTTCCACGGATGAAGCTCCAGCGCCGCGACCTGCGCCAGCGCAATCAAACCCTCGACACGATCGACCCGCAGATAGGGCTTCTTGTCCCCGGCAATCTTGACGAGTTCCAGCAGGTTCGACATGCCCGGCGAGGCGTGACGCTGAAAGAACTGCTGGCCGCCGATGCCATCGGGCGCGCGGATGATCGAGCAAGGCCGACCCCGGACATGGCCGATCAGCCAATCCCCTACAGCCTCGTAATATCGTGCAAGGTCTTCCTTGGTCACGGTCTGATCGCCATCCCACAGCGGCTTGTCGGGGCTGGAGATGAGTATACCCATCACCTCCGCTTTCGCGTTTCGCCCCTTTCCCGTCCGGGCAGGTGCTTTCCGTTCGGACTCCGGCCCCGCCTCCGCCTGATCGACCGGGGCCGGTTCGACGGTTGCCACCTCGCGGGCCGGCTTATCCTCGCGCAAGCCCTTGAAAGCGGCCTGCCGCACCTGGCCATCGCCCGTCCAACCGGCAAACTCGATTTCGGCGACGAGCTCCGGCTTGACCCAGCGGATATCCGGCGCCTTTTTCGGCGCGCCGATACCGGTGAACGGAGACCGCGACACTTCCAGCGGTTCGAGCGCATCCATCAGCATCGCAGCGCGGCCGGCGCCAAAACCGGTTCCGACACGGCCGACATAAACGAAATGCTTGTCGCGATAGACCCCGACAAGCAGCGATCTGAACTTTTCGCCCGTCAGGACGTAGCCACCGATCACCACCTCATGCCCGGCACGGCACTTGGACTTGACCCATGTGTCGCTACGCCCGGATTGATAGGGTTCATCGCGTTTCTTCGAGACGATCCCCTCCAGCGAAAGGCGGCAGGCGGAGCGCAGAACCGCATCGCCTCCCGTATCGAAATGATCGACATAGCGGATCCGGGGACCGGGATCAGCGCCGGCAAGCAGGTTTTCGAGGACGGCCTTGCGTTCGCTCAGGGACATCTCACGCACGTCCTTTCCCCCGTCGAAGAGAAGATCGAAGGCGAAATAGACGAGATCCCCGGTCTTTCCCTCCGAAAGAGCGGCCTGCAGGGAGGCAAAATCCGGTGCGCCATGATCGTCGAGCGCGCAGATTTCGCCATCGATGATCGCATCCGGTAAGGCTTCAGCATCCTTGGCGATTTCGCCAAACCGTTTCGTCCAGTCCAGCCCCTTTCGAGTCTTGAGTTCGACCTTGCCGCCCGACACCCGCATCTGGACGCGATAGCCATCAAACTTGATTTCGTGCAGCCAACCGGAACCGTCCGGCGGGCGCTCCGCGACCCGGCAGAGCTGCGGCGGAATGAACGCGGGCATCTCCTTGTCGGGACGCTTTGCATCTGGCAGGGATTTCGGCTCCTTCGCGGCCCTGAGTTCAGCAGCAAGCCCCTGCTTGCTGTCCCAGACGGCATCGGCATTCACCGCAGCCTTATTAAGCATGAACGGTTTCGGTTTGTGGCCCTTCCCGGCCGCGATGGTTTCCATATCGCGCCCGGAGGCAACGGACGTTGTTTCCCGTTTCAGGATCGCATCGCCATTCTTCTCGACGGAAACATCATCCCGATGCTTGATCAGCAGCCAATTCGTACGCTTGCCGCCATCGCGGTCCTTCCTCATCCGAACCAGAACGAAGCTGCCCTGCAGGCGCGCGCCGTGGAAAACGAACTTGAGGTCGCCGTTCTTCAGAGCCTGTTGGGGAGATAAATCCCCTTCAGGCTCCCAATAGCCGCGATCCCAAAGCATGACCGTGCCGCCGCCATACTGCCCCTTGGGAATAGACCCCTCGAAATCGCCATAGTCGAGCGGATGATCTTCGACCTCAACGGCAAGGCGTTTATCTGCCGGATTAAGAGAGGGACCGCGCGTCACCGCCCAGGATTTGAACACTCCGTCGAGTTCCAGCCGCAAGTCGTAGTGCAGCCGTGTAGCGTCATGTTTCTGGATGACGAAGCGCAGGCGCTTCGACGGATGCACCTCGACCGCACCGGAGGGCTCGCTGGTTTTCTTGAAGTCGCGTTTGCGATGATAGGTCGAGAGCTTGCCATCCATCGCCGGCTCAGCCTCCGGCCCGGTCGGGTTCCACGAACACACCGCTTCTCGATTTTTTCAAATGATCCAGCAAGGTGCGAACCGTTTCCGCCTGCCCAAGCTCATTGATCGGCGGGACAGGATCGGTTGCCATGGCTTCGATCACCTCCGGCGCGGCGCCGTTATGCGCGGCTTCGGCGATCGCTTGTCTGGTTTCCCACTCCGCCTTCAGACGCAGATAGAGCGCATGGATGATCTCGTCCCTGTTCGCGAGATCATCCGGCCTTCGGGAGATGGGGCGCTGTAATATCGTCATCCACCTGAAAGGCATGGACGCAGCCGATGTTCCATCACCTGATGGAAAAACTCGTCTCCTCGGCGTCAGGACAAGCCGTCACGTTCAAAAACCGAAGGATCAGTCCGTCTGTTCGACCAGTACCGCCGCGTCCACGCCCATCATCGCCAGAGATAAGTCACGAGCCTGTTTTCCCTGTTGAATGACGAAAGCGGACGCGAACGTCTTAAGATCGCGGCGCGGACAATCCCCTCAGTCGGGGAATACCCACTGGCGTTTACCGCCAGTGGGTATTGCACGTCTGCCTGTGAGGCCAAGACCTAACAGGGATTACTCAGCGCCTCCTGACGAGGTTTACTTTCCACCCCACCGCTCGGGGTATCCGGGCAGGTCCTGGCAGCCGCAAAGGCTGTAGTGGAGCGCCGGCATACGCTCATCGATATAGCTGGCCAGTGTATCTTCCGTGATTGCCGGCTGCGGCAGGTTCCATTCAGGACCGGGGATTGATTTTCCGTCCAGAATATCGAGAGCCGCGATGATCGGCGTGCGCCACTGGTAAGTCGGATAGGACGGGCCGATTGCGACAAGCTTTTCCTTCTGCCATTTGCGCAGGAAGTCCTGCTGGTCTTCGCCGCTGATGACCGGGTAAGGCAGGCCAGCATCTTCGAAGGCTTCAAGAGCCGCCGTCGCCGTGTCGCCTGCGTCCATCCAGATGGCGTCGATCTTCTCGCCGCGGTTGATATAATCCTCAACAACCGCCTTCGTCTTGGCACGGTCACTGCCGGTGAATTCCGAGCCGATGACGTTCAGACCTGCCTCGTCGAAGATTGTCTTGGCTGCAGAATATCGGGTCTCAAGCACATCGACGCCGGGCACGATCCGCAGGGCCAATACATTTGCGCCCTTCGGCAGCTTGCTGGCAATGAAATCGCCGGAGGTAATGCCGAAACCGTAACCGCCGACAGGATGGATATAGGTGACCGGGCATTTGGTGTTGACACCGCGATCGAAGACGATGACGGGCAGCTTGTCGCAGGCTGCCTCGACGGCCGGCGTCAGCGCCGCCGTGGTGTTCGGGGAAACGATCAGCACATCGCATTTGCCGCCGCTCACCAGTGACTGGATATCGGAAATCTGCTTGTCGTCCTTGCCTTCGGCATCGAGGACCACCAGTTCCTTGATCTTGTCCTTGTGCTGTTCGGCTTCGGCGGTCAGGTTGTTCATGCCGACCACGCGCCACGGATTGAATATGCCTGCGTTCGAGAAGCAGATCGTGTGGGCGCCGTCCTTCTTGTATTTCGCGGTGTCCACCATCTCTCCTCCAAGATGCTGAGCCCAGGGCTGACCTTCCGGTCCCTCCGCCGTCATCGACAGCAGATCGCGCTGGCGCTTGAACTCCGCCGGGTCGTTGAATTCCTGCGCGTATGCCGCGCCGGCGGTCGCCAGCATCAACATCGCCGTCAAAATCGTCTTGTATCGCATACCTTCATCTCCTCCTTGGAAGCCGGTAAGCCCGGCTTGATTATTGCCGCAATGCCAGCAATCAGTTTGAGCGACGGTGGCGCCAGACACTGGCGCCCACAGCCGCGATGAGAATTACGCCCTGCACGCTGTCGCGAAGTGCCTGCGGCAAACCGAGCAGATTGAGAAGAGTAAACAGGGCAAACAGGCTGAGTGCTCCGAAGAGCGCACCCCAGACGGTGCCGCGTCCGCCCAGCAGTTGCGCACCGCCGATAACGCAGGCGGCAATCGCCTGCAGTTCCATGCCTTTTCCTGCATTCACCGACACGCCGGAAAAGCCGCCGACGAGAATGCCGGCCGTGACCGCCGCGACCGCGGAAAGAACGAAAGCGGAGATGCGCGTGGCCGTCACGGGGACACCGGCAAGTTCGGCAGCACGCGGATTGTCACCCAGCGCCAGCAGCCGTTTGCCATAGACCGCTGCGTGAAGGCTCCACCAGACCAGCGCAACGACGATCAGCAGAATGATCACCGCCAGCGGAAGCGTACCGACAACGGGGATATCGCGTAAAACGAGACGCCCGGCATCCCGGAAATTGTCCGGCAGATCGCCACGCGGCGCACCGCCCGACCATGCAAGCGCCGCGCCCGTGACGAGCAATGATGTCCCGAGTGTCGCAATGATCGACGGCACTTTCAAAAACGCGACGATCGCGCCGTTGAGGAGACCGATAGCCACACCCATCGCATACAGGCCGGCGATCACCGCCCAGGTGGCATCGGGATCGCCGTCGATCAAAATGGAAGCGGCCAGAACGACAAGCGTCACGATGGCGCCCATCGACAGATCAAAACCGCCGGTCAAAATGACATAAAGCTGGCCGCAGGCAAGGATCGCAAGCGGAGCCGCCCGCCGCAGGAAGTTCATGAACAGCCCGGCTTCAAGATAGTTGGGCTGCATCAGCGCGATGGCGGCATAGAGCATGAGGAAAATCACGAGCGCGATATTGATGCCGCGCAGCGGGATGCGACGCTTCATGGAAGCTGTTTGGGACACCAGCGTCATGCCACATGCCCCCGGTTGCGCACCGCATAGACCCCGACTGCCACAATCACGATCGCACCGCGAAGGACCTGCTTCAGAAACGCATCGACACCGAACATGTTGAAGCTCGCATCCAGGCTGGCCAAAAGCAGCACGCCGGCCGCCGTTCCGATCACCCCGCCCTTGCCGCCGGCAAGGATCGTGCCGCCGATGACGACGGTCGCGATCGATTCCAGATCGTAGATGCCGTCGCGCCCGATCCACGGCGTTCCCGATTGCAGCCGCGCCGCCAGATAGAGGCCGGCGATACCGGCAGCCAGGCTGGCCAGCATGTGGGCGGAAAGAACGAATCGCTCGGTGCGCAGCCCAACCAGCCGCGCGCCATCCGGATTGCCGCCGACGGAATACAGATTGGCACCAAACCGGGTCTTGGTCAGCCCGAACCAACCTGCAATGATCAGTCCGACGAACATGAGGACCGAATAGGGAATGCCGAGAAGCCCGCTATAGGCAAAGGCCTGAAACTGCGGGGCGACCG
>JAVBSF010000455.1:0-3474 GCA_031556925.1 Pararhizobium sp.
CCGATGCCGTATGCGGCAAACCTTGAAAAGCTGGCCCTGCCGAATGTCGGCGAAGTCGTGCAGGCGGTGAAAGCCGTCTGCTACAAGTAAGGGAAGGGTGAAGAGATGCCTATCAACATCACCATGCCAGCCCTTTCGCCGACCATGGAAGAGGGCAATCTTTCCAAGTGGCTCGTCAAGGAAGGCGACAAGGTCGCCCCCGGTGACGTGATCGCCGAGATCGAGACCGACAAGGCAACGATGGAAGTCGAAGCCGTGGACGAAGGCACCGTTGCCAAGATCGTCGTGCCGGCTGGCACCGAGGCGGTCAAGGTCAATGCCCTGATTGCAATCCTAGCCGCTGATGGCGAGGATGTGTCTGCTGCCGCTTCCGGGGGTGGTGCTGCTGCGCCGAAGGCAGAGGCCAAGGCTGAAGCTCCGAAGGCGGAAGCTGCCGCTCCGGCTGCCAAATCCGAAGCAACCAAGTCCGAAGCTGCTCCGGCTGCTGCCGCGCCCACCGCTGCACCGGCTGCCGCTTCTGGTGGCAAGCGCACCTTCTCCTCGCCGCTTGCCCGTCGTCTTGCCAAGGACGCCGGCATCGACATCTCGGCTGTTGCCGGCACTGGCCCGCACGGCCGCGTCGTCAAGAAGGATGTGGAAACGGCTGTTGCCGGTGGAGGCGCCAAACCTGCTGCCGCTCCGGCCGCCGCTGCTTCCGCACCTGCCGCTGCGCCTGCTCTTGCCAAGGGTCCGTCCGACGAAGCTGTTCTCAAGAACTTCGCCGAAGGCTCCTACGAACTCGTGCCGCATGACGGCATGCGCAAGACGATTGCGAAGCGTTTGCAGGAATCCAAGCAGACGATCCCGCACTTCTACGTGTCCGTCGATTGCGAACTCGACGCGCTGCTTGCCCTTCGCGCCCAGCTCAATGCTGCAGCACCGGAGAAGGATGGCAAGCCAGCCTACAAGCTTTCGGTCAACGACATGGTGATCAAGGCTCTTGCTCTCGCGCTGCGCGACGTGCCGGATGCCAACGTCTCCTGGACCGAGGCCAACATGGTCAAGCACAAGCATTCGGATGTCGGCGTTGCCGTCTCGATCCCGGGTGGTCTCATCACCCCGATCGTCCGCAGTGCCGAACTGAAGAGCCTGTCGGCCATCTCCAACGAGATGAAGGATCTTGGCGCCCGCGCCAAGGGTCGCAAGCTGAAGCCCGAAGAATATCAGGGCGGCACGACGGCCGTTTCCAACATGGGCATGATGGGCGTGAAAAACTTCGCCGCCGTCGTCAACCCGCCGCATGCGACGATCCTTGCGATCGGTGCAGGCGAGGAGCGCGTCGTGGTAAAGAAGGGCCAGATGGTCGTTGCCAATGTGATGACGGTCACGCTTTCCACCGACCACCGCGCTGTCGATGGCGCGCTCGGAGCCGAACTTCTCGGCGCCTTCAAACGCTACATCGAAAACCCGATGGGCATGCTGGTCTGACGCAGTCTTTCCCTCCCCCTTGCGGGGAGGGTGTCCACCCTTAGCTCCTCTGCGTACGGGTGAGGGGTATTCGGAGGCTCTGCATGAAAACAATCCTCTGCTATGGCGACAGCCTGACTTGGGGCTATGACGCAGCCTCGCAAGGACGGCATGTGCTTGAGGATCGCTGGTCGAGCGTCCTGGCAAAGGCTCTCGGCCCGGACGTCCAGGTCATCGCGGAAGGCCTGAACGGCCGCACGACGGCCTATGACGATCATCTGGCCGATTGCGACCGCAACGGCGCGCGCATCCTGCCGACGATCCTGCACAGCCATGATCCGATTGATCTGGTGATCCTTTTGCTCGGCACCAACGACATGAAACCGATCATCCACGGCACGGCCTTTGGCGCGGTGCAGGGTGTGGAACGGCTGGTCGAGCTGGTGCGCCATCACGCATGGTCTTTCGAGACCGACAGCGCCCCGGAAATCCTGATCGTCGCCCCGCCGCCGATCTGCGAAACGGCAAACGAGGCTTTTGCCGCTATGTTTGCCGGCACGCTGGAGCAATCGGCCATGCTCGCCTCGCTTTACGCGGATCTGGCCGATGAGAAGGGCTGCGGCTTCTTCGATGCCGGCTCCGTTGCTGAAACCACGCCGCTCGATGGCATTCATCTCGATGCGGAAAATACCCGTGCGATCGGACGCGGCCTCGAGCCGATCGTCCGCATGATGCTCGGGCTTTGAGAACAAGACGCGACGTGGCTTTGCCCGCGCGCCCAAGAACACGCCAAGAACAAAGGCAGGAAACACCATGGCTGAGAATTACGACGTCATCATCATCGGTTCCGGTCCCGGCGGCTACATCGCGGCCATCCGTGCAGCCCAGCTCGGCCTGAAAGTCGCCTGCGTTGAGCGCGAGCATCTGGCCGGTATCTGCTCCAACTGGGGCTGCATCCCGACCAAGGCGCTGCTGCGCTCCGCTGACGTCCTCCACAGCGCCCAGCATGCGAAGAACTACGGCCTGACGCTGGAAGGCACGATCAAGCCGGACCTGAAGGCGATCGTTGCCCGCTCGCGCGGCATTGCCGAGCGCATGAACGGCGGCGTCGGCTTCCTGTTCAAGAAGAACAAGGTCGATATCATCTGGGGTGAGGCCAAGCTCACCAAGCCCGGCGAGATCGTCGTATCGAAGACCACCAAGGCGATCCAGCAGCCGCAGGCGCCTTTGCCGAAGAACGCCAAGGGCGAGGGCACCTACACTGCCAAGCACATCATCGTGGCGACCGGCGCCCGCCCGCGCGCGCTGCCGGGCATCGAGCCGGACGGTAAGCTGATCTGGACCTATTTCGAAGCGATGAAGCCGGAAGAAATGCCGAAGTCGCTGCTGGTCATGGGCTCGGGCGCCATCGGCATCGAGTTCGCCTCCTTCTATCGCACCATGGGCGTCGATGTGACCGTTGTCGAAGTCATGAGCCAGGTGATGCCGGTGGAAGATGCCGAAATCTCCGCGCTTGCCAAGAAGCAGTTCGAAAAGCAGGGCATGAAGATCCTGCTTGATGCCAAGGTGGCCAAGGTCGAAAAGGGTGCCAACTCGATCACTGCCCATGTCGAAAAGAAGGACGGCTCGATCGAGAAGATCACCGCCGACCGCATGATCTCGGCCGTCGGCGTTCAGGGCAATATCGAGAACCTCGGCCTCGAAACTCTCGGCGTGAAAACGGATCGCGGCTGCATCGTCATCGATGGCTACGGCAAGACCAATGTTCCCGGCATCTACGCCATCGGCGACGTTGCCGGCCCGCCGATGCTCGCCCATAAGGCCGAGCACGAAGCCGTCATCTGCGTCGAAAAGATCGCCGGTCTGCCGAATGTCCATCCGATGGACAAGCTGAAGATTCCGGGCTGCACCTATTGCAACCCGAAGGTCGCGTCTTTCGGCCTGACGGAAGCCAAGGCAAAGGCCTAAGGCCGCGACGTCCGCGTCTGTCGCTTCCCCTTCGTCGCCAACGGCAAGGCGATCGCGCTC
>JAVBSF010000166.1:0-16635 GCA_031556925.1 Pararhizobium sp.
CGGGCACAAACGGCTTTAGCCGCTCCCACTGGTCATCTCGAAGAACCTCACCATCCATCGCCGACCTCCAAAAGTCAGCGTTGAATCTGATTTGCGACTCGAATGGAATCCCAAATCGTTAAATTGTCACCACAGCCTAGATCTTTGTTTTTGCGCATGTCTTTTCGCAAAACCGCTGCACACTTTTGCGAGACATGCTTTTGCCAGACCTCAGTGGGCCATGGCCTTGACGATGTCCTCGGTCATCTTCTTGGCGTCGCCGAGCAGCATCATCGTGCCATCCTTGTAGAACAGCGTGTTGTCGATGCCGGCATAGCCGGAGCCCAGCGAGCGCTTGACGAAGAGGCAGGTCTTGGCCTTGTCGACGTCGAGGATCGGCATGCCGTAGATCGGCGAGGTCTTGTCGTCGCGGGCGGCGGGATTGGTCACGTCATTGGCGCCGATGACATAGGCGACATCGGCCTGTGCGAATTCCGAGTTGATATCCTCGAGTTCGAAGACCTCGTCATAGGGCACGTTGGCCTCGGCCAGCAAGACGTTCATATGGCCCGGCATGCGGCCCGCGACCGGATGGATCGCGTATTTCACCTCGACGCCGTTTGCCTTCAGCTTGTCGGCCAGTTCGCGCAGCGCATGCTGCGCCTGCGCCACCGCCATGCCGTAACCCGGAACGATGATGACCTTGGAGGCATTGGCCATGAGGAAGGCGGCATCGTCGGCGGAGCCCTGCTTGACGGTGCGGTTCACACCATCGTCGCTGCCGGCCGTTGCCGTCTCGCCGCCGAAGCCACCAAGAATGACGGAGATGAAGGAGCGGTTCATGCCCTTGCACATGATGTAGGACAGGATCGCGCCGGAAGAACCCACCAGCGCGCCGGTGATGATCAGCGCGAGGTTACCGAGCGTGAAGCCGATGCCGGCGGCAGCCCAGCCGGAATAGGAATTCAGCATCGAGACCACCACCGGCATATCCGCCCCGCCGATCGGAATGATCAGCAACACACCAAGCACCAGCGACAGGATGACGATCATCCAGAAATCGAAGTGGCTTTCGGAGGCGGCAAGCCAGACGATGAAGAAGACGATCAGGGCCAGAAGCGCGATGTTGATGACATGGCGGAAGGGCAGCATGATCGGCTTGCCGGACATGCGTCCGTCGAGCTTCAGATAGGCGATGATCGAGCCCGTAAAGGTCAGGGCGCCGATCGCGACGCCGAGCGCCATTTCCACCAGTGCCTGCGCGTGGATTTCGCCGACCTCACCGATGCCGAAGGAGGCCGGAGAATAGAGGGCCGCTGCCGCGACCAGCACGGCGGCAAGGCCGACGAGCGAGTGGAAGCCGGCAACCAGCTGTGGCATCGAGGTCATGGGGATCGAGCGGGCGATATAGGCGCCCGCGCCACCGCCAATGGCGAGGCCGACGACGATCAGCGCAAGACCGCCGAAAGATGGCGTCGCCAGCAGCAGCGTCGTGACGATGGCGATGCCCATGCCGGTCATACCGAGGATATTGCCGCGGCGCGAGGTGGTGGGGTGCGAAAGCCCGCGCAGCGCCATGATGAACAGCACGCCGGAGACGAGATAAAGGAAGGCTGCGATATTATGGGACATCAACGCGGCCTCACTTGTCTTTTTTCTTGTACATGGCGAGCATGCGCTGGGTCACCAGGAAGCCGCCGAAGATGTTTACCGAGGCCAGGATCAGCGCGACAAAGCCGAAGCCGGTGGCAAGGCCCGAAAGCGAGATGCCCACGGCCAGAAGAGCCCCGACCACGATGACCGAGGAGATGGCGTTGGTAACGGCCATCAGCGGCGTGTGCAGCGCCGGCGTCACCGACCAGACGACATAATAGCCGACGAAGATCGACAGCACGAAAATCGCCAGCTGGAAGACGAAAGGATCGATCGCGCCGCCCGAAACACCGTGGGCCAATGCGCCCGCCGTATCCGGCACATATTCGGCGGCGGTACGAACGGCTTCGACCGCGCGGTCGAGATCGGCGACTGCCTTGTCGAGAAGTTCATTCGCCATCACGCATCTCCTGTCTTCGGGGCAAAGCCCGGATGAACCACCGCGCCGCCATGGGTGAGAAGCGTCGCCTTGACGAGTTCGTCTTCGAGATTGAGCACCAGGCTCTTCGTTTCCTTCGAAACCAGCGTTTCGAGGAAGGTGTAGAGGTTCTTGGCGTAAAGCAGTGAAGCGGATGCAGCGATGCGGCCGGCAAGGTTCGGATAGCCGACGACCTTGACGCCCTCGACCTCGACGGTTTCGCCGGCAACCGCCCCCTCGACATTACCGCCGCGTTCGACGGCGAGATCGACGACGACGGAACCCGGCTTCATGCTCTTCAGCATATCGCGGGTAACGAGACGGGGAGCCGGACGGCCGGGGATCAGCGCCGTCGTGATGACGATGTCCTGCTTGGTGATATGCTCGGCGACGAGAGCCGCCTGCTTGGCCTGATAGTCTTTCGACATCTCCTTGGCGTAACCGCCGGCGGTTTCAGCCGCCTTGAATTCCTCATCCTCGACGGCGACGAACTTTGCGCCGAGCGAGGCGACCTGCTCCTTGGAAGCGGGACGGACATCGGTTGCGGACACGATGGCGCCAAGACGGCGGGCCGTGGCGATCGCCTGAAGACCGGCGACACCGGCGCCCATGACGAAGACCTTGGCCGCCGGCACCGTGCCCGCCGCCGTCATCATCATCGGCATGGCGCGGTCGAAGGCATGGGATGCCTCGATGACGGCCTGATAGCCGGCAAGGTTTGCCTGCGAGGACAGCACGTCCATCGACTGCGCACGGGTGATGCGCGGCATCAGCTCCATGGCAAAGGCCGAAAGCCCGGCCTTGGCCATCTCGGCAAGCGCGGCATCGTTGCCATAGGGATCCATGACAGCCAGAACGACGGCGCCGGATTTGTAGGATGAGATTTCAGAGGACGCCGGCCGGCGAACCTTCAGCACGACATCGGCGGAGGCGGCATCCGCCACCGAACCGATGCGGCCGCCCGCCTTTTCGAATTCGCTGTCGAGAATACGCGAGGAAAGCCCCGCGCCCGCCTCGATGACCACGTCGAAGCCCAGCCCCGTCAATCGTTTCACCGTTTCCGGCGATGCCGCGACACGACCTTCGCCGGGATCGATTTCCCGCGCGACAAATACCACTTCCGTCAATGCGCCCTCCTCACAACATAGGATCACAAGGCGCAGGAGCACCCCATGATCATACGCATCCTCCAGTCGCGCCACCTATCGGCGCGCATTCCCATGCCCGAGACCGGGCCGCAAAAAGCCATGCGCACTCTCTCCAGCGCAGCCCTTGCCGTATTTTGGAATTGCTTAACGCAGCAGCACGAAGCCGGCGATGTTCAAAAGAACGAACAGGACGAACGCCGAGAAGAAACCGGCGCTGGTGAAGAAGCCGGCAGCCATGGCGATCAGCAGGGCTACGCAGAAAAGCGTGCCGTATTTCGTTGCGGTCAGGAAGAAGTTGTAGGTCTTCTCATGCTCGGCGTAATCCATCGGTGCGCCGGTTTCCAGCGGTCCAGTGTGATGTTCGGCCATCGTCCATTCTCTCCCTGACATTCGGCACGGCGCTCAAAAGCCAGCGCCGCCGCATTCTGCAATTACTCTTGGAGCCTGCAGCGGCATTATGCCGGCAACCCTCTGACTTGCCCTTACACAATGCCACGGAAGAGCGCAACGAAAACCGCAGCCAATTGACTGCGGCATAAAGGAACGCCTGCGTTAACGAGCCCGCCGTGTGGTCATATGTTCGCGGGCTCTCCTCTGCGCATTCATAGCCAACCGTGCGGTCGGAAGGATGGTCAGCGGTGTCGGCTTGCAACGCTTCTTGTCGCCGAACATCATACGACGCTCGAAGGGCTCGCTGTCAAAGAACGGAAAGCGCTTGTAAAGCCACGGCCGGATTTCACGCACGCGGGCTGCCAGAAGCGTCAGATCGATCTTGTAGTTTCCGCAATTCTTCTGCGGCGTCACAATGGTATCGGCGTCAAACACCCTTTTGTAGAAAGCCGCATGCTGCGGCTTGACCAGCGACAGGCAACGATCGACGTCGAAATGCTCCGAGGCCATCGTCGCCACGCGCAACGTCAGATAGGGAATGGCCGGCATTTCGCGCAGCACCTGAGGATCGGCGGCAAGGCGCACGGGATCGATCAGCGTCATGCCGGCATCGAGAAAGCGGTTGATCTCCCCGCCGAAAATGGAGGCGGACGAACTCACCCGATGCTCCGGCGTCACATGATGCACGCGCACGGTGCTGATCAGCCGCTCCTGATAATAGATCCCGAAGACAAACGCGTGACTGTCGAAATCGACGTCATCGATCAGCTTCGAGCCGGAAACCGGCAGGATATCGGCCATCTTGTAGGCCTTGAAGCGGATGCGCGCCACATCCTCCATGTCCTCGCCCGTCTCGACCCGCCGATACTCGACCCGATCCAGGATTTCCAGCAGCCGATGGGCAAACCGGTTTTCCAACGCAATACTGTCTTCCATGATGATGCCCCGTTTCCGCAGCATTCATGGTGCAAATGATGGCCCCTCACAATAATTTTAATAAATCTTTAAGGATAAACCATTTGTTAAGGTTAACAGATCGTTAATGCTAAAATTCGATATCGCGGAGACCACGTCGGGCGGGGAATAAGCTTTTGAAATATCACGCGATGCGCCGGCTGCCCCGGCGCGGCGTGGTGCCTTTGGCATCGAGCGTCTCGGCCAGCGCCTCGATGGCCGCCGACGAGACCGGCGCGGAAAAGACATAGCCCTGCACCAGATCGGCGCATTTGAACTCATTGAGCAGCGCCAGCTGGTCCCTGGTTTCGACACCCTCGATGACGGTTTTCAGGCCCAGTTCGCGGGAAAGATTGACCGTTCCGCGCAGCAGTTTGAAGCGACGGGCATCCTCGCGGATGTTGCGCACGAAGGACCGGTCGATCTTGATGATGTCCAGCGGCAACGCGTCGAGATAGCTGAGGCTGGAATAGCCGGTGCCGAAATCGTCGATGGCGATGGTGACGCCCCGCGCCCTGAGCTCTTCAAGGATGGTGCGGACCTTGGCGGTTTCTTCCATAAGGCAGCTTTCGGTCACCTCCAGATGCAGGCGCGACGGCGGCAGGCCGGTTTCCGCGAGCGTATCCGCCACGACAGAAACGATCTCGCTGCTGCGCAGATCGAGCACCGAAAGATTGACCGAGACGGCCATATGATCCGGCCATGTCCGGCAATCGGCGCAGGCCTGCCGTAGCATGAACTTGGTGATCTCCTTCACCAGCCCGATTTCCTCGGCGACCGGGATGAAAACGATCGGAGACACCGGACCCCGCTCCTCATGGGTCCAGCGCGCCAGAGCCTCGCAACACTCGATGCGTGACCCGTCCGGCGTGAACATCGGCTGGTAGGCGACGGAAAGCCCACCCTTTTCCACCGCCTCGCGCAAATCGGCCTTCAGCTTCTGCCGGTCGAGATAATTGGCATCCATCTCGGCTTCGAAAGCGGTGCAGCCGCCCTTGTTGCGGCTCTTGCTTTCAAACAGGGCAAGATCCGCCTTGATCTGCATGTCCTCGATACGGAAATCGCCGCTGGACGCGATCACATAACCGGCGCTCATCGATACATTGAAGCTGAAACCATCCGCGTGATAGACGCCGCGCAACTGACCGTGGAGCGCGCGCATGCGCCCTTCCAGATCGCGCCGATTCGTTTCGTTGGGGAAGAAAAGCACGAACTCGTCGCCCATCAGTCGCGCAACGATCGCCTTGTCGGCGCTAAGCTTCTTCAACCGCTCGGCAATCGCGCCGAGCAGGCTGTCGCCGACGACATGGCCGCGCGTATCATTGACATGCTTGAACTCGGCAACATCGAGAACCATGAAGCCGACCTTGCCGCCGCGCTTGCGCTCTGCAAGTGCGGACTGGACGAGTTCGGCGAAGTATTCCCGGTTTGGCAGGCCGGTCAGCGTGTCGAAGCGCACCATCTGCAGGATTTTCTTCTCGGCGCGCACGCGCGCCGTCACATCCTCGAAAATCAGCACGATCCCGCCATTCGGGCGGTTGCGGGCAGCGAATTCGAGATAAAGCTCGTCCGAGAAGGGAATGAGCGCGCGAGAACGCTCACCCTTCATCAGTTCCTCAAGCTGCCGCAGAACCTGCCTGGCCTGATCCTTTTCCAGAAAGGTATGGCGCACGCCATAGCGCAAAACGGCATCGAGATGGCAATCCTTGAGCCGTTCCCGATCGCCCAGATTGAGGAGTTCGCAGGCCCGCCCGTTGGCGACGAGGATACGCCCCTCCTCATCCAGCATGAAAAGGCCATGCGTCATGTTGTTGAGCGCGAGATCGAAACGCTCGGCCATGGTGGCGATTTCGCGCGCCGCGATGACGTTGCGGTACAGGAACTCGCGCACGCCCCGCGCCATCTGCCACGTCGTCAGGATGAACGGGATCATCAGCAGCGCAAGCAGCGCCATGAAGCCATCCTGCAAGGCCAGAAGGCCGACGATGATCGGACCGCAGGCCGAAAGCGTCATGACGATGACGGCGCGCGCGGAGCCATAATTGCGCCCGACGATGGAGACCATCGTGGCGAGCGTCACGGAGATACAGGCGAGTTCCGCAAAGGCGTCGCGGCTGACCAGAATACTGTAGCCGCAGGCCGTACCCAGCGTCACCGTCGCACAGACCGCCCCGATATTGTAACGGTTTTCCCAGCGGCGAACGCCATCATAGGACAGCGTTGAAAGATCGACATGATCGAACTGGCGCATGCCGAGCGTGCGCACCGCCCAGATCAGCGCGATCGAAAGGCACGAGCCGAGATAAAAGACATCACCGGTCTTGGCGAAGACAAGCAGGTAGGTCACGACATGCGAGAGCATGCCGACCAGAAGCGTCTGCCTGTTTTCATAAAGAGAGCTGACGAACGATCGATAGACATCGATCGCGACAGCGCTCCGTTCACTGGATTTCATGAACCTTCTGCTCCGGTTTGCCGAAGTGTTATTCCCGAGGGTTTAACGAATGATTTCGCAAAAAGGCCGGTCGAAAGGATGTCGCGCAGCCGAACACGGCTACTTCAGGCGGAAATTCAACTCAATATTGCGCTCGCCTGCAAATATTACTCTATTCCACAACCATACATGGCGCAACGACAATGAACTCATTGATTTCAATGAATGCTGTTCTTTATCATGGGGCATCATATTTACGGGAATGGTTACCGCACCTCTAAGAAATTCCAACCAGATTTCGCCTGCACGCCGAACGCAGTTCGCTTGCGGCGCATCTGGCAATAGGCTAGGCCATGCACCATATCGTCTGGACAACCCCGTCGGAGCCTGAAGCAATGCCGAAGCCTTTTGTTGTGATCCCCGCCGATTTCCGGGCGTTCGACGGCAATGTCTGGCATGCGGTTCCGCATCAATATGTCCGTGCGGCCGTGGAAGGCGCCGGCGTGATGCCGTTCCTCGTGCCAGCGCTTGAAACCGGCAACGACCCGGACGCGATCCTCGATCGGGTCGACGGTGTGCTGCTCAGCGGCTCGCGCACAAATGTCCACCCTTCCTACTACAGCGATGCGGAAGCCCGCGAGATCGACGGCCCCTTCGACATCGGCCGCGACGCGACCGTCATGCCGCTGATCCGGCGGGCGCTCGAACGGGGCATTCCGCTGCTCGCGATCTGCCGCGGCATTCAGGAATTGAACGTCGCGCTCGGCGGCACGCTTGCCTCCGACATTCAGGAACAACCCGGTATCTGGGATCATCGCAAGCCGGACGTGCCGGAACTCGATACTGCCTATGGCATTCGCCAGACCGTGCTCGTCAAGGAAGGCAGCTGCCTGGCCTCGGTGCTCGGCGCCGGCGAAGTGCGGGTCAACTCGCTGCACCGGCAGGCGATTTCCAACGCTGCGCCGCAGCTGGCCATCGAGGCGCTGGCCGAGGATGGTACGGTGGAAGCCGTCTCCGTCATCGGCGCGAAGGCCTTTGCCGTGGGCGTGCAATGGCATCCGGAATACTGGGTCGGCAAGGATACGCCGTCGAACCAGCTGTTTGCCGCCTTCGGCGATGCCGTGCGCGCCTATGCCGCCAGCAAGGCGAAGGTAACGGCGTAAGCTTACGCTGACTTCACAGTGCGTCGGAAGGGCGTTTCCGGGACAGGCGTCAGGGCCTCGTTCTTGCCGAACCACGCAATGAGGTTATCGACCACCAGATCGCCCATGGCGTTGCGTGTAGCCTCCGAGGCGGAGCCGACATGGGGCAAAAGCGAGACATTGTTCAGCGCCATCAGGGCCTCGGGCACATGCGGCTCGTTTTCGAACACATCGAGACCGGCCGCTGCAATCACGCCCTGCTGCAGCGCAGAGATCAGCGCCGCCTCGTCCACGGTGCTGCCACGGCCGACATTGATCAGCACACCGTTCTTCCCGAGTGCCGACAACACCTCCGCATCGACCGTCGCGCGGGTCGCGTCGGAACCGGGCACGGTGACGATCACCGTATCGACGGCTGCGGCCATGGCCTTCAATGTCGGATAATAGGCGTAGCCGATATCGGAGCGCCTGTTGCGCGTGTGGTAGGCGATGGAGACGCCGAAACTTTCCAGCCGGTGGGCGATGGCCAGCCCGATGCGGCCGAGGCCATAGAGCCCGACCGTGCGCCCCCGCAACGTCAGGGGCGACAGCAGAAACGCACCCTCCTTCTCCCAGCGCCCTGCACGCAGATAGGTCTCGGCTGCGGGAAGCCGGCGCAACGTGTTGAGCAACAGGCCAATCGCGGTGTCAGCGACCTCGTCCGTCAGCACATCGGGCGTGTTGGTGACGGTAACGCCACGGGATGCGGCATGGATGGCATCGACACCATCATAGCCGACGCCGAAGCTGGCGATGATTTCGAGCCCGGGGAAGAGATCGATGAAGGCGGCGGGCAGCTTGCCCTGGATCGCGATGGCCGACACCCGCGCGGCGTCCTCGGGCGAAACCAGCGCCGGATCGGTGGATGCGACGCGCAGAAGCTCGAACTCTTCCGGCAACCGGTCCAGCACGCGCTGGCTCATCTTTCCGGGAACGATGACGACGGGGCGTGGTTTGGCCATGGCTTTTCTCCGGGGAGGATATCAATCGTGCGGAGTGGAGCGCAGGGGACCGGTCGACTGGCGAATGCGCATTTCCGGCTTGATGAGGTGAATACCGTCCGGCTCGTGGCTGCCGTTCAGCTTGTCGAGCAGGGCGCGGGCGGCGCTGCGGCCAACCTCGGCCTGCCCGTTCCAGACCGTGGTCAGGGCCGGCGTGGCGATGGAGGCATCCTCAAGGTCGTCGTAGCCCGTCACCGAAATATCGCGCCCCGGAACCAGCCCGGCGCGGGCGATGCCGTTCATGATGCCGATCGCCACCAGATCGTTCCAGCAGACGACCGCCGTGGGCTTCTGCGGCAGGGAGAGGAGATGCACGGCCGCCTCGAAACCGCCCTGCATCGTGCGCGGGCCGGGAATGCGCAGGTTCGGATCGACCTCGATATTGGCCTTGCGCAACGCCGTCACGTAACCCTGATAGCGGTCTCGGCCGGTGGATGTCTGGTCGGTGCCGCCGACCATGGCGATGCAGCGGTGACCGAGGCTGATCAGGTGGTTGGTGGCCAGCGAAATGCCGTAGGCATCGTCGCCCCGGAAGATCGGAACGTCCAAACCCTCGATCGAGCGCGCGACGAGGATCGCCGGCATGCCGTTGTCTTCCGCAAGCCGGATATCCTCCGGCGGCGTGCCGATGGCCGGCGACATGATGACGCCATCGCCGCCGAGCTGCAGCAGGGTTTCGATGAAAGCACGCTGCTTTTCGACGGAATCATAGTGATTGGAGAGAATGAAGGTCTGCCGGTCGCGGTCAAGTTCGGCCTCGATGGCTTTCAGGATTTCGCCGTAGAACGGGTTCATGATGTCGTGCACCACGACACCGACGATGCCCGAGCGGGATGTTCTGAGGCTCGCGGCACGGCGATTGTAGATATAGCCCAGAGCCCGCGCCTGCTCCTTGATCTTGTCGCGCGTGACGGCCGCGACGAGCGGGCTGTCGCGCAGGGCAAGGGAAACGGTGGCCGTCGATACGCCAAGCGTCTCGGCAATCGTCGAAAGCTTGATCTTCTGGGCCAAATTTCCTCCCCTCGACCGCAAAACGCGGATATCCGACCTTTTTAAAATCTCCTTAAACCGTTTAAATGCCTGCGGCAATCATCAATTTTCATCATCGTCGTCGAGCGGCGCGACGCCTTGCAGGTTGCCATTGACGGTCCGCAGCAGCTTCATCAGCGTGCGGACCTGCTTTTCGCTCAGGCCCTGCGTGGCCATTTCCTCAGAAGCCTTGCCGGCGGCGGCGATGTTGTCGAGGCGCTCGCGACCGACGGATGTCAGATAGACCTTGGTCAGCCGCGCGTCGCCGGCATCGGCGCGGCGCTCCAGAAATCCCTGCGCCTCCATGCGGCCGATCGTACGGGTCATGGTCGGCGCCTTGACGCCGAGGCGGGCGGCAAGCGCGCCCGCGGTCAGTCCATCGGTCTCCGCCAGCGACAACATCACGCCGTCCTGCCCGGCGTAGAGACCGCTTTCCAGGAGATTGCGCGACAGGACGGTACGCATCGAGCGCGCAGCCTGCACCAGCGCCGAGGCGAGATCCGGCGCGCCGGCGGCGACCTCGTGCTTCTTCCTGCCCTTGGCTTTCTTCTCGGCCTTGCTTTTCTTTCCCATCGATCCCCCCGCAAAACGCTTGCACGGCCTTACCCGCCTTGTATGACAGGAATGACACGCAAACCGCAAGTCAAGAGCAGAGGCAAACGGTCCATGGCACTGCCGGCACCCCGTTGGAAAGACAATGATTCCGCGCTCCACGCCGCCGACCGCGCCGGCTGGATCGCCGTGCTGCCGCTCGGCGCCCATGAGCAACACGGTCCGCATCTGCCAGCGGAAACCGACACGATCATCGCGGAAGGTCTCGTGGCTCGCACGATAGAGCGCCTGCCGCCCGGCCTGCCGGTGACCTTCCTGCCGGTCGAGCCTGTCGGCTACTCGGTCGAGCATCTGGATTTTCCCGTCACCCGCAGCCTTTCCTACAGTGAAGCCGTCGAGCGGTGGCTTGGCATCGCCGCCGACCTTGCGGCACAGGGTATCCGCAAGCTGGTGCTGTTCAACGCCCATGGCGGCAACTCGCCGCTGATGACCATCGTGACGACGGAAGCGCGCATCCGTTTCAACATGCTGGCCGTCGCCACGAGCTGGACGCGCTTCGGCCAGCCCGAGGGCTTCATCGATCCCCGCGACAAGGCGATCGATATCCACGGCGGCGACATCGAGACATCTGTCATGCTGGCTTTGGCGCCGGATCGGGTGAACATGGAGCGGGCGGGCCGCTTCCCCTCGCGCCAGACCGAATTCGCGCGCGACTTTCGGCATCTGCGCGCCTATGGGCCCCATGCCTTCGGCTGGAAAATGGCCGACCTCAACGAACAGGGCGTGGCCGGCGACGCGAGCGCGGCAACGGCTGCGCGCGGAGAACAGCTGATCGACCACGCCGTCAGCGGCTTTATCGATCTGCTTGGCGACGTCGATCGCTTCGACCTCGCAACCTTGTGCTAGGTCGATAGTTTTCACATCCGCCATTTGCGCTTGCGGCTTTCCTCTCCTATATCAGCAACGACCGTGCCCGCAGGCGTTAGCGCCCCAACGCACCTGAATGTCCCCCTCGAGGTTCCCATGACCGAAGCTTCCGTAAACAAGCCCATCCCCGTCACCGTTCTGACAGGCTATCTCGGCGCCGGAAAAACGACGCTCCTCAACCGCATCCTCTCCGAAAACCATGGCCGCAAATATGCCGTCATCGTCAACGAATTCGGCGAGATCGGCATCGACAACGACCTCATCGTCGAATCCGACGAAGAAATCTATGAAATGAACAATGGCTGCGTCTGCTGCACCGTGCGCGGCGACCTGATCCGTGTCGTCGAGGGTCTGATGCGCCGCCCCGGCCGCTTCGATGCCATCATCGTCGAAACCACTGGCCTTGCCGATCCGGTTCCGGTTGCCCAGACCTTCTTCATGGACGATGACGTGCGCGCCAAGACCGAGCTCGATGCCGTCGTCGCCCTTGTCGACGCCAAGCATCTGCCTTTGCGCCTGAAGGACAGCCGCGAAGCCGAAGACCAGATCGCTTTCGCCGACGTCGTGCTGCTCAACAAGACCGACCTCGTTTCGCCGGAGGAACTGGCGAAGATCGAGGCGACCGTGCGCGTCATCAACCCGTCCGCCCGCATCTACCGCACCCAGCGTTCCGATATCGATCTGACGAAGGTTCTCGATCAGGGCGCCTTCAATCTGGAACGCGCACTGGAGAACGATCCGCACTTCCTCGATCACGATCACCACGATCATGATCATGTCTGCGGCCCGGATTGCGACCATGACCACCATGGCCACGATCACCACCATCACGACCACGATCATCATCACCATGATCATGATCATGACCACCATCACCACAATGATGCGCCTTCGGCCATTCATGACGTGACGGTGCAGTCGGTATCGCTGCGCGGCGGCGAGATGAACCCGGACCGCTTCTTCCCCTGGATCCAGAAGATCACCCAGACGGAAGGCCCGAACATCCTGCGCCTCAAGGGCATCATTGCCTTCCAGGGCGACGCCGAGCGCTATGTCGTTCAGGGCGTGCACATGATCATCGAAGGCGATCACCAGCGTCCGTGGAAGGATGGCGAAAAGCGCGAAAGCCGCCTCGTCTTCATCGGCCGCGACCTCGATCGCGAAAAGCTGGAGCGCACCTTCAAGGCTTGCGAGGCCAGTGAGGCAAAGCCGAACTGATGCCGACTGTCGCTCCCCTCGATCTCGAAGGCCACGTCGTCGGCGTGGCTTATCTGAACGGCATTCCTTTCTTTGCGGAAGCCTCCGGTCTCATCCATCGCCTCGATCACGGTCACAAGACATCTGAAGTCCATGAAGGGCTTCTTGCAATGGTGTATGACGCGGCAAGCGATACGCTGCTGAGCGGCGGCGAAGACGGGCGCGTCGTGCGCACCACGGCCGATGGCACTGCGACCGAGGTTGCCGGCATTCCGCGCAAGTGGATTTCACAGGTCGCAGCCGGACCGCAGGGTGCTGTTGGCTACGCCTCGGGACGAACCGCCTACGTGCGGCTTGCCGATGGAACGACAAAGGAATTCACCGAGCAGCGCACGGTCGAGGGCATTGCCTTTGCGCCCAAGGGCATGCGCATCGCGCTCGCCCGCTATAACGGCGTAACGCTGCATTGGGTCGCGACATCCGGCCAGCCGGTCGATCTCGAATGGAAGGGCGCCCATACCGGCGTCAGCTTCTCACCCGACGGCCGCTTCCTCGTGACGACCATGCAGGAGAATGCCCTGCATGGCTGGAAGCTCGACACCAAGCCGGGTGCTGAAACCCGCCACATGCGCATGACCGGCTATCCTGCCAAGGTGAAGTCCATCTCCTGGTCATCAAAGGGCAAGTGGCTCGCCTCTTCCGGCGCACCGGCAGCGATCGTCTGGCCCTTCCAGTCGAAGGATGGCCCTATGGGCAAGGCGCCGCTGGAACTCGGCACCCGCGCCAACATCATGGTCACGCAGGTCTGCTGCCACCCGGCGGAAGAGATCGCCGCCCTCGGCTTTGCCGACGGGATGATCCTCGTCGTTCGCTTTGCCGATGGCAAGGAAGTGCTGCTGCGTCGCCCCGGCAAGGGCGCCATTTCCGCCATGGCCTGGAACAAGGACGGCCGCCAGCTCGCCTTCGGCAGCGAGACCGGCGATTGCGGCGTCGTCGACATCTCCGGCTGAGCCTTTCGTCCTTGAAGCGCGCGGCAAGCACCGCGCCGCTTCCGTGCCTACCAGAACAGCTCCAGTTGCGGCCGCCCGTTCGAGGTCTTCTCGACGGTACGGCCGTCTTCCCCGATCGTGCAATGAACCCGCTGGCGAAACGCCGAAAAGCTTTCGAAGGTCACGACATCGACAGGCTCGTCGAAATGCAGCGTCAGCCGGTAGCGGCCGGGCTGTGACTGCAGGGCCTGAACGCCCAGGATCTCCGCCTCGAAAGGCTGGCCAAGGTAAAACCCCTTCACCTTCGAGCCGAGCATCCACGGATTGAGCGGCGGCCTGTTGCCGACGACGGCATGCAGCGTGTTCCAGTCGCGAAATCCGTATTGGCTCGCCACAAGTTCCAGCGCCTTCGAATGACTTGTTTGCTGTCCCTCGGCTTCCAGCTCGTTGCGCAATCGCCTGGCCTGATCTTTCAGGCCGTCCAGCGATGGTAGCGGCACGGAGCCGCTCGATGCAGTACCCATGACAGGTCTCCTCATCGGCATGCTTTTGAGATGGAGGGGTCCGCATTGCCGCCGGGTCGCATGCCATGAAAATGGATGACCAGTCGTAGTCCAGAAGCTTCACCTTGGCTTTCGCCAGCGGACGGCCGGGGCTCCTTCCCGTTGACCCGCCTCTAGGCCAAAGCAGCCTTCCTGTCAATTCGTCACGAGAAAGAGGCGACGCCTGGAGGTTCGGGCGCCGCCTCTCTCTAGAGTTTGTCAGGTTCAGATTGAACCTGACAGACTCTAAATCTCTTTGTTTTCGTTTGTCTTTTCCGGGAAGCCGGTTCCCCACTTGTCCCTGACAAATTCTAGAACACGAGGGAAGGACCACCTCCCTCCCCCGCGTCGCTGCCGCTAGTGGCGGGGCTTTTTGCCGCCGTCACCACCGGAGAGGATGTTGAGGCCAAGGATGCCGGTGTTGTTCTGAGACAGGATGTTGTTCAGCGTGCCGTTCAGTGCCTTGTTGAGAATGCTGTTGCCGGAAAGGACATTCCCGACATCCACCGACGGAGCAACGACGATGCCGCCGTTGGCGACGCCGATGTTCTTGCCCGAGAGGATGCTGAGGCCCCCGGCCGAAGCCGGCGAAATCGCGAGGATCGAGGATGCGGTTGCGACGAAAGCGAGGATCGAAAGCTTGGTGTTCATTTCCGTTCTCCTTTTTGACCGTGCAAGTCGTTTGCACAACCAAAAGGATATGTATCAAAATGAAATCGGCAAGCACGGATGGAAAATGTAATAAAGAATTAACCATAATAAATACAACTTTAAGATACATTCCCATAGGATGCTACGTCCTATCGAGCAACCAAAAACACCAACTCTTCGTTGTTTGTTAACCAAGCAAGAGCAGAGTTTCAAAATAAAATCACAGGTTGATTTTCTTGCGATGACGTCCCGATTGAAAGCCCTGATTTTCGGCATTCTTGCAGGTTTTCCGTTCTGCGCGCTGGCGGAAACCCGGCTCGATCACTTGTCCGAAATTGGGTACTCCAGCAATCTTTTCGAAGACCCTGACGCTCTTTCCGGTTCATTCTGGCAAGAAACCCTGAAGCTTCGCGGCAGTCTGACCAGCGATGGCGCAAATCTTTCCTACGCCCTCGGCCAGACCGAAAGACGAATCGGCTCATATCGGTTCGGGGACACGAGTGCAACCGAACTCAACCTTGGATATTCATATTCGTTCGAAAAGGATACATTGATAGAACTCGAAGGCGCGTATCTGCGCAATGCCTCGGGTGACGTTCTGCTCAATCTGCCGCAATCGGTCATCGGCTATCGAACAACCGATCATGCCTTACAAGCAGCAATGAGATACACAACCCAAAGTCTTACCGGAAAGATGGTCATCTCCGCCAAGGCATCCAGCCTCAAAAAAGGAAATGCACGTTTTACGATTAGTCTGTTGCAGCCGACGAAGCTCGATCCCGATGTGTCGCTCGCAAGCTTTTCCGTCAATCACTACGTGCCCGCGACGGGAGGCGAGCTGTGCTTCTGCATGGAGTATCAGCAGACCTTCATCGCCTCCGATGAACAGAAACGCTTCTTCCGCTTTCCGGCAACGGTACTGCGCGGTTCGCTGGCCTATGCCCGCGTGGTCGGCCCTCTGACACTTGTCGGAGAAGCCGGCTTTTCCACCATCGACAGCGACCACATTCCCCGCGAAAGCTATCCCTACCTGCGCGCTGAAGCGATCTGGAAGCTCAATGCTGCGGTGGAAGCGGGGCTCAGCTACAAGAGAAGTCTCTCCATTGCCGATATCGATGACGCGCTCGGTGAAGATACAGGCCTCTACACCGCCTCTGTCGGCGTGCTGCTTTCCCCCTGGGCCAAGGCGAGCATCAGCTACAGCTTTGCCGATAGCGACTACATCTACTACATCTACAGCCGCCAGCGCCAAAACCTGTCGGCGAAACTGCTGCTTGGCGACAGCGACAGGGCCAAGCTGGAGATCGAATATCGGCACACCGTCCAGAACGAGGACAATCCTTCAGCCGGCTATCAGGCAAACGTGATCGCAGCGCGGGTGGCAGGGACGTTTTGAAGCCGCCCCAAGACGGGATCGCCCGGATATCGAGCGATATCCGGGGCGATCTGAAATTCCTCAATCAAGAAGCAGCTTCAGGCAGCCTTGCGCAACGAAGGCCGCGCCAGCTTGCGGCCGCTCGGGGTCAGGAGACCGACGGCGCCTTCCAGCCAGCCGGCCTTTAGCTCGAGGCCGAGGAAGCGGTCGCGCTC
>JAVBSF010000507.1:0-30001 GCA_031556925.1 Pararhizobium sp.
GACCAAGGCCTATCTCCTGTTTTTCTGCGCCGCCGGCGAGCTCTATCTGGCGCTGACGCTCGTTTCCAACGTCTTCATCGGCATCATCGAACGCCGTGCCCGGCGCGGACTGGTGAAGGCAGCATGACGAACCCCGCCCCCGACGAAACCACCCATGCCATGGCGTTCACGCCGGAAGACCTGCCGACAACGGCAAGCTTCTTCCAGCCGCACCGCATCCTGCTGATGATCATCTTCGCCGGCATCGTGCTTTCCGCCGCCTGGTTCATGCGCTGGGACTGGTTGCCGCAATATCTGCCGCGGCTCGGCTGGGGCATCGCCGTGACGCTTGCGATGCTGTTCAGCACGGCCTTTCTCGGCTTTCTCTTCGCTGTGCCGCTCGGGCTCGTGCAGGTCACCGGACCATGGCCCTTGAAGATGCTGGCAAACGGCTTCTGCACGGTGATCCGCGGCACGCCGCTGCTCCTGCAGCTCTGGCTGCTCTATTACGGCCTTGGATCGCTGTTCCCGCAATTTCCCGAGATCCGCAACTCATTCCTCTGGCCCTATCTGCGCGAATCCTGGCCCTATGGCGTTGCGGCGCTCACCATCTCTTTCGCCGCTTATGAAGGTGAGGTCATGCGCGGTGCCTTTGCCGGGGTGCCGGCGGGCGAACTCGAAGCCGGCCGCGCCTTCGGCATGAGCCGCTGGACCGTCTTCCGCCGCATCTGGCTGCCGCGCGCCATTCACCGGGCCCTGCCGACGTTGAACGGCGAAACCGTGCTGCAGCTGAAATCGACCCCGCTCGTCGCGACCATCACCGTCATCGACGTCTATGCCGTGATCTCCAAGGTGCGGCAGGATACCTACCTCACCTATGAGCCGCTGCTGCTGCTCGCGCTGATCTACATGTGCCTGACGGGAATTCTCGTTATACTGTTCCGCAAGCTCGAAAATCGCATACCAACCCGTGGTGCCTGACATGACAATGAATGTGAACCTGACCAATGCCATCCCGGAACTTCTCGAAATCCGACATGATCTCCACGCTCATCCCGAACTCGGCCTTTCGGAATTCCGCACCTCCGAATTCCTCGTCGGCAAGCTGAAGGCGCTGGGCTACGAGGTTACGACAGGCTTCGCCACCACCGGCCTCGTCGCCACGCTGAAGAACGGCACGAGCAAACGTTCGATCGGCATCCGCGCCGATATCGACGCCCTGCCTATCCACGAGGAAACCGGCCTCGAATACGCCTCGAAGACCCCCGGCCTGATGCACGCCTGCGGCCATGACGGGCATACGACCATGCTGCTCGGTGCCGCCCGCGCCATCGCCGAGCGCCGGAATTTCGATGGCACCGTGCACCTGATCTTCCAGCCGGCGGAGGAGAATTTCGGCGGCGCCAAGCTGATGATGGATGACGGGTTGTTCGACCGGTTTCCCTGCGATGCCGTCTTTGCTCTACACAATGAACCCGGCCTGCCCTTCGGCCAGTTTGCGTTGCGCGAAGGCCCGATCATGGCGGCGGTCGACGAGGCCCGCATCACCGTGCATGGCCTTGGCGGCCATGGCGCCGAACCGCAGGAGACGGCGGACCCGATCGTCTGCGGCGCCTCGATCGTGATGGCGCTGCAATCCATCGTCTCGCGCAACATCCACCCGATGGATCCGTCGGTGGTAACGGTCGGCTCCTTCCACAGCGGCTCGGCCAGCAACATCATTCCCGAACGCGCCGAAATCGTCGTCGGCATCCGCTCCTTCGATCCTGATGTGCGCGACGAACTTGAACGCCGCATTCGCCTGATCGCCGAAAATCAGGCGGAAAGCTTCGGCATGACCGCGACGGTCGATTACCGGCGCAGCTATAACGCGACGATCAATCACAAGGCGGAAACGGATTTCGTGCGCGATCTCGCTATTCGCTTCGCCGGCGCTGAAAACGTCGTCGATCTCGAGCGGCCGTTCATGGGCAGCGAGGATTTCGCCTATATGCTCGATGGCCGGCCCGGCACCTATTTCTTCCTGGGCGCGCGCGTCACGGGCGAGGAAAAATCGCTGCATCACCCCGGCTACAACTTCAACGACGACCTCTTGCCGATCGGCGCCGCCTTCTGGACGGAACTTGCCGAGACCTATCTGAAACCCGAATAAAAAAATGCCGCAGGAAGGGACATTCCTGCGGCAAGTCGGGACAGTTCAGGCAAAGTCGTGCCGAGGCAAGGCTGCCTCAAGGCGATCTTGAGGGGACGCCGCGAGCGCGGCACCGCCAAACTTTCTTTCCGGAGATCCTATTCGAAGAAGCGGAGAGCTTCGATCGAAGCGAAGCTGTAACCGCTGTCGCGGCGCTTCACGATATCGGATGTGTGGTGGTCGAGGACCATCTCGCCATGGGACGTTGCGACGATCAGGACGGAGTGACGCCGGCCTTTCGCATTGGTCACGGAAGCGAGCTTCATCGCATCCGCCGGCACGCCAGCCTTGATCAAGAGGCGACGCTTCATCATCGCGTGATCTTCGCCGCCGGCCGACATCGCCGTCAGCGACAGGAATTCGCGGCGGGCGCGGATATCAGGCATATCGCGGTTGACGGAGCGGTTAACCGAGGCGAGCTTCGTGCGCAGCTTGCTGGTAAAAGCGATGGTGTGGGCACGCTCGACGCCGCAGGCATCGGCATATTCGAGGCAGAAGAGCTGGCGCGAGAAAGCCGCGCGCTCGCTGATGCCGGCTGCGGCGATCTGCACCGGAAGATTGGAAGCGACCGAACGGGCGGCCGAAGAAATGGTCATGGCCTCTGCCGGAGCGGCAGCTGCGAGGCCTATGGCGATCGCGGCGGCGATCGAGAAAACTTTGTTCAACATGATGTCGTCCCTGTTTTTCCCGGCGTCTCGCCCCTGTCCGGGTGGCGTCGGATTTTTGGTGTCGGGTTCATCCCGAGCAAGGAGAGCATCATGCCGCAAAACCGGAGACCGGTTCCGTTCCTGTGAGATGGACAATAGCCCACACAGTTTAGAAGTCGTTTAAGCGGATATCATCAATTTTAGCGAACTTGCACTTTTACGAAAATCAGATTCAAACAAGGACCAAACTCGATGAAAATGCGATGCGTCCGCCGCCGGTAGAGATGCAAAGCCTCGCTCAAGCTTGCCGGTCTAGCCTTGTCTTCACATACCGGCAAACAATGGCTCCGGACCGGAGACAGGACCGCACCCTCCTCCTTTATGGATGCCAATTGTTTGCCGGCGTGACCAGCCGCGGATCGCAAAGCCCGAACCGCAGGCGATATCCCGGACGCGGCCGGGATGGGCAGACCCGGACGGCCGTGACCAAACGACGATTTTGCGTGACACGGCAAGCTCGACAAGGGCCTCCGGTCCTGCGCTGGAGACCGGCCATGACGAAACTCTCGATCTGCATTCCCCTGGAGACCGGCTCCGATGATCCCACTCCCTTGATGGGGGCACTGCTGGCTGACCCGAAGGCCGATATCGAGATCGTGCTCGCCGGACCGGACGCAGCCGCCTATCAGGGCGACAGCCGGATCAAGACCGCGACGACCGATCCCTCTCTCAGCCGTCAACCGCTTTGGCGCGCCGCCGTGGAGGTCGCGACCGGCGACTGGGTCACATTGGTCAATCCGGGCGACATGATCGAGCCTGCTCTTGTGCAGCTGGTCGATTGCCTGGAACGGAATTCGCCGCAGATCGACGCGCTGGCCTGGACCGTTCTGCAGATCGACCGCAATGCCGAACCCGGCAAGACCAGCTCGGTTGCCATCCCGACCCGTGCCCAGGTCGATCGGTTCGAGAAGACGGCAATGCTCAAGGCGTTTTTCTACTGGAACGGCAGCCTGAACACCCCGAAGGTGCCGTTCGGGCTCTATCACGGCGCCATTCGCCGTTCGGTGATCGATGCCATTCTCTTGGTACCCGCGCCGCAGGACTGGTCTACGCCTCTTCCGCAATATGAGTGGACGGCAAAGACGCTGATCTTCGCCGAGGAGCTTGCCTTCTGCAGCCGGCCGCTTTCGGTCGCCAACACGACGCCCTATCTGCCGCCGGCGGCCCTTTCCCCCAGCCCGGATTTTCCCTTCCATGCCGGGCTCGGCATGACGGGACTGGTCGCCGAGGTTCAGTTTCATGTCCTGCGCGAGCTGGGCACCGAATGGGGTGGCGGTGGCGAGAATTTCGTCCGCGCCTGCGCCATCGACTGCCTGATGGAACGGGATTTCGAGAGCTTCCGTCGAAAGGGTAACGGCTATTTCGCCGCTCTCCAGCAATTCGAGGGTGGCCGTCTGGCTGCACTCTTCCGTCCCGAATTCACCGAACGAAAACCGGACCTTCGCCGTGGTCTGCACGAAAAGGCGCTGCTGATCGACCGCTTCGTCGGCGGCGCACGGACCGCGCCGGAGTTCTACGATATCGTGAAATGGATGATACCGTCCGTCCCGATCATCTGCGACAGCATGACGGTATGACCGGTTCAGGACCAAGCACAGCAGGACCGGCCACGTGAATTCCGTGAAAACAGTTGCGGTCACCGGGGCATCCGGCTTTGTCGGTCGGCATGTGCTGGCGGCCCTTGCCCGGCGTCCCGTCGAGATCATCGCGCTTTCGCGCCGAAGCGGACATCCGCCCCTGCCCGCCGCTGCCTGGAAAGAGATGGACATAGCCGACCTTCGCGCCGATCCGTTCGAGGCGATGGGCAGGCCCGACGTCCTCATTCATCTCGCCTGGGACGGGCTGCCGAACTATCGGTCGCCCGATCACGATGAAACGGAACTGCCGCGACAGCACGATTTCCTGAAGCGGGCCGTTCAGGGCGGGCTTTCATCCCTGTTCTGTGCCGGTACCTGCTTCGAATACGGCCTGCAATCCGGCGCGCTTTCGGAAGATACGCCCTGCCTGCCGTCCAACCCTTACGGCCGGGCCAAGCACGCGCTGCAGCAGCAGCTTGAGATGCTGAGGCAATCCATGCCTTTCGAGATGACCTGGGCTCGGCTGTTCTATACCTATGGCCCCGGCCAGAACCCGAAATCGCTGTGGCCGCAATTCCACGAAGCCCATCGGCGCGGCGCATCCGTCTTCGACATGTCGGGCGGGGCGCAGATCAGGGATTTCCTTGCGATCGAAACCCTTGCAGAGCTGATCGCCACGCTTGCGCTTGACCATCCGGGTGCCGGCGTCGTCAATCTCTGCTCGGGAGACCCCGTGACCGTGCGCGATATCGTTACCCGCTGGGCGGCGGAACTGAACTGGAACGTGCGCCTCAATCTCGGCCACTATCCTTACGCGGACTACGAGCCGATGGAATTCTGGGGCGACAACTCGAAGCTTCGCGGTATTCTCGGCACAGATCCGGAGCGACACATCCGGCAGGCTCGAACGATCGCCTGAGCAATCATCACGGCGCCCCGGCGATCCCGGCGCCATTCACCGAAAGCAGACAAACATGGCTTCAGATATCGACACCCAAAAGGATACGACCGAGGAGATGCGCGACGCCGCGCACCGCTTCATGACCGCGTCCGTCGCGCCGAAATATTCCTATAACTTCTCCTGGCTCGGACGACCGATCATCCAGTATCCGCAGGATATCGTCGCCATGCAGGAGCTGATCTTCAAGACGCAGCCGGATCTCATCATCGAAACCGGCATCGCCCATGGTGGCTCGCTGATCTTTTCCGCCTCGATGCTGGAGCTCAATGCGATCTGTGGCGGCAATCCCGAAGCTTCCGTGCTCGGCATCGACATCGATATCCGCGCCCATAACCGCGTCGAGATCGAAAAACACCCGCTCTATCGTCGTATCGCGATGATCGAGGGTTCCTCGATCGACCCGGCAATTGTTGAGCAGGTCCGCGCCGCCGCAAAGGGCAAGAAATCCGTGCTCGTCTGCCTCGACTCCAATCACACCCACGACCATGTGCTTGCCGAACTGGAAGCCTATGCGGATCTCACGACCGTTTCGAGCTATTGTGTCGTCTTCGACACCTTCATCGAGGACGTACCGGCCGGCAGCTATCCGGACCGCCCGTGGGACAAGGGCGCCAATCCGAAAACGGCTGTCCATCAGTGGCTGAAATCGCATCCCGAATTTGAGATCGACACCTCGATCGACGAGAGGTTGCTGATTTCGGTTGCGCCGCACGGCTTCCTGCAGCGCGTGCGTTAGGAACGGACTGCCGAAAGGGCGCACAAGCGCCCTTTCGTGGCCTGCAACACGTTGTCCCAGAGACCGTCAGGCCAATAAAAACCGCCAGCGGCGCTTCCGATGGCGGTTTGATGGATGCGGCGAACAGGCTCGGCCCTATCCGGCGGCAAGCTGACGCACGACCCGGAACTGCATGTCCTGCCGTGGCGCGACAAGCTGTTTGACCAGATGGAAAAGCTCGGCCGGGGTCTGCACGCCGCCGATGTCTTCATCGATATAGAGCATATTGTTCAGGAGACCGTTATAGACCTTGCCGGCACCGGGTTCCTTGTAGACAGGGTCGAAATACTCCAGATACCGGCCGCCATGCCAGATTTCGATAGCCGCGCGGTAGCCTTCCACCATCAGGTCGAAATTCTCTCGATCGCGGGCGATATTGCAGTTTCTGGCACAGGAGCGGGCGAAATTCTTCTCCCAACCGACCGGAGCCTTCAAGCCATAGGTATATTTGAACCATTGCTGGCACAGGCCGATGGCCGCGGTATTGCCGAGAAACATCGGGAAGGGGAAATCCTTCATATAGGCGTCTTCGTCGATCGAGCGACCGATATCGGACATGAACTGGGCGTGAGCGACCCGGAGCGTCGCGACGGTCGCCACCCGGCCCGAATTGCTTTCGGCGCAGGCACCGAGCACCGAGAACGGACGCTCGACATGGATGAAGGTATCGGCGGTTACCAGCAGCTTGCAGCTGTTTTCGAAATCGACCACCGGGTGCTCGAAATAGCGGCCATTGAATTTGGAGCGGATCCTTTCCATCGCCTTGCGCGAAACCGCGCCGTGATAGATCGCGAAAAGATTGTTCGGCGAGGCGGCATCATGGGACCAATTGAAAAAGTCCCGCAGCAGGATTTTCTTGTCGACCTTGAAATAGGTTGTGCCCATGGGAACGCCGACCACGCATTTGCGCGGGCGATAGCTTGGCCAGTTGTAGGAGAGCCGAGCCCAGGCGATGACATCCGCACGCGGTTCGTTGCGCTGAATATCGTCGATGAGATCGACGACCTCCAGATCGACATAATCGTCGTCGCCGATCACGCATATGAACTCGCCTGTCGACGCTTCGAGGCAACGCTCCCAATTGTCCACCATCGAGAAGACCTGCTCTTCCGAGGGAAGAAATTTTACGCGCGGATCCTCTGCAAGTCCCGCCATGAAGCCGTTCATGACCGATGGATCGTCGGAATTGTCGGCGAAAACGAATTCGACGTCCGTGCGCATGTTGGTCACAAGGCTGCGGATCGTTTCCTGGAAATAGCGCTGGCGGTTACGCGAGGGCACGCAGATCGTCAGTTTAGGCAGGGGGAACATTCCATTTCTCCGTTTGGGGCATCCTAGCCCCAAGGCCTTTCCCGAAACTTGTCCGAAGGCGTGGGCTTTCCAGATCTACGGCCGCTTGATAAGCAGCATCCCGGACCGCGGCATCGCCCGCATGACAGCCGGAGACCCGCATGCCCAAGACCCCGGAAGACTGCCAGTCGATGACGGATATCCGCGCCGAGATCGACCGGCTGGACAAGGCCCTGATGGCGCTTTTCCGGGAGCGTTTCGACTACATAGGCCGCGCGGCCGAGATCAAGAAGCCGGCCGGACTGAAGGCGGATATCCCCGCCCGCGTGCGCGAAGTGCAGCAAAACGCCCGCCGCAACGCCACCGAGGCCGGGCTCGATCCCGATTTCTACGAGGATATCTGGACCCGCCTGATCCGCCATTCGATCGCCCACGAGAAGGCTATTCTCGGCGAAACCGAAGAAGGCTGACGGCTCAGAGAGCCTTGGCGGCCAGCGTCTTTGCCTGTTGCTTGGCTTGCGACGTGACCGGCAGCGGGTTTGCTGCCTGTCCGGCGGCTACGGGTGCACCGTCAACCTCGGCACCGCCGTCACAAACTTTCCACCCCAGTCGCTGATATACGAAAGCTGCTGTCTGATCTCGTCCTGAAGATTCCATGGCAGGATGACCACCCTTTCCGGTTTTTCGGTTCTGAGCATCTCTTCCGTGACGACCGGGATACGGCTTCCGGGAAGAAGAGTGCCCTGCTTGGCAGGGTTCTTGTCGACGACAAAAGCCAGGAGATCCGGCTTCACCCCCGCGAAATTCAAAAGCGTATTGCCCTTGGCGGCGGCGCCATAAGCGGCGACCTTCAGCCCGGCGCGGCGGCTTTCGATGAGGAACGTCAGGAAGGCGTCGCGAACATCTTCGGCGCGTGTCTGGAAGCCGGTGTAATACCCGTCCGTCAACATGCCGGCATCGCGCTCGGCCGCCAGCGTTTCGGCGACGGCCGGGGTTGTTTCCCGACCACCGGTAGCGCTGCGCTGGGCAAAGACGCGCAGGCTGCCGCCATGCCATGGCGTGGTTTCGACATCGAAGACCTCAAGGCCGTTTTTCTCGAAAATGCGGGAGACGGCGGTCAGCGACAGGTAGGAATAATGCTCGTGATAGGCCGTATCGAACTGGTTTTCAGCGACCATGTTGAGCAGGTGCGGGAACTCGAACGTCGCGACGCCGTCAGGCTTCAAAAGCGCGGTGAACCCGGCAACGAAATCGTTGATGTCAGGCACATGGGCAAGCACGTTGTTCGCCGCCGTCAAATCAGCAGCGTGACCTTCGGCTGCAAGGCGTTTCCCGAGTTCTTCCCCGAAGAAAGCCTCTACGATCTCCAGCCCCTTTTCACGGGCGGCAGCGGCCGTGCTGGCCGTCGGCTCGATGCCGAGGCAGGAGATGCCGCGGGCTTTTGCATATTGCAGGAGATAGCCGTCATTCGCGGCGATCTCGACGATATGGGAACGCCCGGTGAGGCCGAAGCGCGCCTGCATGTCGGCAACGTATTTTTCCGCATGCCGCAGCCAGGAACTGGCGAAAGAACTGAAATAGGCGTAGCTGGACGAGAAGAAGACTTCGCGGGCTGCGAAATCCTCCGTCTGGACCAGACGGCATTCCCGGCAGGTGCGAATGACCAGCGGGTACCAGAGTTCCGGCTCGTTGCGCGCCTCAGGGGCGACATAGGAATTGGAAGGCGGTGCCGTGCCGAGATCAAGAAAAGGCACCATCCGCTGCGATCCGCAGTGACGGCATTTCATGCGGCAACTCCAGAATAATCGAGCGTCAGAAAGGGATGTCCCGCATCACGGGCCGAAAGACGCTCCACTGGCAGCGGCCAGTCGATGGCAAGCAGCGGGTCGAGCGGATTGAGACCGCCTTCAGCCTCAGCCGTGTACGGCTCCGAATGCGCATAAATCAGCCTGACATCGTCGCTCAGCGCCTGGAATCCGTGGGCAAAGCCTTTCGGGATCAGCAGCGAACGACCGTTTTCCTCAGAAAGCTCAACGGCAAAGTGCCGGAGGAACGTCGGGGAGCCCTCGCGCAGATCGACGGCCACATCCAGAATGCTCCCTTGAAGACAGCTCACCAGCTTGATTTCCGCATGGGGCGGACGCTGGAAGTGCAGGCCGCGCACCGTTCCCCTATGCGACGTCCCGGTCTCGTTGATCTGCCGGCTCGGTCCCTGCCAGCCGAAAGTGGCGAGATCGTCCTGACAGAACAGGCGCGAGAGAAACCCGCGTTCGTCGGCAAGCCGCCGCCGGCTGATGACCGTCAGGCCGGAAAGCGGGGTTTCCTGCCCCTGAAACCGCGTGCTCAACCGGTGGCCTTCAGCGGTTCGCGCAGGGCCGGAAGGACCGCGAAATCGTTGATATCGGCAAGGCACAGCTCAAGCGCCGAACGGCCCTCGCGCTCGGCGCGATACCATTCCATCGTGCGGCGCACCGTCTCGTTGAGACGCCAGCGCGGGACATAGCCCAGATCGGCGCGGGCGCGGGCGCTGTCGAGAACAAGGTAGCCCGCTTCGTGCGGACCTTCGGTGCCATCGCCGAACTCGACGGTGCCGTTGCCGAAATGCCGTTCGGCAATTTTCAGCACGGTGCCGACCGAGGCGGCCTCGGCATGATCGGGGCCGAAATTGTAGCTCTCGATGCCCTCGGGCAGCGTCCAGAGACGTTCGGCAAGGCTCATATAGCCGTTCAAAGGCTCCAGCACGTGCTGCCATGGACGCACAGCGCGCGGACGGCGGACGTACAGAACCTCACCCGCCTGCCAGGCGCGAACCGCATCCGGAATCAGCCGGTCCTCGGCCCAGTCGCCGCCGCCGATGACATTGCCGGCACGCGCCGTCGCAAGGCCGACACCACGGGCCGCAAAGAAAGAGGACCGATAGCTTGCCGTGACGATCTCGGCCGCAGCCTTCGAGGCGCTGTAGGGATCCTGTCCGCCGAGCGGGTCGGTTTCCATGAAGGCGAGACCGGTTTCGGGATTGTGATAGACCTTGTCGGTGGTCACGACAACGATCGAACGCACGTCCTCGCATAGCCGCAATGCGTCCAGCAGATTGACCGTGCCGCTGACATTGGTCTCGTAGGTTTCGGCCGGATCGCGGTAGCTCGCCCTGACCAGCGCCTGCGCTGCGAGATGGAAGACGATCTGCGGCTTTGCGCGCAGCACCCGGTTGGTGACCGCCGCACGATCGCGGATATCGACGATATCGGGGCCTTCCGCCGCGCCGCCGAGAAGGCCATGCAGCGAGGGTTCGGCGTTCGGCGCCAGCGACAGGCCAGAAACCTCGGCTCCGAGCTGCCGGAGCCAGAGAGCAAGCCAGCTGCCCTTGAAGCCGGTGTGGCCGGTGATCAGTACGCGCTTTCCGCGCCAGAAGTCTTTCGTCATGGTCATCACCAGCATTTCCAAGGCGGCGAACCGCTCTGCCACAAACTTTCGAGATGGTTCTTGTCGCGCAGCGTATCCATCGGCTGCCAGAAGCCGTCGTGAAGATAGGCCTGCAACTGACCTTCACGGGCGAGGCTCATCAGCGGCTCGGCTTCCCAGCTGGTGCCGTCGTCCTCGATCCGGTCGATGCAGCGTGGCGACAGCACGAAGAAACCGCCATTGATGAAGCCGCCCTCGCCCTCCGGCTTTTCGATGAAGCCCTGAACTTCACTGCCGTCGAGCTGCAGCGCACCGTAGCGAGCCGGCGGCCGGCAGGCGGTTACCGTCGCGAGCTTGCCGTGCTCGCGGTGAAAGGCGATGGTGCGGGCGATATCCATGTCGCCGACGCCATCGCCATAGGTGAAGCAGAAGGCGTCGTCGTCCTTCAGATACCGGGCCACCCGCTTCATGCGCCCGCCGGTCATCGAGTTTTCTCCGGTATCGACCAGCGTCACCCGCCAGTTTTCGGCGCTCTTGCGATGGAACTCCATGCTGTTTTCGGCAAAGTCGAAGGTGATATCCGACATATGCAGGCCGTAATTGGCGAAATATTCCTTGATGACATAGCCCTTGAAGCCGCAGCAGACGATGAAGTCGCGCACGCCATGGGCATGATACATTTTCATGATGTGCCAGAGGATGGGCCGGCCGCCGATCTCCACCATCGGCTTGGGCCTCAGATGGGTTTCCTCGGAAATGCGCGTGCCGAGGCCGCCGGCAAGGATGACCGCCTTCATCGAAGCGCCTCACAGGCACCGACGATCACTGTGGCGGGAACCAGCCGCCACGAGGCCGCGCGGCGCGCGACAAGGCAATGCCTTGCCGGCTCTTTCCTGCGGTTCGTCTGGCGGAAAAATTCCATCATGCATCAGGCCCGGACACTCTATCGTGGCCGCAACCCTAGCCGGTGAAGCTGTCGTCAGACTGGAGCGAAACCGCCGTCTTCAGTAGCTGTTCTTGCGCATGAGATGGCGTTCCCAATCGAGAGCGCTGGCAACGATGCCTTCCAGATCGTCATATTGCGGCACCCAGCCCAGCTCGCGCCTGGCCAGTCCAGGATTGGCGACGATCATGGCGGGATCGCCAGCGCGGCGCCCGGCAAAGGTCACGGGGAAATCCGCACCATTGACCTTGCGGACCGTGTCCAGCACCTCCAGAACAGAAAAGCCGTGTCCGTATCCGCAGTTTGCCGCAAGCGAACCACCGCCGGCGCGCATGCGCTTGAGCGCCATCAGATGCGCCTGGACGAGATCCCAGACATGGATGTAGTCGCGGACGCAGGTGCCGTCGGGCGTCGGATAGTCGGTGCCGAAAACACTCATCCGTTCCCGCTTTCCGAGCGCGGTCGCGCAGGCGACCTTGATCAGATGCGTGGCGGTGGCGGACGACTGGCCGCTGCGCCCCTTGGGATCAGCTCCGGCGACATTGAAGTAACGCAGGGCCGTGTAGATGAAATCATGAGCGTTGGCGGTGTCGCGCAGCATGGTCTCGGTCATCAGCTTCGACGAGCCATAGGGCGATTCCGGCGTCAGCGGCAGGTCTTCCGTCACCGGCTCCAGAACCTTCGGCGTGCCATAGACTGCGGCCGTCGATGAAAAGACGAAATGCGGAATGCCCGCCTCGACCGCGCTTGCGATCAGGGCGCGGGATTTGACAGTGTTGTTTTCATAATAGCCGAGCGGATCGGCAACCGATTCCGGCACGACGATCGAGCCGGCGAAAGGGATGATCGCGTCGATCCTGTTTTCCGAGAAGATGCGGCGCATCAGGTCCGCATCGGCGATATCGCCTTCGTAAAAACGGGCTTCCGGGGCAATCGCCCAGCGAAAGCCGGTCGACAGGCGGTCGATGACCACGGTCTCCTCGCCGGCATCCAGCAGGGCCCAGACCATGTGGCTGCCAATATAACCGCCCCCGCCCGTCACCAAAACCGCCATATGAAACTCTCCCTTCGAATAGCCGGATGTAAGCCTGTTCGGTGAGGCTTCACAAGGTTGCGCTTCGAGAAACCGCGCCCGCCGGGCTCAGAGCGCCGCGATATAGCGCGAAAGCCGGCCGGCGGCATCCGAGACCTGGGCCGGATCGCGCAGAAAGCAGGCGCGCATGAACAGCGAGCCGCCCTCTCCGAATGCCGTTCCGGGCGCAAGACCGACACCCGTCTTGTCGACGATATCGAAACAGGCCTGGCGCGCATCCGCGACGCCATCGATCTTCAGGAAGGTATAGATGGCGCCGTCCGGCTTCAGCGTCTCGACGCGATTGGTGGCGATCAGCGCATCGCAGAGCAGATCGCGCGAACGGGCGGCTTTCGCGACATTCTCCGCGACGAAGGCATCGCCTTCATCGAGCGCCGCGACGGCGCCCGCCTGGATGAACTGGGCAACGCCGGAGGTGGAATACTGGATGAGGTTTTCCAGCACCTGACCGATCCCGGCCGGCGCGACGATCCAGCCGGCGCGCCAACCTGTCATCGACCAGTTTTTCGAGAAGGAATTGACGAAGAGAATGCGATCGCCTTCGTCCATGACATCGAGGAACGAGGGAGCGCGAGCGGCCTGATAGGAATAGAGCGCGTAGATCTCGTCGGCAACGATCCAGAGGCCATGCTGGCGGGCGAGACCGAGAATGGCGGCGAGGTCTTCCTTCGTCGCCGTCCAGCCCGTCGGATTGGAGGGGGTGTTGATGAAGAGGGCGCGGGTCTTCGGTGTGATGGCGGCGGCAAGGCGATCGATCGACACCTGCCACTTGCCGCCGGTAAATTCCAGCGGCACGGAAACCGGACGTACACCGGACAACTCCGCCGAAGCGGCGAAATTGGGCCAGGCGGGGGAAAGATAGACCATCTCGTCACCGGGCGTCGTCACGGCCTCGATAGCCAGCTTGATCGCCTGCATGCCGGAGCCGGTGACATAGAAATTATCCGCGGCCAGCGACTTGCCGAAATGACGCCGGTAGTAGCGGGAAAGCGCCTCGCGCAGGGTCGGGATACCCCGCTGCCAGGTGTAGAACGTCTCGCCGGCGGCCAGCGACGCCTGGGCGGCGCGCGTGATGAAATCCGGCGTCGGTAGATCACCTTCCCCCACCCAGAGAGGAATCAGGCCGTCACGTCCCCGCGCATAATTGACCAGCTCGACGATGCCGCTTTCAGGCGCGGCAAGCGAACGGGGGCTGAGGCTGGTGAGAACGTTCATCAAAAGCTCCGGCAAAGGGCGCATATCCCGGAGGGGAAATCGCGCGATCACAAACGATGCCGTCGCTTCTAGCCTCTTTGGCGGCACAGATCACGCGACAATCGGTGACGCATCGATTGAACTTTGTGATGTTTTGCCGAAGCGTCACGCAAGCGGTTTTCACAGCACGCGTGACGCTCGATCCTGCCAGGTCTCAGGCGGCGCGTGTCTTCAAGAGATCGCGGATTTCCGTGAGCAGCTGGACGTCCGCCGGCGGCGGGGCGGCTTCCGGCGCACCGGCCTTGTCCTTGGCTTCCAGCGATTTGCGCATGCGGTTCACGCCCTTGATCATCAGGAAGATGATCCAGGCGAGGATCAGGAAGTTGATGAGAACCGTGATGAAATTGCCGTAGGCGAAGACGGCGCCCTGCTCGCGGGCCGCGGCCAGCGAGCTTGCCGTGACATTGGCGCTGAGCGGCAGGAAATAGTTGGAGAAATCGAAACCGCCGCCCGTCAGCGCGCCGACGATCGGCATGACCAGGTCGTTGACGACCGATTCGACGATCTTGTTGAAAGCCGCGCCGATAATGACACCGACCGCCAGGTCCATGACATTGCCGCGCGCGATGAATTCCTTGAATTCGTTCAGCATCCAGCTCTCCTTGTTCCGGCCGCAGGCAACCGGCCGTGCTGTTGAAACCTATCGCGCATGGCGGGAAAGAAAAGCAAAAACGTCGTTCGCAGCCGGCATTTCATCACAATACCCCCGTGCAACCTTGAACTTAAGGCGAAGACGGCGCCGATTTTCTTCACGATCCACTTGCCCTATGCTCCGGCTTGCATGGGAGAGGAGAATACATGCTTTCGGGCCCGATCGTCTTTGCCACGGCGTTCGCCTATCTGCTGCTCTTGTTCGCAGTGGCGAGCTACGGCGACCGCAAAGTGCGCAAATCCGTCCCCGCAGGCCGGGGCCGGCCGCTCGTCTATGCGCTGAGCCTTGCCATCTATTGCACATCCTGGACCTATTTCGGCGGTATCGGCCTTGCGTCCGAGCGGGGGCTCGAATTCACCGGCATCTATATCGGCCCGATCCTGATGTTCACGATCGGCCTGCCGGTGATCCGCCGCATCATCGCGCTCGCCAAGGCCGAGAAACTGACATCCGTCGCCGATTTCATCGCCGCCCGCTACGGCAAGAACCCGGCGGTCGCCGCGATCGTGGCGCTGATCTCCCTCGTGGGCGCCATCCCCTATATCGCGCTGCAGCTGAAAGCCGTTTCGAGTTCGGTGGCGGCCATGGTCGATACCAGCACCTACGGCATCGGCTCGGGACAGAACTTCATCGACCTGCCGCTGCTGGTCACGCTGTTTCTCGCCTGCTTCGCCATCGTTTTCGGCACGCGCCACACGGATGCCACAGAGCATCAGGACGGCCTGATCCTGGCCATCGCGATGGAATCGCTGGTCAAGCTCATCGCTCTCGTCACCGCCGGCATCTACATCGTCTTCTTCGTGTTCGATGGTCCGGGCGATCTCTGGACGCGCGCACTCGAAAACCAGCAGGTGGTATCGGCCCTCAGCTATGAGACGCCGATGCCGCGCTGGATCATGCTGGTGGCGCTGTCGGCGCTTGCCATCATTCTCCTGCCACGCCAGTTCCATGTTACCGTGGTCGAGAACCGGACGACCAACGAGCTCAGGATGGCCGGCATCCTGTTTCCGCTCTATCTGGTGGCCATCAACCTCTTCGTGCTGCCGGTGGCGATCGCCGGCATCCTAATCTTCAAGGGCGCCGGTGTCCCGGACCTTTATCTCTTGACGCTTCCGATCGAGCTTGACGTGCCCGTCATGACGATGATCACCTTCGTCGGCGGCTTCTCCGCCGCCACCGCCATGGTCATCGTCGCCTCCGTGGCGCTCTCGATCATGATCTCCAACGATATCGTCATGCCCGTCGTGCTGCGGCGGAACCTGATGGAGCGCGGCGGCGGCAAGGATGTCTCGGTGCTGCTGCTCAATGTGCGGCGCATGGCGATCTTTGCGGTGCTGCTGCTCGGCTATGGCTACTACCGCTCCGCCGACATGAGCGCCGGGCTTGCCTCGCTGGGGCTCCTGTCCTTCGCCGCCATCGCCCAGATGGCTCCAGCGCTGTTCGGCGGCCTGCTCTGGCATCAGGCCAATGCCCGCGGCGCCATCGCCGGCATGGCGCTCGGCTTCGTCGTCTGGGCCTATCTTCTTTTCCTGCCGAGCCTCGGCGGCCCGGACAATTCCCATGTCGCGGCAACCGTTCTGGGCTTCCTGTTTCCGTTTACCGAGGTCTTTTCAGGCCCGAAGGCCGATCCGCTCGTCAATGCGTCCGCGCTCAGCCTGCTCGTCAACGGCATCGCCTATGTCGTCTTTTCCCTCAGCCGGGTGCCGAAGCCGATCGAGCGTACCCAGGCCGGCGTCTTCATTCGCCGCAAGTCACGCACGGAACGCGCCTTCCGCGGGCGCAAGACCAAGATCACCGTGCGCGACCTCAAGACGACGATCGCCCGCTATCTCGGGGAGGAACGCATGCTGCGCTCCTTCCACACCTATGAGCGCCAGAACGGCCGCTGGCTGGAGGATCACCAGCCCGCCGACATGGCGCTGGTGCATTTTTCAGAGCAGCTGCTCGGCAGCGCCATCGGCTCGTCTTCGGCGCGGCTGGTGCTGTCGCTCGTTCTGCAGCGCATGGACGACACGCCGGTCGATACCGCCTGGCTGCTGGATCAGGCCAGCGAAGCCCTGCAGTATAACCAGGACATGCTGCAGACGGCGCTTTCGCAGATGGATCAGGGCATCGCCGTCTTCGACAGTTCCAACAACCTGATCATCTGGAACAGGCGGTTCCGGCAATTGCTCGATCTGCCGGAAAGCGCGGGCCAGGTTGGCTTTCCGCTCGCCGATATCGTCTCCATGCTGACGGCACGCGGCGATATCGCCCGCGAGGACGAAAAAACACTGATCGAAAACTTCCTGATCCTCGACAAGCCTTTCCTGCTGGAGCTTGCCGGCGGGGAGCGCATCATCGAAGTGCGCACCAACGCCATGCCCGACAAGGGCATCGTCACCACCTACACGGACATCACCCAGCGCGTGGCCGCCGACATGGCGCTGAAGCAGGCGAATGAAACGCTGGAAGCGCGCGTCGCCGAGCGCACCGGCGAACTGACCCGCGTCAACCGTGAAGTCGCCGAGGCCAGGGCGGCGGCGGAAGAGGCCAATATCGGCAAGACCCGCTTCTTCGCGGCCGCCGGCCACGATATTCTGCAGCCGCTGAATGCCGCCCGGCTTTATTCCTCGTCGCTGGTCGAGCGTCTCGGGGATTCGGAAAACAGCATGCTGGTGCAAAACATCGATTCCTCGCTGGAATCGGTGGAAACCATTCTCGGCGCCGTTCTCGACATCTCCCGGCTGGATACGGGCGCGATGAAGCCGCGCCTGCAAACCGTCCCGCTCGACGATCTCCTGCGCCGCATCGAGACCGATTTCGCGCCGGTCGCCCGCGCGGCCAGTCTCAAGCTGACGGTCATGCCGACCTCGCTTTCGGTGCGCAGCGACCCGAACCTCCTGCGCCGCCTCGTGCAGAACCTCGTCTCCAACGCGATCAAGTATACGCCGAAAGGCAAGGTGCTTGTCGGCGTGCGGCGGGAGGGCGATCATGTGGTCATTCAGGTGCTGGATTCCGGCATCGGTATTCCCTCCTCGAAATTCCGCACCGTGTTCAAGGAATTCGCCCGCCTCGACGAAGGGGCAAGGACCGCTTCCGGTCTTGGCCTCGGGCTCTCGATCGTCGACCGTATTTCCCGCGTCCTGAACCACTCCGTCGATCTGCAATCGAAGCCCGGCAAGGGAACGCGCTTCCGGGTGACGATGCCGATCGACAAGACGGCCAAGGCGGTAAAAGGCCCCGCAAGCCCGGCCGCGATCCGCATCGCCGAACCGCTCAACGGGCTTTCGGTTCTCTGCATCGATAACGAGCCGCGCATTCTGGAAGGCATGACATTGCTGCTCGAAGGCTGGGGCTGCCGCGTGGAGGCCGTGCAGTCGCTCGAAGGCTGGCAGGCAGGGCCTCAGGCGCGGCCGGATGCGATCATTGCCGATTACCATCTCGACAAGGCAACCGGCACGGATGCGATCCGCGCCATTCGCGACCATTTCGAAGCGGCACTACCGGCATTGCTCGTGACCGCCGACCGTTCGCCGGAGGTCCGCGCAACCGCCGAGCGGGACGGCATCGCGATCCAGAACAAGCCGGTGCGGCCTGCCGCTTTGAGGGCTTGGCTGACGCAGCTTTCGGTGGCGCTGAAGGCGGCTGCGGAGTAGCGACACTCTTTCTTTGACGGGAGCCCAAGATGCGAGGTGATGGCGGCAAACTCTATCGTCACTTCTCCCCGCAGGCGGGGAGGAGGACACTACGCCGCCACAGCCGCGATCTTGCCGAGCTGGATCACCGCCTGCGTGCGGCTGTCGACATTGAGCTTCAGGAGAATGGCCGATACATGCGCCTTGATGGTCGCCTCCGAAACACCGAGCTCGTAGGCGATCTGCTTGTTGAGCAGCCCCTCGCCCAGCATGCCGAGCACGCGGGATTGCTGCGGCGTCAGCGTCTGCAGCCGCTGCAGAAGCTCGGCCACTTCCGGCTCATGCTCCACGCCGCTCTGGAAACCGGCCGGCGTAAAAATATTGCCGGCCATGACGGTATCGATGCCATCCCGGATCTCCTCAAGGCCCGCCGATTTCGAGAGAAAGCCGCTGGCGCCGAGTTCCAGCGCGCGCTGCACGGTCGCATTGTCGTCATGGGCGGAAACGATCATGACCGGCAGGCTCTGGAATTCCGAACGCAACGCGATCAGCCCCGAAAGGCCGCTGACGCCGGGCATGCTGAGATCCAGCAGCATCAGGTCGGCATTCGGATTGTCGATCGCGGCCTGACGGGCGGCGGTGAAATCGCCGGCCTCGACGATGGTGGCATCGCCATCCACGCCCGTTCCGCCTATGCTTGCCAGGGCTTGGCGCATCGCGCCACGGAAAAGCGGATGGTCGTCCGCGATGATGATGGTCAATCCTGATGCCATGGCGCTCCCTCCCAAGAGCTTGCCCGGCCTGCAGGCTCCTCCCCGAAGGCCGGCATCATGGATCGCAAAGACGTTTCAGGTCTTCTGAGGCTCTTCGCCAAGGGCATCCGGCACCTTGCGTTCCTCACCTTCCAGATCTTTCACGATCCCCATGAAGCTTCGCATCATTCTTTCCATGATGCCCATTGTCTGGTCAATCTCTTCATCGGTCGGCAGGCGCGGTTTTGCGCTCAACTCACCATTCTGGAGGGCGTTTTCCAGAGTTTCCACCCGTTTTGTCAGAAGATCGAGCTCCAGCTCGAAGGCGGTGCGCTCGTCGGCGGCGATGCGGCAGACCATCTGCCCATCCTTTTCCTGGCAGAGCGAAACCTCACCCGTCTGGGTATCGAGCCGGGCAATGCCGGTGTCGGATTTCTGCATGCTGTAACGGCCGGGCGCAGGCTCCTGCGCCTCCACCGGCACGACGGCGGCAACACCGCCGACAAGGCCCACAACGCCAAGCATTGGCCAAAGCAATCTGTTCATAACCTCTCTCCTGCCTAAAATCTGCGTCCGGCGCCGCCGTGACGGTGGACTTTCAACCGCAATTGCGGCAATCCGGCTCGAATATCCCCGGTCAGGAGGTGGCGGCATGTCCAGCATCATCTACAAAATCGTTCCGACAACTCTGTGGCAGGATGCGCGGAAAAGCGGAGAATTCAAGGGCGCGCCCGTCGATCACGCCGATGGCTTCATCCATTTCTCGACGGCGACCCAGGCTGTGGAAACGGCGGCCCGGCATTTCGCCGGTCAGGATGGTCTCCTGCTCGTCGCCGCCGATGGCGACAAGCTGGGCGAGGCGCTGGTTTATGAACCTTCCCGTGGCGGCGATCTCTTTCCCCATCTCTATGCAAGCTTGCCGCTTTCCGCCGTTTTATGGGAAAAACCGCTGCCGCTCGGCAGCGATGGCGTCCATATCTTTCCGGAGCTTGCCTGATGCTCGATCTTTTCCAGTCGCTCGGCCGCCGCGGCCTTTTTCTCTTCGATCCCGAGGCCGCTCACGGTCTTTCCATCAAGGCGCTGAAGGCCGGGCTGGTGCCGGCTTGCAGCGTCAAGGCCGATCCACGGCTCTCCCAGACGATTGCCGGACTCACCTTCGCCAATCCGCTGGGCCTTGCCGCAGGCTACGACAAGAATGCCGAAGTGCCGGAAGAAATGCTGCGCCTCGGCTTCGGCTTTACCGAGATCGGCACCGTCACGCCGAAACCACAGGCAGGCAACGACAGGCCGCGCATTTTCCGGCTGACATCAGACGAAGGCGTGATCAACCGGCTCGGCTTCAACAATGCCGGTCATGACGCGGCCTATGAGCGGCTTTCCAGGCTGCGCGGCAATGGCCTGATCGGGGTCAATATCGGCGCGAACAAGGACAGCGAAGACCGTATCGCCGATTACGTCGCCGGTATCCGCCGTTTCTATTCGCTGGCGCGCTACTTCACCGCCAATATCTCTTCGCCCAACACGCCGGGCCTGCGCGACCTGCAGGCGCGCGAAAGTCTTGCCGCGCTGCTGTCCGCTGTTCTCGCAGCCCGCGACGATGAAGCCAGGAAGAGCGGCCGGCAGGTTCCGGTGTTCCTCAAGATCGCGCCTGATCTGACCGAGGAAGGCATGGACGACATCGCCGCAGAAGTTCTGGCCCACAAGCTTGATGGGCTGATCGTGTCCAACACCACGCTCTCGCGCGATGGTCTCAAGGACCAGGTGCAGGCGAAGGAGACCGGCGGTCTCTCCGGCAAGCCGCTTTTTTCCCGCTCCACGGCAGTTCTCGCCAAGATGCGCAAACGTGTCGGGCCCGACCTGCCGATCATCGGCGTGGGTGGCGTCTCATCGGCGGAGACGGCTGCGGAGAAGATCCGCGCCGGGGCCGATCTGGTGCAGCTTTATTCCTGCATGGTCTATGAAGGGCCGCTGCTGCCCGGTCGTATCGTGCGCGGACTTTCCGAGGTTTGCGATCGCGAGAAACTGTCATCGATCTCGGATATTCGCGGCAGCAAGACGGACCAGTGGGCAAATCGCTTCTAAAGCGTGTCGCGATCTTTCAGATTCGCTCATACGCTTTAGATCTTTGTTTTTGCGCATGTCTTTTCGCAAAACCGCTGCACACTTTTGCAAGACATGCTTCTAGGCCGCGAAACTTGCCCTTGCCCGTCGCGGCACCAGCACCAGCAGAAACAGGCCGCGAAACAGCAGGAAGAGATTGAGCCCGGCCCAGAGGCCGTGGTTGCCGAACAGCGGCACAAGCACGAGAAGCGATGCCGCATAGCCGGCAAAGGCGAGCAGCATCATGTTGCGCATATCCCGCGACCAGGTTGCGCCGATGAAGACGCCATCCATCAGGAAGGCGAGCGCGCCGGTGACGGCCGTGATCGCCGCCCAGGGCATATATTCGTAGGCCACTGTCCGGACATCCACAGCCGTCGTCAGGGTGGCGATCAAACGATCGCCGAAGACGAGAAAAGCCACCGTCGTTACGGCCGCAAGCCCCATGGACCAAAACACGGTCATCTTCAGCGCCCGGTCGAAGGCCGGGCGGAAGCGGGCGCCGATGGCCCTGCCCGTCAGTTGCTCGGCCGCATTGGCAAGACCATCGAGGTAGTAACCGGCGATCATGAAGATGGTCATCAGCACGGCATTGGCGGCGAGCGTTACCGGACCGAAACCGGTGCCGATGCGGGTCATCAGCATGAAGGCCGCGAGCAGCACGAAGGAGCGGATCATGATGTCGCGGTTCAGCCCGAACAGCGGCTTCAACCGTTCCATGGAGAAGATTTCCGACCATGGCGGCGAGATCGTGCGGTCGAAGCGGGCATAGACGATCGCGAAACCCGCGAGTGCACCGATCGTCTCGCCGGTGACGGTGGCAAGCGCCACGCCCATCACACCCCAGCCCAGATGCAGGCCGAGGAAAATCGAGAGCACGATATTGATGCCGTTGATCAGCGTTTGCAGCAGAAGACCGGTCGTGCCCTGCCCGCGGCCAAGCACGAATCCGAGAATGGCATAGTTGGCGAGCGCGAAGGGGCCGGAGAGGATGCGACAGAGGAAGTAGGTGCGCGTGACCTCGGCGACATCCGGTCCGGGCGCCAGCAGCCAGAGGCCGAGGGAGAGCAGAAGCGGTGAAATCAGCACAATGGCAAAGCCACTGACCAGCGCAATCGCGAGCGAACGCCAGAAAACCGCCTGCTCCTCCGCCCTGTCTCCCCGACCGAAGGCCTGCGCCACGAGGCCGGTGGTCGAGGCGCGCAGGAAATTGAAAGTGGTGAAGATCAGGTCGAAGATGATGGCGCCGATGGCCAGCCCCGCCAACAGGGTTGCCTGCCCCAGCTGCCCGACAACAGCCGTATCCACCAGTCCCAGCAGTGGCGTGGTGAGGAAACCGAGCGTCATCGGAACGGCGATCGAAAGGATCAGCCGGTTGGTGACGAGAAACGGCCCGGCACCTCGAGCGTTTTCGTCGATCTCAAGATTTTCAGCGGCAGTCATGGGATCGGCGGCTCCGTCGTAGCTTTTCATGTCCGGAGCGTCGAAAGAAGAATCAGCCGGAAGACAGTACCATGGCCCAATAGGGCCGGTTTCCGGAAGCAGGATTTCGGACGACGGCAACGCCGAGGCCGCGATAACCGCTGCCCAGCATGTTTTCCAGATGCTTGGGCGAGTGATACCAGGCCTGATAGGCGCTTTCGGCATTGTCCTGGCCGGCGGCGATGTTTTCCGCTGCGGGCAAGGCGACGCCCTGTCCCTTCATGCGGTCGAGAAAGCTGTCGCCCATGCCGATCAGATGGCTCATCTTGCCGGCCTTCGCCATGCGGCTTGCCTGCGAGAGTGCCGCGGCCGCCGCGGCCGGGTCGCTGGCAAGCGGCGAAAGACCCTTTTCCTTGCGCAAGGCGTTGACATGGCCGAGCGTCGCCTCGGTCTGGTCGCTGCCATTGCCGGAGGGCTTTTCAGGCTTTGTGCTCATGCAACCGGCAAGGGTTGCAAGCGAGAGAAAAGCGCCAGCCCTCAGGAGGTGACGCCGGGTCGAAAGGTTCTGCATCTTAACGTCTGTAGCTGAACAAGCGGATGATGATGAAGGCGGGAATGACGACTGCTGCGCCGATCAGGAGATAATCGCCGACGCGGCCAAGGGCGGCAAAGCCGGAGCGCCAGAGATCGACCACGAAATCGCGGATACCGTAGATCAGGTCATAGGGCGTGAAACCGAGCACCGACATGATGAAGCCGACGACGATCGAAACCACGATCAACTTGACGATCACCCGGCCGGGCGAATCGCCCAGAATTCTGTTGAGGCCATCGGCCATCTCAAGGTCTCCTGTTTACATTCCCCATAAGCTGCCGCGCCTGCCGGGGCAAGCCGCCAAAGCTGATGGGGGCTTGCCGAAAAAATCCCGCTTGCCATTTAAACCATGGAGAGCCAGAAGCGATTGAACGCCAGAGGCAACATCCATGAACCTTCACCAGCTTTCCTCCGGCGACCTGATCGCCGACCGCCGCGCCGAATATGCCCACATGCTCGCCGAGACCGGCGACCATGCCGATGCTGCCGACCTCATGCGTCAGGCGCTGGAGCTTGTGCCCGACTGGGCGGCCGGCTGGTTCCGGCTCGCCGACTATGAGGAGAAATCCGGCGGGAAAGAGGCCGCGGCAACGGCGCTGAAGCGGGTGATGGAGCTTAACCCCGACGATATCTTTGGAGCCGGGCTGAAGCTAGCGCTGCTTGGCGGGGCAGAGACGCCCGAACAGCCGCCAAGCTCCTATATCGAGCGACTTTTTGACGACTATGCCGATCGCTTCGATGCCGCGCTCGTCGAGCGGCTCAACTACACGGTACCGCAGAAACTCGCCAGCCTGATCGCCGATCATGCCGGCGAAACGTGTTTTTCCCACACGATCGATCTCGGCTGCGGCACCGGCCTCTTCGGCGCGGAAATCCGTGAGGTCACCGGCTATCTCGAAGGCGTCGATCTTTCCGCCAACATGCTGGCCAAGGCCGAGACCAAGAAGCTTTATGACCGCTTGGGACAGGCCGACCTCTCGCTCTCGCCGGAAGCCTCCGGGCTTTTTGCCGGAGATCGCGCAGAAGGCCGCGCCGATCTGGTCAGTGCTGCGGATGTGCTGATGTATCTCGGCAATCTCGAAGGGGTTTTCGAAATCGTCGATGGCCTGCTTTCAGAACGCGGATTGTTCGCCTTTTCCGTGGAGGATCTGGAGGCCGGTTCGAGCGTGGAAAAGGCATCCGATTCGGATTTCACCTTGCGCCCCTCCCTGCGCTTCGCCCACAGCGAGGCCTATATCCGCCGGCTTGCGGAGGACAAAGGTTTCGCGCTCAAGGATATAAGGCGAACAGCCATTCGCGATGATGGCGGAAAGCCGGTCTTCGGCATTCTGTTTCTTGCGGCAAAAGGCCGGTAAGGCGCATGAATCTTGCTATCTTTAAATAGGTCAGCATTGCTTACGTATTTTACTTGATTGTATCGGCAAAAAGCCTGAAAATCCGGGCATTCGCAAAAGGCGTACACCGGCACAGCCGGAAAGACCCTGCGATTTATCATTCAAATTTCGCGGCCGGCATAAAACCGGAACAGGTTCTTTCGACTGTCGCCAGGAGATCGCGCGATGACCCAGCTTATGAGTGCCCTTGGCTTCTGGAACACCACCGCGACCCGTCATACGACGGTTGAGGATGTGCAGGGCATTTTCTCGGGCAGCCTCATTGCCGCGCTCGGCCTTTATGTGCTGGCAAGCGCCGGGCTTTTGACCGGCAGTACCGCAGGCGTCGCCTTCCTGCTGCACTATGCTTTTGGCGTGAACTTCGGCCTCGCCTTCTTCCTGCTCAATCTGCCCTTCTTCTATCTCTCCTGGAAGCGTCTGGGCATGGCCTTCACGGTGAAGACCTTCATCGCGATCGGCATTACTTCGCTGCTCACCAATGTTCAGACGGATGTCTTCACGATCGCATCGGTTCACCCGGCCTGGGCGGCGCTGCTTGGCGGCGTGCTTCTGGGCTTCGGTCTTCTGGCGCTTTATCGCCACCGCGCCAGCCTCGGCGGCGTCGGCATTCTCGGCATTTATATGCAAGAGCGTTTCGGCATCCGCGCCGGCCTCGTGCAGCTCGGCATCGATCTGTGCGTTCTCGCCGCCGCTTTCTTCGTCACGACGCCGCCGGTCGTGTTCTATTCGGTGCTCGGCGCGGTCGTGCTGAACCTTTTTGTGGCCATCAACCACCGCGCCGATCGTTATATCGCCCTGTAAAATCAGGCGGCCTTTGCCGGCTTGTCGATCGGATGCTGCGAGCGGAAGCCGACAGCGAGCCGGTTCCAGACATTGATGGCGCCGATGGCAACAGTGATGTCGGTCATTTCCTTTTCGGAGAAATGCTCCTTCAGGCTGGCATAGGCCTCATCCGGCGCTGCGGTCTGGGCGATATTGGTGACCGCATCGACCCAGCCCAGCAGTGCCCGTTCGCGGGCATCATAGACCGGGCTTTCCCGCCACACGCACATCAGGTTGATCCACTGCTCGCTCAGGCCGTCATGGCGCGATTCCTTGACGTGCATATCGACGCAATAGGCGCAGCCATTGATCTGCGATGCCCGCAGTTTGATCAGATGGATGAAGCGGCGCTCCAGACCGCTGTTCTGGACATAGTCTTCAAGGGCCAGAACGGCCTTGTAAGCGGCAGGCGATGCTTTTGCGAAGTTCATACGGGCTTGCATGGTCTTGCTCCTTTTGTGGCTCAACGAGCCTGTTTACGTTCATGAAGTTCAAGGAAAGCGCAGCTTCTGGCGGCAATCGATCCATCGTCGAGTGCAGCCAGCTGGACGCCGAGGTCGGCAACGCTGGTCTTGGCAAGTTCCGCCCTGTAGGCACGCTCCGCCTTCAACATCGCCGAGGCGATGATGCACGGCTTGGCAAACAGGTGGGAACCGACCGGGTTGGGACCCCGCTGGCGAATTTCGTTGCAGCGAAAGGCCGGGGCCGGGCCTTCGACGGCAATAACGATATCGAGAAGTGAAATGTCTTCCGCAGCCTTGGCCAGCTTGTAGCCGCCCTTCGGCCCCGGCACGGTCGCGAGGATACCGGCGCCAGAAAGCGCCTGCAGATGCTTCAGGAGATAGCTGGTCGAGACGCCGTGAAACTCCGAGATCGCAGCCGCCGACAGCACACCGCCATCGCTTAGCCCCGAGAGCATAGCGACGCTGTGAATGGCCTGCTCTACGCCTTCGCCGAGTTTCATAACCGCCTCCGTTAATCATGGATATTTTTTATCTATGATTTTTCCTATTGTCAAGAACCCGAAAATTCGGGGTTGCGCTTCCACCGGCACCGGATAGAAGGGCCGGGAATTTCAGTAAGGAGAGATAGATGGCCGACCTCAGCGCCTTTGCCCGCGTCTGGACCTCAAGCGCGGATCGCCATTCGGTGATGGACGATGCGCAGGGTGTCATCGCCGGCAGCATGCTGGCGGTTCTGGGCATTTCGCTTCTGTCGAGTGCCGGGCTCTTGACGGGCGGAACACCGGGTATTGCCTTCCTGCTGCACTATGCAACGGACCTGAGCTTCGGCATCTGCTTCTTCATCGTCAATCTGCCGTTCTACTATCTCGCCTTCCGCCGCATGGGGCCGCTCTTCACGCTCAAGACCTTCGCAGCCGTCGCGATCACCTCGGCGCTATCGGAGCAACTGCCCCGCTATCTCGGCCTCAACGACGTCGATCCGCTGGTCGGCGCGCTGTTCGGAGGACTGGTGATTGGCGCAGGACTGCTGGCGCTGTTTCGCCATCGCGCCAGCCTCGGTGGCGTCGGCATTCTCGCGCTGTATGTTCAGGACCGCTTCGGCTGGCGGGCAGGTCTCGTCCAGCTCGGCTTTGACGGCATGATCCTCGCCTGCTCGTTTTTCCTGGCGAGCCCCTACATCATCATCTGCTCGATCATCGGCGCCATCGTCCTCAACCTGACGCTGGCCATCAACCACCGCAAGGATCGCTACATCGCGATGTAGTCCGTTCATGGGATCGCAAAGACCCTGACCTCATCGGCGATGCCCTTGAGGGCAACGCTCTGGGACATCGGGTTGAGCCCCCGGCCCGCGAGCAAACTGACGACACCGGGATCATCGAGCACGGCGCGCGTCGCGAAGATTTCGCGGGATGTGGCCAGATGCTGTACACGCGAGGCGATGTTTACCGTCTGTCCGAAATAATCCTGCCGCTCATTGAGGCTGACGGCGATGCAGGGCCCTTCGTGAATGCCAATCTTCAGCAGCAAATCCTCGCTGCCGCGCTCGTCATTGAGGGTTCGCATCGCTTCCCGCATGCGCATGGCAGCCGCAAGCGCGCCTGACGGCGCGGGAAAAGTCGCCATGACCGCATCGCCGATCGTCTTCACCACGGCCCCGGCCTGAGCCCCGACAATCTCCCGCAGAATGGAAAAGTGCGTCTTGACGAGATCGAAAGCCGCAAGATCCCCTACCCGCTCGTAAAGTTCGGTCGAGCCGCGCAGATCGGTGAAGAGAAAAGTGAGGCTGGTGATCTTCAGGCGCTGGTCCACCTCGATCGTGTCGGTTCGGAAGATATCGCGAAACGTCTGGTTGGAGAGCAGCCGCTTCGCCGTCAGGAACGGACGGCGACGGCCGAGCAGATCATGCAATGCTTCATTGGCAATACAGACGGACGGCAGGGTACGGACCTGCGTGTGGTTTTCGACCGAGATGCGCATCGGCCCGGGCTGGAGCTCGAGGATTTCGCTATGACGAAAGCCGCGGTCGAACACCATGGAGAGATTTTGCCGTTCGCGCGTCGGCGAGCCTTTGACGTCAATGAACTGGGCCGCATGGGTCACCGGCTCGAAGACGATGACGAATTCTGCCGGCAGCTGTAGCGAGATGACGGCCTTTTCACCCGGCGGCAGCTCAAGCGCCTCCAGCATGAATTCGTCGACCTTCTCTTCAAAACCCTCATCGGGAAGATCGACACCCGATCCCCAATAGATCTGGCGGAAATATTCGACGGGTGGCAGCAGTTCGGGATTATGCGCCGCTATACGGCGGACCCGCGGGCTGATGGTAAAGGTCACCTCGACCATCTCGTCCAGCGTCGGCTCATAACCGGCGGCGCAGAGCGCGCAGGTGTAACTTTCGCTCTGGACCGTGCGCAGCGAGGTATTGGCATCGAGCACGCCACCGCAGCCGGGGCAGAGCACATTCCACGACAGTTCGAACAGGCCGAGATTGGAGGCGTGCAGGAAGGCGTTGATCACCTGCTCCTCATCCAGCCCCGCCTTTTCGGCGAAGGCCAAAACATTGACACGACAGAGCTTGCGGTCCGGGGCATCCCTGACGAACCGCTCGATGGCATCGACGACAGCAGGCTCTGCAATCTGGCGCAGCACCGCAAACATGGACTGGGCTTCGCTCATCGCCGTATCCTACACCCAACCGGGTGCGAGAGCACCGGAAATCTGAGACCTGAAAGCGATACCGCCCTTCAATTCCGCGCGGTTTGATCTACATTTGTTCGCGTGAACCAGATCGATTCCGCAAGGGCCGCGCAATCGCCCATCGCCCTCCCCGCCCCCTTCCTGCGCTGGTTCGCGGAAAAGGGCTGGAGACCCCGCGCCCATCAGCTCGATCTGCTCTCACGGGTTCAGGACGGCGAGAGCATGCTGCTGATCGCCCCGACCGGCGCCGGCAAGACGCTCGCCGGCTTCCTGCCCTCGCTGGTTTCCCTGACGGAGCGCGGCAAGATACCGCCGGGATCGGCCTTCACCGGTATTCACACGCTCTACATCTCGCCGCTCAAGGCACTGGCCGTCGATATCGAGCGCAACCTGATGAAGCCGGTGAGCGAAATGGGCCTGCCGGTGCGTATCGAAAACCGCACCGGCGACACGCCGCAGGCCAAGCGCCAGCGGCAGAAACTCAATCCGCCCGATATCCTGCTGACGACGCCGGAACAGCTTGCCCTGCTTCTGGCCAACGGCGAGGCTGAACGTTTCTTCAAGGATCTGCGGTACGTGGTCTTCGACGAGCTGCATTCGCTCGTCACCTCCAAGCGCGGGCATCTGCTATCGCTCGGGCTTTCACGGCTGAGGCGTCTCGCGCCCTCGCTGCAGACGATCGGGCTCTCGGCGACCGTCGCCGACCCCATGGATTTGCAGCGCTGGCTGGTGGCGCAGGCACCGGACGAAAGCCGCCACGCCGGGCTCATCACCGTGACAGGCGGCGCCAAGCCCGAGATCAGCATTCTGAAGACCGAGGAGCGGGTACCGTGGTCCGGCCATACGGCCGCCTATGCCATGCCGGCCGTCTATGAAGCGATCCGTGACACCAGGACCACCCTGCTTTTCGTCAACACCCGCAGCCAGGCGGAGCGGCTGTTTCAGGAACTCTGGACCATCAACGACGACAACCTGCCGATCGCGCTGCATCACGGTTCGCTCGATGTCGGCCAGCGGCGGCGGGTGGAAGCGGCCATGGCCGAAAACAAACTGCGCGCCGTCGTCGCGACGTCGACGCTTGATCTCGGCATCGACTGGGGCGATGTCGACATGGTGATCCATGTCGGCGCGCCGAAGGGGGCGAGCCGGCTTGCCCAGCGCATCGGCCGCGCCAACCACCGGATGGACGAGCCGAGCCGCGCCATCCTCGTGCCGGCCAATCGTTTCGAGGTCATGGAATGCCAGGCGGCACTCGACGCCAATTATCTCGGCGCGCAGGATACGCCGCCGGTCGGGCGCGGCGCGCTCGAT
>JAVBSF010000203.1:0-4116 GCA_031556925.1 Pararhizobium sp.
GAGCGCCGCTGACGAGCTAAAGAAGCGGATATCCAGACAGCTCGCGGTAGATCCAGGAAATTCGGAATGTAAAGTGACCACGTTTCATGCGCTGGGTCGCGGAATTATCGAGGAGGTCGAAGGCCGTCCCCCACAGCTCGCCGACTGGGTCGAACACCCTGCCGGCGAAGCGAAAATCATCGAACAGATCATTGACGATCTGCTGCGATCAGATGCGGAATTCGCCGATCTCTGGGTCAACCTCCTCGTCCTTCATCCCAAGGCGGATATCCCGGTCGAGGTGTTTGGTTCTAAGGCTGACTACGAGCGCTATCTGTCGGTGCGCCGGCGGAAAGGCAATGCGACCATCGGCACGATGGCCGGGATACATGTGAAGTCGCTCCAGGAGCAGACAATCACGAATTGGCTGTGGCTGCATTCCGTCGAATTCGACTACGAACGCCAGATCCCGATCGAAGAGAAAAACGGGCAGATCCGCTACGTCCATCCGGACTTCTATTACCCCACCAGCAAGACGATACACGAGCATCTGGCTATCAATGCCGATGGCTCATCACCCTTCACAGACTACGCCACCCATGCCGAACACAAGCTGGCCGGCTACCGCAAGGCGGGGATGGACGTTTTCCAGACGACGTCTGCACAAGCGTGCAATGGATCGCTGATTGAGGAACTCGAGGCGCAGCTCACGAAACGGGGCATCTCGTTCGAAAGAAAGAGCTATACGGCGATCGTCAAAGCCCTCGAGCCTGTTGTCATCAAGCACTATCACAAGCTGATTGCGGTCTGCATCAAACACATCCGCGCCAGTCACCTCACCCTGGACTTGCTGCTTGAGCGGGCCAAGGCGCTCCACGACCGCACCCGCGCCAAAGAGTTTGCTCAGGTCGTCTGGAAGATCACCGAGACCTATTCCCGGAAGCTTGAAAAAGCCAATCGCATAGACTTCGACTCGATGATCGCCAATGCCACGCGGCTCGTGGAAGCCGGACAGTATCAGAGCCCCTACTCCCTTATCCTGGTCGATGAATTTCAAGATATTTCCGAGCCGCGTGCGAACCTGATTAAGGCGCTGAAGCATCAGAAGGCATTCACCAAGATCTTTGCGGTTGGCGATGACTGGCAGTCCATCTATCGCTTCGCCGGATCGGACATAACGATCTTCACGCAGTTCGAGGCGAATTTCGGGGCAAGCTGGCAAGGTCGACTGGAGCAGACCTATCGTTGCAACCAGCTCATCGCCGAGACGGCCGCCAGTTTCGTGCAGCGCAATGCCGCCCAACTTAAAAAGTCGGTGCGATCGACACGGCCCGCGATTGCGCGGTCGATCCGGGTCATTCCGACCGACGGTGAAGGGGGCAAGCCAGATTTCGCCGATTCATGCCTCCGATTGCTGAAGCGCCTCGACACCTTCCTTGGCGGGATTTCCGTACAGTGGCGGAGTGATGGACACCAGAAACTCAAGGTCATGGTGCTGTGGCGCTACAACCAGCTGGACCCGTTCAGGGGGGCGACACCAAAATTCGAGCATATCGAGGTGTCGGGGCTGTCGTTCCATCGAGCCAAGGGACTTGAGGCCGACTATACGATTCTGCTCGATGTCAGTGAAGGCGACTATGGGGTGCCAAGCCGGATAGAGGACGACGAGCTGTTCAATCTAGTCATGCCGCGACCGGAGACATTTGAGTTTGCCGAGGAGCGCCGCCTTTTCTATGTCGCATTGACCCGCGCAAGCCGCGGCGTGTTCCTGCTTACGAACAGCCGTGAGCCATCCAGATATATTCGGGAGCTCTCAGAAATCGCCGGCGAAAACTTGCGTTTCGAGACCATTGATGGTGATACGCTAAATCAATGTCCGGCGTGCGGCGTGGGCCAACTGGTAGAACGGAAAGGTCGCAACAACGGCCGCTTTCTCGGGTGTAACCAGTATCCCGGCTGTGACCACACGCAGCGACGAAGCGCCGAATGAACGAGCCACGTCGCCTGCGCGGCTGCGCGAGGTCTGCAATCGCTCTTCCAATTGATCGTGTCGGCCGGAAACAACTGCTCTACCGGCCAGATCGCACGATACCGAACGCATTTCGCGTCGGCACTCCGATGCCAACCATTCGCGTTTTCAGCATTCGTCGATGAACATACGGAGCGTTTGTCCGAAATTTGTATGTGTATTTCGGACTCGCCTTTTGTCCGAAAAAAGTATACATCTTTCGGACATGGCAGCCGACTCACCCGATCTGAAATCAGCAATGCTCGAACGCATACGTGGGGATTCACCGCGCAAGGTTTGGACGCCTAGCGATTTCGTTGACCTCGCCTCGCGAGATGCGGTCGACAAGGCGTTGCAACGCCTAACAAAAACACAAATCCTCAGGCGGATCGATCGAGGACTTTACGACCAGCCTGGTTTTAACAAACTAACTCAAAAGCCCAATCCTCCCGATCCGCGCTCTGTTATCGATGCCGTTGGGCGCCGCGATCAAACCCGTATGCTTGTAGACGGAATGACTGCAGCAAATGACCTCGGTTTGACAGACGCTGTTCCTGCAAAAATTATCGTCCATACCGATGCACGTCGGCGACCGATCAAGCTCGGCAATGTGACGATCACCTTTCGTCCAACAGCCGCCAGCAAATTGTTCTGGGCCGGACGACCGGCAATGCGGGTCGTTCAAGCGCTTTACTGGATTCGCGATATTTTGCTCCGCGAAGGTGAAAGTGACCGCGTGAGCGGCAAACTTGCCAAGCTTTTCGAGGATCCTGCGGTCGGCGCGGCCATTAAAGCCGATTTGGCAGCAGGCATTACCGCGCTTCCGACATGGATGTGGACATTTCTCAAGCCGCTCATCGAAGGTGAGAGGGGCGATCATGATCAGCATGTCAGTAGCGATCGCACTGCAGATGATCACGACGCCGACGATCATCACCGCGACGATGATGGACATCGCCATGGCGATCCTCGCCTGAAACGTAAGTCGGTCTCGACCCGCATAGCAAGCAACAAACGCAGTCACTCCAGGCAATGAAGAAATGAATCCAGCTTATGACGAGGTCCTTGCAGCTGGAGAAGCTGCGATGTTGAGCGCCTTCGATACGACGGCGCAGCGGCTCGGCACGGCCGCCCAGAACATAGAAAAAGACTTTTGGGTCTGTTGGACCCTAGATGTCTTATTCAACGGATTAAACGACAGTGGTCCTCGCCTCCTCTTCAAAGGCGGAACCTCATTATCCAAGGGATTCGGTCTAATCAGCCGGTTCTCCGAAGACATAGATGTCACGGTATTTAGAGATGACATTGGCGAGCCGGCGACCATCGAGGAACTTGAGGAGCTCAGTGGAAAGAAACGCAAAGCACGTCTCGAGGCGATCAAGGATGCCTGCAAAGCCTACATTAACGGACCCCTGCGCGATGAATTGACGAAAATTCTTGCGGACCGCCTCAAGGCCGCCGGCGCTGATCCCTCAAACGCGAGGATCGAAGCCGACGACACCGATCCCGATGGCCAGACCTTGTTGATCTGGTATCCGACCGCGACACCGCGGTCGGAGTATGTGAGGGCGGCCATCAAGATTGAGTCAGGTGCAAAGTCTGCGCTTGATCCCAATAGCGAAGTGCCGATTAAACCCTATGTCGATGACGATCTTCCGGCGCTTGACCTGACGGTGCCAGCCGTGCGGACTGTCGATCCTGAACGAACCTTTTGGGACAAGGTCGTCATTGTCCACGGGCTGCGGCGGTGGTTCGACAAGCGCGGTGAACTAAAGGGCGGTGGCCAACGGGTTTCGCGACACTACTACGATCTGCATCGGCTCGTCGCGACACCGGTAGGAGCAGCGGCCATCAAAGATAGAGCGCTCGGCGAAGATTGCGTCGCGCACGCCCGCATGTTCTTCAATCGGCCCGACTTCGATCTCGCCAGCGCTGTTCCTGGCTCCTTCGCACTTGCGCCGCACGACGCGATGATCGAACAGCTCCGCATTGATTACCGGGCTATGCAGGGCATGATCTTCGGCGACCCGCCAGCGTTCGAAGCCGTGATCGACAGCATCGCTTCGCTTGAGGCGAGTTTGAACAAGGGCGCAGACTAAGCGGACGGGGCTATGAAGAGGTTGGACGGA
>JAVBSF010000408.1:0-11975 GCA_031556925.1 Pararhizobium sp.
CGGCACGGGCCATGTCCGCTCGCAGTCTTCGGTCGCGCTGCATGTCCTGCGCGGTATCGAGGAATATCTCCTGAAGAACACCACGCACGACATCACGGTGCGCACGACGCCGGATATCGCGCTCTATCTACTCAACCACAAGCGCAGCACGATCACCGATTATGAGGCACGCTTCGGCGTCTCCATCATCATCGAGGCGGATGCGCATGTCGGCGCGCAGCACTTTGCGATCGATCGCGGCGAGCCCGTTGAGAATCCCGTGAGGATCGAACAGCTTCTGCACTTCGAACCCGAGATCGAGGAAGACGACGATATCGTCATCGAGGAAGAGATCGACGAGGAAGAAGAAGTAACCGAGGCCAAGGCCGAGCGCCCGGATCGCGGCGAACGCTCCGAGGGCGACGAACAGAGCCGCAAGCGCAAGCGCCGCCGCCGCCGTCGTGGCGGGCGTGGCGATGGTGAACAGCAGGCCAGCACGTCCAACGGCGAAAGCGTTGAAGATGGCGGCGAAGACGATGAGGACGGCGGCGAAGACGCTTCCGACGAAATCGTCACTGCCGATGATGCCGCCAGGAGCGAAGACGAGCGCCAGAAGCGCAAGCGTCGCCGTCGCGGCAAGCGCGGTGGTCGCCGCAATCGTGGCGACGACCCCGGGGGGCTGGCCGCGGAAGCCGGTGAAGACGACGTGACCGATGGCGATACGGAGACCGAGGCGCAGGCCGAGGTAGCCGAGGCCGTTGCCCTGATCGAGACCGACGTCGTCGCCGAGGCCGCTCCAGTCGAGGCTGAGGAAACCAAGCCCACCCGCGCACGTCGCAGCCGCAAGAAGGCGACGCCGGTCGGCGAGGAAGCGCCCGTGACCGATACTGCCGTGGCCGAAGCCGCCGCGGTGGATACCGCCGCCCAGGCAGCGATCGAGGATACGCCCGCATCGGTCGAGCAGACACCGGTGGAACCCGTGATCGAAGAAGCCGCCGCCGCTCTCGACGAGGAGAAGCCGTCGCGTGGCAACCGCGATCTGAACACGATCGCGACTGCTCCGGTCGTCAAATCCTCGACCGTAGCAAACAGCGAAAACGACAGCGAACCGCCGAAGCCCAAAAAGGGCGGCTGGTGGCAGAAGCGTGGTTTCTTCTGAGATTTGCCGGGGAAAAGCGGAAGGCGATTTTCCCGACAGGACGAACAGAAAAACCGGCCGGCACGTCCCGGCCGGTTTTTTTATGCCTGCGATTTCATGTTTCCGAGGGAACGCCGCCAAAGTTCAAACTGAACGATGATGCCGCCCTATCGACGCCCCCGGCGTCATGGCGACAAGGACGGACCATCATGCACATCTTGACGACCACCCTGGTAGCAGCCTCGATCGCGGGACTGACGACACCGTCGCTGGCAGGCTCAAAGCAGTTCCACAACGATTATTATTATCGAAGCTACGATTACGCCTATCAGCCGACCTGCAGCACGCGGACGGTCCGCGGCTACGACGCCGCCGGAAACCCGGTGACGCGCAAGATCAAGGTCTGCCGCTGAGGGCAGACGGACGGGGCGAAAGGCCGCGACCGAAAGAAGCTTCGTCGAGGCTCCCCGTCAGGGTAGCCAGCGAGCGATGCGCTCGACGGCCTCGATCATATCCCGCTCGGCGCCGGCGTAGGAAAACCGCATCGTCCGGTTTCCCTCCACGGGATCGAAATCGAAACCCGGCGTCGCCGCGATGTTGAATTGCGCAAGCATGCGTCGAGCGAACTCCATGCTGTCGTTGGTGAAACGGCTGACATCCACGTAGGCGTAGAACGCGCCGTCCATCGGCGAGGCGATCGAGAGCCCCATTTCCGGCAGACGCCGCAAAAGCAGGTCGCGATTGGCGGCATAGGACGCCTTGTAGACATCGAGTTCGGCCTCGGCTCCCAGCGCTGCTTCAGCCGCGATCTGGGACAGTTCCGGCGGCGAAATGTAAAGGCTTTGGGTGATGCGCTCGAAACCCCGAACCTGATCCTCCGGCAGAACCATCCAACCGATCCGCCAGCCGGTCATGCAATAATACTTCGAAAAGGAATTGATGATCACGGCGTCATCGGTGACGGCGAGCGCCGTCGTTTCCTCTCCGGCAAAGGTCAGACCGTGATAGATTTCATCGGAAATGAAGGCGATCCCGCGTTCGCGGCAATGATCGGAAAGCGCCTGCAGACGCGCCTTGCCAGTTACCGTGCCCGTCGGGTTTGCCGGGCTGGCGAGGAGCACGCCATTGATGCGCCGCCCGACCCTGCGCTCCGCCGCGGTCAAATTCTCGGGCGTCAGCGTAAAGCCGGACTCCGCATCCGCCTCGACCTCGACCACCTCGATCCCGAGAGCGGCCAGAATATTGCGATAGGCGGGATAACCCGGCCGGGCGATGGCGACGCAATCGCCCGGATCGAAGAGAGCGAGGAAAGCAAGATTGAAACCCGCCGACGATCCCGTCGTGACGGCGATACGACGGGGATCCACGTCGATGCCGTAGCGGGAGAGATAGTGCTTCGCGATGGCGGTCCGCAGCGAACTCGTGCCCAGCGCATCCGTATAGCCCAACCGTCCATGCGCGAGCGCCGCACGCGCTGCTTCGAGCGCAGCCTTGGGGGCCGGATGGCTCGGCTGCCCAACGGCCATCGAAATAACGGGATACCCCGCCTCGCGCCGTTTCGTCGCCTCGGCCAGCACGTCCATGGCGTGAAAAGGTTCAACCGCGCTGCGCTTCGATAGCGATCTCACAAGCAAATCTCCATGCCGGTTCGTCGATCCCCTGTCCGCAAGGGGGGCTCCCCGTGCTTTGCACGATCAAAAAGCGCTTCACAAGTGCGCGAACGCCGCACTTCCGCCGATTTTGCGGTTTCGTTTGTCGCGGCCCCGACCTATGGTCGGCGGCAGAAAATGTCTTTCAAATCAGCCTGCCGGCTCCGGCTTGAACGACAAAGGTATGACAACGAAGGACATACAATGCCACCAATCGCCCGCAAGATCGCCACCGTCGCGACCCTGTTTCTGATGACATCGGCGGCCGTGCCGCAGAACGCCCTCGCCCTCGACGACAGCCAGAAGAAGGAGATGGGCGAGTTCATCCGCGAATATCTGGTGGCGAACCCGGAGATTCTTCTGGAAGCCCAGCAGTCCCTGAAAAAGAAGCAGCAGGAAGAGCAGCTTCGCCAGGCGCAGGCAGCCATCTCCGAAAACAAGCAGACCATCTTCCAGTCGGTCCATGATGTCACGCTGGGTAATCCTGATGGCGACGTCACCATCGTCGAATTCTACGATTACAATTGCGGCTACTGCAAACGCGCGCTCTCCGACATGGACGCCATCATCGAAAACGACAAGAACGTCCGTTTCGTGCTGAAGGAGCTGCCGATCTTGGGGCCGGATTCGCTCGCCGCCCACAAGGTCAGCGCCGCGTTCCGGCAGGTTGCGCCCGAAAAATACGGCGATTTCCACCGCGCCCTGCTCGGCGGCGAAGACCGCGCGACGGAAGAGACGGCGATTGCGGTGGCCGGCCGTCTCGGCGTTTCCGAGGCCGATATCCGGGCGAAGATGGAAACCGACACCCATGACGAGGCGGTGAAGGAAGCCTACGCGCTCGCCAACGAGCTCGGCATCACCGGCACCCCGTCCTATGTGGTCGGTGATGAGGCCGTTTTCGGCGCCGTCGGCGCCGAGGAGCTGGAGGCCAAGGTCACGAACATGCGCAGCTGCGGCAAGACGGTCTGCTGACGCCATCCGCGCCGCCGATCGCTTGTGGACAAATTCCGTGGGGGAGCAAAGGGCTTTTCCTCACGGAAACAGCGGTCTATAGGTAGGCCCACGATTATCGGACCTTATCCTGCATGTCTGCCACCATCTATGTTCTGAACGGACCCAACCTGAACGCGCTCGGCAAGCGCGAACCCGGCATCTATGGCGGCCAGACTTTGGCCGACATCGAGGCCATGTGCAGGCAAGAGGGCAAGGCGCTCGGGGTGGATATCGTCTTTCGCCAGAGCAATCACGAAGGCGTTCTGGTCGACTGGATGCATGAGGCTTCGGATAAAGCTGTCGGTGTCGCCATCAATGCCGGCGCCTACACCCACACCTCGATCGCCCTTCACGACGCCATGAAGGCAATCCAGATCCCCGTCGTCGAACTGCACCTGTCGAACGTGCACGCACGCGAGGAATTTCGCCACAAATCCATGATTGCTCCCGCCGCCAAGGGCGTGATCTGCGGCTTCGGCGCCCATAGTTACATTCTCGCGCTCAATGCGCTACACACACTGACGAAACAAACGAAATAAGAAGAACAAGAGGCTCACCATGGCTGACAAGAAATCCGGCATCGACCAGGCGCTGATCCGCGATCTCGCCAACATCCTGAACGAAACCGATCTCACCGAGATCGAAGTGGAGCAGGATGATCTGCGCATTCGCGTTTCGCGCGCCGGCACGCCGCAATACGTTTCCGCGCCGGTTCCGGCCGCCTACGCCGCACCCGCCGCCGCAACGCCGGTAGCGGCTGCTCCCGTAGCTGCCGCCGCCGAGGTTTCCGCCCGCAACAACAAGAACGCCGTAACCTCCCCGATGGTCGGCACGGCCTATCTGGCCCCCGCTCCCGGCGCGCGTCCGTTCATCGAAGTCGGCGCCACCGTCAAGGAAGGCCAGACGATCCTGATCATCGAAGCCATGAAGACGATGAACCAGATTCCGGCGCCACGCTCGGGCAAGGTCGTCGAAATCCTCGTCGACGACGGAACGCCGGTCGAGTTCGGCGAAGCCCTGCTCATCATCGAATAGGCCAGAAGCGATGATTTCCAAGGTCCTCATTGCCAATCGCGGTGAAATCGCCCTTCGCGTTCTTCGCGCTTGCAAGGAACTGGGCATAGCCACCGTCGCCGTTCATTCGACGGCAGACGCCGATGCCATGCATGTGCGCCTCGCCGACGAAAGCGTCTGCATCGGCCCGCCACCCTCGCGCGACAGCTATCTGAACATCCACCAGATCGTTGCCGCCTGCGAGATCACCGGCGCCGACGCCGTGCATCCGGGTTACGGCTTCCTGTCGGAAAACGCCAAGTTCGCCGACATTCTCGAAGCGCACGGCATCACGTTCATCGGGCCGACGGCCGATCACATCCGCATCATGGGTGACAAGATCACGGCCAAGGAAACCGCGAAGGCACTGGGTATTCCGGTCGTTCCGGGCTCCGCAGGCGAAGTGAAACCGGAAAACGCACTGGAGATCGCCCGCGAAATCGGCTTCCCGGTTCTCATCAAGGCGACGGCCGGCGGCGGTGGACGCGGCATGAAGGTTGCCAAGACCGAGGCTGACCTCGAGGAAGCCGTGGCGACCGCCCGTTCGGAAGCTCTTGCCGCTTTTGGCAACGATGCCGTCTATATGGAAAAATATCTCGGCAAGCCGCGCCATATCGAAATCCAGGTCGTCGGCGATGGCGAAGGCAATGCCATCCATCTCGGCGAACGCGATTGCTCGCTGCAGCGCCGCCACCAGAAGGTCTGGGAAGAGGCGAACTCCCCTGCCCTCAATGTCGAGCAGCGGATGAAGATCGGCGAAATCTGCGCCGATGCCATGCGCAAGCTGAAGTATCGCGGCGCCGGCACCATCGAGTTCCTCTATGAAAACGGCGAGTTCTATTTCATCGAAATGAACACCCGTCTGCAGGTGGAGCATCCGATCACCGAAGCCATCACCGGCATCGACCTCGTCCACGAACAGATCCGCGTCGCCTCCGGCGGCGGTCTTTCGGTCACGCAGGATGAGATCGTTTTCTCCGGCCATGCCATCGAATGCCGCATCAATGCGGAAGACCCGCGCACCTTCGTCCCCTCGCCGGGCACGATCACCCATTTCCACGCTCCGGGCGGCCTTGGCGTGCGTGTCGATTCGGGCGCTTATCAGGGCTACCGCATCCCGCCTTACTACGACAGCCTGATCGGCAAGCTGATCGTGCATGGCCGCACCCGCGTCGAATGCATGATGCGCCTGCGCCGCGTGCTGGACGAATTCGTCATCGACGGCATCAAGACGACGCTGCCGTTGTTCCAGGATCTGATCAACAATCCGGATATCGCCAACGGCGATTACGACATCCACTGGCTGGAGAACTATCTGGCCAAGTCCGCGGCCGAATGAGGCTTCGCGCATGAAAAAGGCCCGCGACAAGCAGCCGGTGGTAACCCCGGAACTGCTTTTGCGGGCCTATTCGATCGGCCTCTTCCCCATGGCCGATTCGGCTGACGACCCGGAAATCTTCTGGGTCGAGCCGGAAATCCGCGGCGTCCTTCCGCTTGACGGTTTCCACGTTTCCCGCAGCCTCGCCAAAACGATCCGTCGTGCACCGTTTGACATCACCTTCAACGAGGATTTCGAAAGTGTGATGGCCGGTTGCGCCGCTTCCGCTCCCGATCGGCCAACGACCTGGATCAACAGCACGATCCTCTCCCTCTACACAACGCTGCATCACATGGGACATGCGCATTCGGTGGAAGCATGGGAAGGCGACGTGCTGGTCGGCGGGCTCTACGGCGTGTCGCTCGGGGGCGCCTTTTTCGGGGAAAGCATGTTTTCCAGGCGCACGGATGCATCGAAAATCTGCCTGGTGCATCTGGTGGAGCGTCTGAAGGAGCGCGGCTACAGGCTGCTCGACACCCAGTTCACGACAGAACACCTCAAGACCTTCGGTGCGATCGACGTGCCCAAGGCCGAGTACGAACTCATGCTCGCAAACGCCATGGCGCTGCCGAACCTCAGATTCTGAGAGAAGAGATTTCGCCTTACTGCGTGGCGGCCGTATCCGGCGGCGGCAGGTCGGACTTTGCCTTGCAGGATTGCAGCCAGACGTCATAGACCGGATGCTCGACGGCGTTCAGGCCGGGGCTGTCGGCGAACATCCAGCCGGTGAAGATGCGGCGGATCTTGCGGTCCAGCGTGATCTCGTCGACTTCGACGAAGGTGGTCGTCTTGGGGGCTTCCGTATCGTCACGGCTGTAGCAGACACGCGGCGTCACCTGGAGCGCGCCAAACTGGACGGTCTCGCCGATATAGACGTCGAAGGTGGTGATGCGGCCGGTAATCTTATCGATACCGGAAAAGACCGCGACCGGGTTGGAAATGCGTTCGGCCTGTGCCGGCATCGCCACGACCGTCAGGGAACCAATGACACATGCTGCGACAGCAAAGAGCCTGCGGCGCATCGGGAAATCGGAATGTGAAGCTGCCATGATCGCCGGTTCCTTGCGCGCCGCTCAAACTGTTGCGGCTTCAGGCGCTAACGGTGAAATGTGGCCGAGACATGATAGGCCGGAAACAGGGCGCGGAAAGCCGCGCCCTTTCAAGGAAATATCAGACGCCGGGGGTCCAGGCGTCGTAATCGCCCGTGACGCGCGGGCGCTCGCCGGTGTTGTTGATCGAGCCCTGCGGACGATAGGCGTTGACCGTGCCGGTCTGGTTCGGCTGGTGTGGCTTCTGCCATTCACGCGCCTTGTAGTCTTCATGGGCCGGGGAGATATCGGTACGGTGGTGCATCCAGCCGTGCCAGCCGGGCGGGATCGCCGATGCATCGGCATAGCCGTTGTAGATCACCCAGCGACGGGTGCGGCCTTCGGAGTCCTTCTTGCCGCCTTCGTAGTAGACGTTGCCTGCCGCGTCTTCGCCGACGCGCTTGCCGAATCGCCAGGTGTGGAAACGTGTTCCGATGGTCTGGCCATTCCACCAGGTAAAGATCTGCAGCAGAGACTTCATGATGCCCGTCCTTGGCCGCGCTGTTGCAGCGCGGAATAACTGGAATTTCTCTCCCGCTTATGCCGCGCATGGCAGGGCTTGTCCAGCCTTTCCAGCACAACCGGGATCATTTCAAATTGCCTGGCGGCCGTGGCCGCGAAACGGTCTCAGTCCAACTCTTTTTCCATCACCAGGGTTTCGATACCCCAATGCGGCGCACCGGCTCCCTGCCTTGCAAAACCATGCGCCTCATAAAAGGCGATGGCGTTCGCATTGTTTTCCTCGACTTCCAGCCGCATGCGGCCGGCATAGGGGAAGCAGGTTTCGAGTTCGGCGAAGAGATCGCGGCCCACGCCCTGCCGCTGATAGGCGGGCAGAACGTAAAGCTGATGCAGCACAGCCGTTTCATGCAGCGTCTCGGACATGCCGGCATAGGCCATGCCGCCAATCACCCTGCCGTTGTCGGCAACGAGGAACTCTGCATTCTTGCGCGCCAGATTGGCCTTGAGCGCCGGAACCGAGTGCCACTTCGCTGTCATTTCGGCGATCTTGTCCGCACCGTAAAGCGCATCATAGGTCGCATGGGCCGTCTCGGACAGCAACTTGCTGATCGCAGGCAGGTCGCGTTCGGTTGCTGTCCGGACGAAGAACATTGATCAATCCTCGAGGCCGAGCTTGGCCTTGACGAGCGCCTGCACGGCCTGCGGATTGGCCTTGCCGCCGGTCGACTTCATCACCTGACCGACGAACCAGCCGGCAAGCGAGGGCTTCGCCTGAACCTTGGCGACCTGATCCGGGTTGGCGGCGATGATCTCGTCGACGGCTTTCTCGATGGCGCCGGTGTCGGTCACCTGCTTCATGCCACGGGCCTCGACGATTTCGGTGGGATCGCCACCCTCGTTCCAGACGATTTCGAACAGATCCTTGGCGATCTTGCCGGAGATGACTTCCGACTTGATGAGATCGAGGATCGCGCCGAGCTGGGCCGGAGAAACCGGTGTTTCTTCAATGGCCTTGCCGGCTTTGTTCAAGGCGCCGAGCAGGTCGTTGATCACCCAGTTTGCGGCAATTTTTCCGTCACGGCCGGCAGCGACCGCTTCGAAATAATCGGCCGTCGCCTTTTCGGACACCAACACGGAGGCATCGTAAACCGAAAGGCCGAGATCATTGACCAGCCGCACCTTCTTGTCATCCGGCAGTTCCGGCAGATCTACCTTCAACGCCTCGATGAAGGCGTCGTCGAATTCCAGCGGCAGCAGGTCCGGATCGGGGAAATAGCGGTAGTCATGCGCGTCTTCCTTGGAGCGCATGGAGCGGGTTTCGCCCTTGTTGGGATCGAACAGGCGGGTTTCCTGATCGATGACACCGCCGTCTTCCAGAATACCGATCTGGCGGCGAGCTTCGTATTCGATCGCCTGGCCGATAAACCGGATGGAGTTGACGTTCTTGATCTCGCAGCGCGTGCCGAACCCCTCGCCCGGACGGCGGACGGAGACGTTGACGTCGGCGCGCATCGAGCCTTCGTCCATGTTGCCGTCGCAGGTGCCGAGATAGCGCACGATCGAGCGCAGCTTGGTCATATAGGCTTTGGCCTCGTCCGACGAACGCATGTCGGGCTTGGAAACGATTTCCATCAGCGCGACGCCGGAGCGATTGAGATCGACATAGGACATGGTCGCATGCTGGTCATGCATCGACTTGCCGGCATCCTGCTCCAGATGCAGGCGCTCGATGCCGATTTCGATGTCTTCGAAATTGCCCTGGCGATCCGGCCCGAGCGAGATGACGAGCTTGCCTTCGCCGACGATCGGATCCTTGAACTGCGAACTCTGGTAGCCTTGCGGCAGATCGGGATAAAAGTAATTCTTGCGGTCGAAGATCGAACGCTTGTTGATCTGGGCCTTGAGGCCAAGACCGGTGCGCACCGCCTGCTTGACGCATTCCTCGTTGATGACCGGCAGCATGCCCGGCATGGCCGCATCGACGAGCGAGACGTTGGAATTCGGCGCATTGCCGAATGTCGTCGAGGCGCCGGAGAACAACTTGGAATTGCTGGTCACCTGCGCGTGGACCTCCATGCCGACAATCACTTCCCAGTCGCCTGTGGCGCCGGGGATATAGCGTTTGGGATCGGAGGTGCGAACATCGACTAGGGTCATGGACTGCTCTTCTTGAAGGCTCGAAAACGTGATCCTCTCGGTAGAACAAATGGCATGGGGGTGCAAGGCTTGAAGCCACTTCTATGCCGGGAAGCGTTGACATCGCATCGAATCGTAACAATAATAGTTACATGAAAAAGAACAGCCGCCTCTCCGCAGTGCTGCATGCGCTGCTCCATATGGCCGAACGCAATGCGCCGATGACCTCGGAAGAACTTGCCGCCTGCCTTGGCACCAACCCCGTCGTCGTCCGCCGCACCATGGCGGGTCTGCGCGAAGCCGGACTTGTGCGTTCCGGTCGCGGCCATGGCGGCGGCTGGACGATTGCGCGCGATCTCTCGACGGTCAGCATGCGCGACGTCTATGCGGCGCTGGGCGAACCGATGCTGTTCCAGATCGGCCATGCCGGGGAAATGCTGGGCTGTCTTGTCGAACAGGCGGTCAATCATGCCCTCGACGACGCCATGCGGGATGCCGAAGCTTTGCTCGTCGCTCGCCTTGGAGAAGTCACGCTCGATGTTATCGCAGCCGATTTCATCGCCCGTGCGCGGGCGCGAAAACTGACACTCGCCACCGATACGACCTGATCGGCAGCGCCGCTCTTCAACACAAATCAACCGCTTAACAGGCTCCCGCTGACATTGTCCGGCCGGGGCATCGGAAGGATATTGCAATGAAACAGGATGTCATCATCATTGGCGGCAGCTTTGCCGGCCTTGCGGGCGCCATGATGCTCGCCCGCGCCCGCCGCCACATCACCATCATCGATGCGGGCGCGCCGCGAAACCGATTCGCCAGCCACTCCCATGGTTTCCTGGGCCATGACGGAAGACCTGGCGCGGATATTCTGGCGGATGCCCGCTCACAGCTCCTTGCCTATCCGACCGTTACCTTTGTCGAAGGCAAAGCTATCCACGCCAAGGGCGAAATCGATGATTTTTCGGTCGAACTCGAGAGCGGTGACGTGCTCGAAGGGCGACGTCTGCTGATTGCCACCGGCGCGCGCGATAATCTGCCGGATATACCGGGTATCGCTGAACGCTGGGGCAAGACCGTGCTTCACTGCCCCTATTGCCACGGTTTCGAAATCGGCGGCGGCGCGATCGGCGTTATTGCCGGCAGCCCCTTGTCCTACCATCAGGCAGCGCTTGTGGCCGACTGGGGCGACGTCACCTTCTTCACCAACAATGTCCCTCTGGATGCGGAAGCATTCGACCTCCTGAAGCGGCGCAATGTCAGGCTGGAGCAGGGCAAGGTCGCCGCCGTGAGCGATGCGGATGGCGGTTGGCTTTCCGTGCACGTTGAAAACAAGCCTGCAACAGCGGTCAAAGCGATCTTCGTCGCGACAAGCCTCGACGTCCGCAATCCCCTGATCGACGCGCTTGAATGCCGGCTGGAGGAGACGCCGATGGGGACGATCGTCGCGACAGACGCCATGAAGGCAACCAGCGTCGAGGGCGTCTTCGCGGCCGGCGACGCCGCGCGGGCAGCCGGTAACATCACTTTTTCGGCCGCCGATGGCACCATGGCGGGTCTTGCGATCCACCGTTCCCTGATCTTCTGAACCTTCCGGAATGGTTGACAGCGGATGCGGCGCCTCCTAGATACGTCGCATCCGAACGGAGTTTTTATGTCCAATCAGTCTGAGTCCCGCTGAGGGCCCTGCCCGCAAATCCTCTTTGCGCGCTGGGCCGAAAACGAAGCCACCGACGCTTATTGCGAGCGCCGGCCCGTTTTCACGCGTCCTCATGGACGCCTCTCGGACTTCACGACAATGGATATTTCACGCGACGAACAGCGTATTCTTCACCTTATGGCCCAGGGCGGCCGCATTGAAATCATAAGATCGGACGGCAAGATCGAAAGCGCCAAGTGCTACACGCGCGATGGCTGGATCTATCCGGGTTTCGATCTCATGATGTTCCGCAAGCTGAAGCGGAAGAAGGCGATCTCGTCTTCCGGTGGCAAGCCTTACCGCATCACCCAGCGCGGACTGATGCTGGTGCGCTCGGAACTCACCAACCGCTGATGACAGACGAGGCCCGCCCGGCAAAAAACCGGGCGGGCTCTCACGAATA
>JAVBSF010000029.1:0-2611 GCA_031556925.1 Pararhizobium sp.
TTCTACTGATGGAGGAAACGATTATCACGGAGACCATATTGATTACGCAGATGCCTGTTTCTTAAATTAAGTTCCAACAAAAGAAAATAATGTCTCTTTTGTGCTTGAATACTGATGTCAATCTCCCGGAAAAGCTATTGTGAAATAGTTTTCTCGGGAGATTTTAATGTATGTAATAGGTGTGCTAACATATGGGTTTTGTTAGATTTTTTTTGTTTTGTGTTAGTTTTTGTGATTTTTTTGAAAAAAATACAAGAACACCTTGACGTTCGGGGAGGGGTACTACAATATTAAATACATAGCAATTTAATGTTATGTAAAAATAAGCTTTATTAAACCTGTCATTGTGGATTATGGCGGTGTAATGTGGACTGGTAATAAAATGTGTTCCACAGGATGGGATGAAAAGTAGTCCTTTTCTAAATTTAATAAAAATATATAAAGATGTCTTTCTGATTTAGGAAGGCATCTTTATTGTGATTAGGCATGGAGAATGATTTTTTATGAAATTTATGATATAATATAATAAAACAGAAGGATTTTATGGGTTGTAAATGTCTATTAACTGTATGCAAGAAAAAGATGATATAGAACTGCTTTGTATGACTCAATCAGGAGACATGAAAGCCTTTGAGTGCTTGTTTAAAAGGTATCATCAGAAGGCTCTTAATATTTCATTTCGCACAGTAGGTTCTATTGAGCTTTCTGAAGATATAGTCATGGAATCTTTTATAAAAATACATAATTCCAACGTAAAAATAAAATCAAATTTTAAGTCTTATTTTTATAAAATAGTATTGAATACCAGTATAAATTATATAAAAAAGAATAAAAGATTTATAAATGACATAGATTTGAATATGCTTTCTTCAGGGAAAAATAATCCCATGGAAGAAGCTATGAATAAAGAGGAAATAAAAGATGCTTGGCTGGCTCTAAACAGCTTACCTTTATCTCAGAAGACAGCTTTTGTACTTGTGAAATATGAAGAGCTTACATACAAAGAAGCATCTGAGATTATGGGAATATCCGTAAAAGCTCTGGAGTCTCTTATGGCTCGTGCAAAAGAAAATCTTAAAAAATACTATTTTGGAGGTGAGAAATGTTAAAAGAAAATATTAGAACAGAAGGAGAAGAAAAAAAAAGAGATTGCAGTAGATTTTGCTTTGAAGATTCCATCTCCTCCTCCCAGCAGAGACTTTTCTGATCTGCTTTATTTGATTGAAAAACAAAAAAATTGTATTTTTCCTGTTCCTAGTTGGGCAATAGTGGCAGCTTCAATTCTTATTATAGCAATTGGAGCCATGGGAGGTATAAACTTGGGCAATACGGGATCAGAAAATACGAACCCGAAAGGTATTGTTTACTATTCCAGCCAGGCGAGTTCCAATTATTCCGGTGTAGTAAACGACTTCAGCAAAAACCAATACGAGGAGTAAAAAACATGTTTTGGAAATGGACAAGCCTTATTTTCTTTCTTACGACAATTTTATTAGGATCATTTTTTATCAGCAATTATTACAGTTTTAAACAACATCATAACAGAGAAAAAATTAGTAAAACTTTTGAGAAGAGATTAAAATTAGATGAAAATCAGAAGAAAAAATTTGAGGCGATTGATAAAGATTATACTGAAAAAATGAAGATTCTCAGGGAAGAACACAAAAAATTAATTGATAAACTTGACTCTGAAACAGTGTCTTTTTCTAATGATCCAAGGAGTGCAAAAGAAATCAGCCGTCAGATAATTTTGCATGAAGGCAAAATGAGAGAATTGACTATAGACTTCTTTTTTAATTTAAAATCTATACTTACTGACCAGCAGAAAGAAGAATTTAAGAAAATATTCAAAGAAAAAAAGAACAGAAAACGAAGTAACAGAATGTCTCCCTGATAATTTAGAACTTTTTACTCAAAGAATGTTTTATTGCGGGTTTAAAAAGATAAACCAATCTTAGATATTTACTTTTGCTTTATTTTGTGGTATATTAACTATGTATAGCCAAAAACTTCACTATAGTATAAATTTGATATTATTAGGAGATATTAATAATGGGAAAAATTAAAATCATATTGACCTGTGCCTTATTGCTCTGCTTTGCTGCATGTTTGATGGCTCAGGATGCGGGCAAGAAGGGTGCTGCTTCGAAGCCGCCTCAAAAAACAGCTCCGGTGCAAAAAGCTCCTGATCATACAGGTTTTCTGAAAAAATCCTTTGATGATTTTAACACAAGTATATCAAAACAGCTGAAACTTTCACCTGACCAGAATAAGAGAGTAAAAAAATTACAGGATAAAACTCTTGAAAAGGCGTCAAAACAGTCCAAAGTAACAGAAGGGCTTTTTAAGAAATATAATGCAGAAAAGGCAAAGGATCCTAACAGTAAGGCAACTGTTGACAGCAGAAATAAGCTGCAAAAGTCTCTTGGTGATTTAAGAGATATTCACAAAGATCATGATGCAGCACTAAAAAAGATTTTAACAAAAAATCAGGGCAGCAAGTACGACGTTATTAAAAAAGAGAAGCGAAGTGATATGAAAAAACAGTTTCAGAACAAGAATTCAAATGGAGCTTCCCAGCATGGGGACAAGTCAGTACCGTCTGATAAAG
>JAVBSF010000117.1:0-7724 GCA_031556925.1 Pararhizobium sp.
GGGCACAAACGGCTTTAGCCGCTCCCACTGGTCATCTCGAAGAACCTCACCATCCATCGCCGACCTCCAAAAGTCAGCGTTGAATCTGATTTGCGACTCGAATGGAATCCCAAATCGTTAAATTGTCACCACAGCCTAGCCCTCGCCGACCCGAAGTTCAGGTCTCGCCGGCATCCTCACCCTTATAGAGACTGCACAGAACAAGCACGCCGATCGCCGCCAGTATAAGAGCATCGAACCACGCGAAATACGTCAGGAAATTCGTCATCACACTATCCTCCAGATCGTGAAACGAGACGCCCATGTATTTTGTTCCTATATTCCTCCTTTGACAACTCGATTTATTGATAAAAATCAAAAAATTATACTGCATCGCAAAAATACGGACCGCTAAAATATACATATAGACAGCCACTTGAACGCAAAAAGCCGGGGACGAGCCCCGGCTTCCGCAATCCGTCCGTGAGGGACGAGGATCAGTTCTTGGCCTTGTCGACCAGCTTGTTCTTGCCGATCCACGGCATCATGCCGCGCAGCTTGGCGCCGACTTCCTCGATCTGGTGGTTGTCGTTCATGCGACGGATACCCTTGAAGCGGGCAGCGCCCGAGCGATATTCCTGCATCCAGTCCGAGGTGAACTTGCCGGTCTGGATATCGTGCAGGACGCGCTTCATCTCAGCCTTGGTTTCCGCGGTGATGATGCGCGGGCCGGTGACGTATTCGCCCCACTCGGCGGTGTTCGAGATCGAGTAGTTCATGTTGGCGATACCGCCTTCATAGATCAGGTCGACGATCAGCTTTACTTCGTGCAGGCACTCGAAATAGGCCATCTCCGGAGCATAGCCGCCTTCGACCAGCGTTTCGAAGCCGGCGCGGATCAGCTCGACCAGGCCGCCGCAGAGAACGACCTGCTCACCGAAGAGGTCGGTTTCGCACTCTTCCTTGAAGTTGGTTTCGATGATGCCCGAACGGCCGCCGCCAACGCCGCAGGCGTAGGAGAGAGCGAGGTCGAGAGCGTTGCCGGACGCATTCTTCTCGACGGCAACCAGGCAGGGAACACCGCCGCCCTTCTGGTATTCGCCGCGAACCGTGTGGCCGGGGCCTTTCGGTGCGATCATGACGACGTCGAGGGTTTCCTTCGGCTCGATGAGGCCGAAGTGAACGTTGAGGCCGTGCGCGAAAGCAATCGCAACGCCGTCACGGATGTTCGGGGCGATCTCGGCCTTGTAGATGTCGGCCTGCAGTTCGTCCGGGGTTGCCATCATGATCAGGTCGCCCCACTTGGCGGCGTCGGCGACGGTCATGACCTTGAAGCCGTCGGCTTCGGCCTTCTTGATCGTGGCGGAGCCGGCCTTGAGAGCGATGACGACGTTGTTGGCGCCCGAATCCTTCAGGTTCAGCGCGTGGGCGCGGCCCTGGCTGCCGTAGCCGACGATGACGACGTTCTTCGACTTGATGAGGTTGAGATCGGCATCACGATCGTAATAGACGCGCATTGTGGTGTTCCTTCCCGTTTGGTGTCTTGAATGGTTCGTTGTCTTCCCGGCCTCGCCCCTCAGGACGCTGCCGAATTCTCGTCCGTCCCGTAGAGCCGGAGAAAAGCGTCGATCGCCTTCTCCGCCCGCCGGTCGAAATTCCTGTCCTTGGCCGAGATCGGCTCGCCGAGCAGCATGCGCAGATGCAGGTCGGAAACGATCAGACCATATAGCGTGCCATAGGCTTCGTCGGCATCGTCGAAACGCACCAGCCTTGCCCGGCGCGCCGCTTCCAGAAGCGCGCCCGCCCGCTTGCCGATCTGGCTGCGGCCGCGTTCCTGCAGCATATGGCCGAGCTTGGAGCCGTCGCGGCTCGCCTGGCCGATCGCCAGCCGGTTCAGCGCCAGCGAAACATCCCCGGCCAGCACGTCCAGAAGATCATGCGCAAAGGTCACCAGCAGATCACGCAGCCTGGCGGCATCGAGCCGCCCGGCATGGGCCTCGAAGGTGCGGACCTTGCTCGCCTGAAAGCCGATCATCGCCGACAGCAATCCGTCGCGATCGCCAAACCACTTGTAGAGGCTTTCCTTGGAACAATTGGCCGCGCGGGCAACGCCCGCCGTCGTCAGCGCCTTCTCGCCACCGTCGACGAGCAGACGCAACGCGCTGTCGAGAACGGCGTTCTGACGCGGCGAATAATCCGACTGGTTCGAGTGGACGGCGATCTGCACAACAAGCTCCTCGATAAGTACCGTACGGTACGGTTCGTGCTTATGGAGCAAAGTTTTCGACCCGTCAAGCGGGTTTCTCACATTGCAAAGCGAGAGATGTCTCTCCCCGAAATAGGCAGGCCGGGGCAACCGCGGGAGCCTTCCGTTGAGGGCATCTCTCCGATAGGCTGCGCGGCAACCGAAACGCCCGGAACGCGCCGATGCCGCCTCGCCTTTCTCCCGTCGCCATTGCCTTCGCCTTCGCCCTGCTCGCAGGCGCGGCCATTGTCCCGACTTCGGCATTCTCCCAGTCCGAAGGGGAGGTTTACAGCCGCATCGAGCAGCTTCATGGCGATGCCGAATCCTTTACCGTTTCCTTCTCCGCCCTGACCGAAGCCATGCGCGATGGCGATGCGGAAACGATTGCCGAACTTGCGGAATACCCGCTGACCGTCAACGCCAACGGCGAGACCTACGATGTCCTGAGCGCGGAGGATTTCATCGACAATTTCGATTCGCTGGTCATGGAGGAAACCCGAGAGCGCGTGGCAAGGCAGCGCTATGACGCGGTGCTCGTCAACAGCGAAGGCGTGATGCTGGCCGATGGCGCGGTCTGGATGGGCGCGGTCTGCGATGACGACGATTGCGCCGTCTCGCATTGGGCGATTACCGCGATCAACAACTAAAGCATGCCTCGCAAAAGTGTGCAGCGGTTTTGCGAAAAGACATGCGCAAAAACAAAGATCTAAAGCGTATGAGCGAATCTGAAAGATCGCGACACGCTTTAAGACACGGCGCAAGACCGGGGAAGCCATGATTGAAAGCCGCAACAGGGCACCGCTTTCGCATTTCCGGGCCCTATCGACACAGGAGGCGCATTGCCATGAAACATCTGTCCGCCCTCGCGGCCCTGCTGGCCGGACTTGCGGCCGCCTCCCCGCTTTCGGCCGCTGAAAACCGCTGTGGCTGGCTGCAGAACCCGACACCCGGCAACTGGTGGCTGGACGATGCCGACGCCAGCTGGACGATGATGACCCAGGGCGGCGGCGGCGAACCCGCGGGCATGGATATCATCCCCGATATTTCCGAGCGGGACTACGTGCGCACCAATGGCAATTACGGTTATGCCTGCGCCTGCATGGAGGTGGAGACCGATGCGGGGGAAGAGCGCGTCACCCGCGTCCTGTCCTTCCGGCAATTGCCGATCGAAAAATGCGAGAACGACCCCAATCTCGACCCGCCGCAATAGACGCACCGTCCCGGAACGCGGCAAAGCGGATGCGATACCCCGAGGACGGCGCGCCTTACCGCGCGTAGTCCACCGGAACGCCTGTCCCGCTCTTGAGAATTTCCATCGAAATGGAGGCAGAAACATCGAAGAGATCCACCTTGCGCACGATCTGCTTGTAGATAGTGTCATAGTGCTCGACCCGCGGCAGCACGACTTTCAGGATGTAGTCGTAATTCCCCGTGAGCCGATGCGCTTCGACGATTTCCGGAATATCCGCGATCACCCTGCGGAAAATGTCGATCCAGTCATCGGCATGATGCGTCGTCTTGATCAGCACGAAGACGGTCGTCGGGACACCCATCCTCTCGCGATCGAGCACGACGATCCGGCGCGCGATATAACCGGTCTCCTCCAGCCGCTGGATGCGACGCGAGCAGGCCGAGACGGACAGATGCACCCGCTCCGCCAGCACCCCGATGGCAAGGCTTGAATCGTCCTGCAGCAATGTGAGAATCTTCCTGTCCCGATCGTCCAGCACGCCGCCATTCTCCAATGCAATTTCAGTTCACGACAAAATCAAAGCGCGTTTCGTCGATATGACGCAAATTATAGGCGCAAACGCCGGTTTCGTCATCCAACAATGCAAGCACTTTCCACATGAGCTTGGGCACACTGGCCTCAATCGCAAAACAGGGAATACGGATATGCGCAAGATCGGTCTTATCGGCGGAATGAGCTTCGAAAGCTCGGTAGTCTATTACAAGCTGATCAACGAGATGGTGCGCGAGCGGTTGGGCGAGCTGCACTCGGCCGAAGTGCTGCTGCATTCCGTCGATTTCCAGACTATCGTCGACATGCAGAAGGCCGGCCGCTGGGATGAAGCGGCACGGCGCCTCGCCGATGTCGCGGCAAGCCTTGAAGGCGCCGGCGCGGCCTGCGCCCTGATCTGCACGAACACCATGCATCTGATTGCGCCCGAGGTGCAGTCGGCCATCGGCATTCCGCTGATCGACATCATCGACGAAACCGCCGCCGCCATCCGCCGCGCCGGCCTGTCGCGGCCTCTGCTGCTGGCAACCCGCTATACGATGGAGCACGGCTTTTACACCGACCGCATGGCGAGCCACGGCCTTGACGTCATGGTGCCGGGCGCGGATGACCGCACGACGGTCCACAACATCATCTTCAGCGAACTCTGCGCCGGCAGGGTGCTGGATAGCTCGCGCGAGGCGCTCTTTGCGATTATCGCACTGGCGGTTGCCGAGGGCGCCGACAGCATCATTCTCGGCTGCACCGAGATCTGCCTGATTCTCGACCCCGAGACGCTGCCGCTTCCGGGTTTCGATTCGACCCGCATCCACGCCTGCGCCGCCGTAAGATTCGCGCTTGCCGACGACACCGGCGAAGAGCGCGACGCGGCCTGAGAGCCAGCATCCGCAGGAAACGGAAAATCCCGGCGACCCCTTGCCGCCGGGACGGAAACTCACCGCGCTGGACAACCGAAGACGGCGGCTTTCTCAAGCAATGATGAAGTCGGCGGCGGTTATCGCCGGCTTGGTCGTCAGCGTCGCGAAAAGCACGCTGTCATAGGAACTGCCCGATCCATCGCGGTCATAGAAGATTTTACCCGTGTCGGTCTCGTAGATGATCCGATCCGAAGAATCTCCGGCCAGGCCGGTTCCGTTGGCGCGAAACGCGGCGTCGGCAAGCACGCCGGTCGTCGACAGGGCCGTGAAGATAGCGTTTTCCAGCTGGATCGTGTCGTCGACAGCCTTGAAGTCGGTGATCATGTCGACATTGGTCGCAGGGTTCAGCGCCTTGTCGAAAACAAACGTATCCTTGCCGCCTTCGCCGGACAGCGTATCGTTTCCCTCATATCCCCGGATCGTATCGTCGCCTGCTCCGCCCTTGATGACGTTCGCCGCCGAATTTCCCGCGAGCTTGTCCTTAAAGGCAGACCCCGTCAGGTTCTCGATCGAGGAATAGGCATCGCCCGCCGCGTCGCCGGTATTGCCGGACGGACTCGCCAGACTCACGCCTACCCCGGCTTTCGCGGTAAAATAAGAGGCAGTATCCGTGCCGTCGCCGCCATAGAGCTTGTCGGCGCCTGCTCCGCCCGCGAGCGTATCGTTTCCCTCCCCGCCTTCCAGCCGGTTGTTTTCAGCGCCGCCGTAGAGCTTGTCGGCCCCGGCGCCGCCAAGAATACGGCCGGCGATATAACCATTCCTGCCATCGTAGAGATCGTCGCCCCCGCCGAAGCTGATTGCGCCGGCGATTTTACCCGTGTTGAGGATCTCGTCCTTGGCTACGGCGTCCGCGACCCATTGCTGGAAGGAAAACTCACCGCCCTTGATTGTCCCGGTATTGACGACGCTGATTTTCTCGGTTCCGCCATATCGAATGATGCCGACGTGGGTTCCCTCGACCGTCCCGTTGTTCTCCACCTTGGAGACCGTCGTGGGATCACCGCCCGACGACAGATAAATGCCGGCAATCCCGCCGCCGAATATGAACCCGTCATTGACCGCCAAAGCGTCCGCAGCGGTAAATCCCAAACCGACATTGTTCATTGAACGGATGACACCCGTGGCACCGATGGTTGCGGTGCTATTGAGCCCGAACAGGACCAATCCGTCGTTTGACGCCGCCGCGATGGTCCCGTCAATGATGACCTGCTGGTCCGCCGCGGTTCCATCGACGTGTCCCAAAAGAATTTGTCGTGCGAGGTATAAATTGTCAGCAGCCAGAAACGTCGATGCGTTGGTGTTTGCTATAGGAATGATCCAAGCCATCATTAAATCTCCCGAACATCAATGAACACAAGATAAAGCTTATATTTGGATGCACTAGAAGAAGGATAGACTAAAAAAGGAATACCTCAAATTGTTAAATTCTGCTCCCGCCCGTCCGGCGGTATACGTCGCCGATCCTCCTCCAGAACGGCTTTTCCATGCATTCGCTTGCGATGGGGTGAGCAAGCCGCCGCTTTTCGTTGGGGCCAGTTACAGCGCCGTCTCGTCATACACCTTGCGTGCGGCTCTGATGTGTTCGTGATTGTGGGTCGACCACCTCACCAGCGTCAGCACGATCTCCAGAAACGATCGCCCAAGCTCAGTCAGTTCGTATTCCACGCTCGGCGGCTGGGTCGGGAAGACCGTCCGTGTCAGAAAGCCGTCGCGCTGCAGGTCGCGCAATGTCTGCGTCAGCATGCGCTGGGAGATATCCGGTATCATCCGGCGCAGCGCCGAAAACCGCGCCGGACCATCCGCAAGCCCCTGGATGATCAGCGCGTTCCACTTGCCGCCGACATTGTCGAGCACATCGCGCACCGGGCAATTGTCCATGCTGTAGGCAACGCCGCCGATGACCATGATCCTTTCGGCGCCCGTCGTTTTCGCAAGCTGGTTCATGTCCGTTCCCTTCTCGGTCCGCCCATGGGTTACCTCAAGGTAACTATGGCACGAAAAACTGCCATCTTTACTTCCGCGCACACATGACGAAATAAGAGATAGTCTCAATTCGTAACCATATCTCAAATCGGAAGCTTCAGCAAGAAACCTTCGATTTCGGGATAAACAGGGAAATCCGTCATGTCAGAAACCCTTCTCGTCACCGGCGCCTCCGGCCATCTCGGCCGTCTCGTCCTCGATGCCCTGCTTGCCTCCGGCAAGGTCGCCCCGGCAAACCTCATCGCGACCTCGCGTGATCCGTCCAAGCTGTCGGCCTATGCCGACAAGGGCGTGCAGACCCGCCGGGCCGATTTCGACGATCCGGCGTCGCTCGCAGCCGCCTTCTCCGGCGCCGACCGCATCCTGATCGTTTCCACCGACGCGCTCGACGTGCCCGGCAAGCGCATCGTCCAGCATACGGCCGCGATCAAGGCCGCCAAGGCCGCCGGTGCAAGGCACCTGCTCTATACCTCGATGCCGAACCCGGAAAATTCCGCCGTCAGCTTCGCCAACGAACACCTCGCCAGCGAAAACGCCGTGAAGGCGACGGGCCTCGCCTACACCATCCTGCGCAACGGCTGGTATATGGAAAATCTGTTCATGGGCCTGCCGCACGCCTTCTCCGAGGGCAAGTGGTACACCTCCACGGGCGACGGCAAGATCGCCCATATCTCCCGCGCCGACATCGCCGCCGCCACTGCCGCGGCCATGACTTCCGGCTCGAACGAAAGCCACACCTACACGCTGACCGGCCCGAAGGCCTACACCTTCACGGAAATCGGCGCGCTGGCCTCCGGCATCGTCGGCAAGCCGCTTGAGGTGGTGACGGTGACGGACGAACAGCTGGCCGGCGGCCTTA
>JAVBSF010000031.1:0-3697 GCA_031556925.1 Pararhizobium sp.
CCTCTCGTGGTGCGACGTGCGGTTGGCGATATCGCTTTCCGTGCCGACGCCGAGACCGAGCAGGATGGCGGCAGCCACTTCGCCGTTCTTGGCTTCGATCATCGTCGGCTTGCGGCTGGTGCGCGAAGCGACCTCGTCGCGCACGGCCTTCAGGCCCGACGCGTCGATCAGGTCGGTCTTGTTGAGAACGATCAGGTCGGCGGCGGTCAACTGGTCCTCGAACAGTTCCTCGATCGGGCTTTCGTGGTCGAGATTGTCGTCCTCGACGCGCAGTGCATCGACCTTGTCGTGGTCGTCGGCAAAACGACCGGCGGCAACGGCGGCGCTGTCAACCACGGTGACGACGCCATCGACGGTAACCTGGGTGCGGATATCCGGCCAGTTGAAGGCGGCGATCAGCGGCTGCGGCAGTGCCAGACCGGAGGTTTCGATGACGATATGATCCGGGCGGCCCTCGCGCTCCAGCAGCTTCGTCATGGTCGGGATGAAATCGTCGGCGACGGTGCAGCAGATGCAGCCGTTGGTCAGTTCGATGATGTCGTCCTCGCTGCAGGCTTCCGCGCCGCAGCCCTTCAGAACGTCGCCATCGACGCCGAGATCGCCGAACTCGTTGATGATGAGCGCAATGCGGCGGCCTTGCGCGTTTTCGAGGATATTGCGGATCATCGTCGTCTTGCCGGCGCCGAGGAAGCCGGTGATGACGGTTGCGGGGATCTTGCCGTGGCCGGCAGACGGGGTGGAATTGGAAGTCATGATCAACCCTTCATTTTCAGCGGCAGACCCGCCGCGATAAAATAGACGTCTTGCGCTTCGGCCGCCATCCGCTGGTGCAGCCGTCCGGCATGGTCGCGAAACTCCCGCGCCATCCTGTTTTCGGGAACGATGCCCAGCCCGACCTCGTTGGACACGAAAATCAGCCGGGCCTTGGCGCGCGGCAGATGGGCGGCGAGCGCGCGGCCCTCGGCCTCCACGTCGCGCTCCGCCATCATCAGGTTGGTGACCCAGAGGGTCAGGCAATCGACAAGGATGACGCGGCCGGGCGCATCGACGGACGACAGCGTGCCGACGAGATCGAGCGGCTCCTCATGGGTCGTCCAGAGGTCGCCCCGCTCGGCGCGGTGGCTGTCGATGCGCGCCTGCATTTCGTCATCGAAGGCGCGGCCGGTCGCGATGTAATGACGCTCGAGACCGCTGTCATGGGCAAGCTTTTCGGCATGGCGCGACTTGCCGGAACGGGCGCCGCCGAGCACGAGAGCCGCATGAGGATGGGATACGGTCATGAAACTGTTCAAGCCGCCGTCGAGCCGCAGCCGCGGCGGCAAAAGACGGGAGCCCGGTCGAAACCGGATGAAGCGGCAGCCATGACAACCTCCGTGCTGGCAGCGGGGATTTTCCCCAGGATGGGCGTTATGCCCGGACAGCACGGCAGGTCTCCTGGCTCGCGGTCTCAGGCGCTCGCAAGGAGCGCCGGCGGGGCATTCTCGCCTTCCCGGCGGCCATCATGAAAAGGCGGACGATTCGTAGACTTGAGAGGCGTCCAACCCCGGCAGATCATGATGGCCACACCAGTGGCTTTTCCGTTGCCGATCGCTGGCCATCCACGTACCGCACCCTGCGGCACCGCCTGGAAAGACAAGACCGGCAACCGACGAATGCCCCTGACCGCTCTACAGTCGCGGGGTCGGCTGCGATAAGAACGCCCGGCGTGGGTCCGTCCCGTCACATTCCCTTTTCATCCCCCGCCGCCTCGCAGCCGGGGAACCATACTTTTTCTCTTGCGATTTAAGCAGTCGCCGTCCCCAAGTCAATCGCGCCCGCCGCCATCCGCTGGCGGGAATGCGCCGCTGTCCACCGGGCCGCGTCAGGGCTTTCCGAGCCCGGCCTTGTGGCCTTCAGCATCTCGCCGAAAAGCCTTCGCGCCTCGGCGGAGGCCTTGCAGGCCTGCATGTCCGTGGCGACGAGATAGCCGCGCAGCAGGTAGCTCATCCGGTCGCTCGGCGTTTGAGCCTCCTGCCCCGTCATCGACTCGACAATGGTGAAGTCGCCATCCCTCGGCGCCATCGCGATATCGACGTCCTGCAGGCCGTGATCGAAGGTTCCACGGACGCGCATGCGCTCCCCTTGGCGGTCTTCGAAGATGACGGTGAGGTTTTTGTCCTCGCCGGGACAGATGACGGAGACGGGCAACATCGGGCTCAGCCCCAAGGCATATACGGGCGTGCCAAAGGCTAGCAACACGGCAGCAAGAGCTGTTTTCCGCATGATCTTCTCCGCGAGCGCCGGCAAGCCACGGGAAGGAAGCGCTCTACGAAACCTTACCGTGAAACAGGCCGTCCAGCCACGCCGGATCGAGCACGGTTTCCAGTTCGGCCGCGATCTCGTCGAGCGCGTCATCCACCGAGGCGCGGTAATCCCGCCGAGGTCCGCCGATACCGAAACCGGCAAGCAGGCGGGCGCGAAAGGCATCGCTCGCAAACAGCCCGTGCAGATAGGTGCCGGCGACGCGGCGATCGGCGGAAACCGCCCCGTCGGGCCGGCCGTCGATACGGATGAACGGCCGGTCGCAATCGCTGCCGCGCGTCACGCCGAGATGGATTTCATAGCCCGTCAGCGGCACGTCGTATTCGACCGACCAGGCCCGGCTGTTGCGCACGGTCTTTTCCGGCGCCATCTCGGTTTCCACGCAGAGCAGGCCGAGCCCGGCGACCTCCCTTTCCGATCCCTCGATGCCGAGGGGATCGCTGACCCTTTCGCCGAGCATCTGATAGCCGCCGCAGAGACCGATGACATGGCCGCCGCGACGGACATGCATCTGCAGATCGCGATCCCAGCCTTGCTCGCGGAAATCGGCGAGATCGGCGATCGTCGCCTTGGAGCCGGGAATGACGACCAGCCCGGCATCGGCAGGCAGACGCTCGCCGGGACGCACGAAGACGAGATCGACCTCGGGCTCCGCCGCCAGCGGATCGAGATCGTCGAAATTGGCGATGCGGGCGAGAACGGGGACGGCCACTTTCAAAGCCGCCCCCTTGCCGCGAGCCAGCCGTTCCAGCGCGACGGAATCCTCCGCCGGCAGCCGCGCCGCCGCCTTCAGCCACGGCACGACACCGAAGGACGACCAGCCGGTGAAACGCCCGATAGCCGCAAGGCCGCTGTCGAAAAGCGAGATGTCGCCGCGAAATTTGTTGATGAGATAGCCGGTGACCATGCGCCGGTCCTCCTCCGGCAAGATCGCATGGGTGCCGACCAGCGAGGCTATCACCCCGCCCCGGTCGATATCGCCCACCAGCACCACCGGCACACCGGCGCGGGTGGCAAACCCCATATTGGCGATATCGCCCGCGCGCAGGTTGATTTCGGCAGGCGAACCCGCGCCCTCGACGATGACGAGATCCATGCCGGCGCTGACCGCCTCGAAACTCTCCATGACCGCGCCCATCAGCTTCGGCTTCAGCGCCTGATAGTCGCGCCCCCTGGCTGTCCCTGCGACCTTGCCCTGCACGACGATCTGGCTGCCGGTCTCCGATTGCGGCTTTAAGAGAACGGGGTTCATGTGCACCGAGGAGGTAATGCGCGCCGCCATCGATTGCAGCCATTGCGCCCGGCCGATCTCGCCGCCGTCGTCGGAGACCGACGCGTTGTTCGACATATTCTGCGGCTTGAACGGCGCTACCCTCAGCCCCCGGTTGGACGCCAG
>JAVBSF010000116.1:0-15819 GCA_031556925.1 Pararhizobium sp.
TTGCGCGCCGCTAAATCTCCTAAATGATGCCGCTTTCCACCGAGAGATAATCGGCGTTCTCCCACAACAAGCCGATCTCCTCCTCATACATGCTCGCCGTCTGCAGCACCGCGAACTGTTCCCCCCGGATTTCCGGGTGAATGAACGCCACATGCCCATTTTCACGCATGAGTTCGCGCGCCTTTAACGGTATTTGCACGATGTATGTTTGCAACTTCCTAGCGAGCACACCAGAGGCAATATTCGCTACCCCCAATTCATCCACCGCCTTTTTTGCAACCTTGTCGCGGGCGATGATGACCGGCACCATCTCGCTCTCGATCATGCGGAAATCCGCAGCCACGCTGCGATAGGCAAAGTCGGTTCCGGTTACGTCCATCTTGAAGCGATCGAGAATGGCTTTCCGGTCCAGACCCTTGATGCCGACGCGCCAATAAACTTCGCCGAAATAGGCTGCGATGGCTTCCGGGGATAGCAGATCCTCGTGTTTGCCGACCATACGCGCGGTATCGGCGATCAGCCCCTTGATTTCGGAGGGCGGTGGATAATCCGGCGCGGAAAACACCGTGACGATACTGTCCTCCACCGGTCTCCGGCCCTCGCGGTTGCAACGGCCGGCGGCCTGGGCGATGGAGTCCAGCCCCGCCTCGGCTCGCCAGACTTTTGGAAAATCCACATCGACACCCGCCTCGACCAAGCTGGTCGCAATTACCCTGCACGGCACGCCGTCACACAGCCTGCGCCTGACATCTGCAAGAATCTCCCGGCGGTGCGCTGCATATTGCCGGGTCGTGAGGTGAACCAGCCCTTCCAGCCCGGCCGCTTGCGCCTCGCGAAAAAGCGCGAACGCATGTTTACGGCTGTTGACGATCACCAGGCCCTGGGGCGTTTCCTCAAGAACCGTGACAAGATCGGCATCGCTCATCTCGCCGACCCGCTCGATCGTCACGCGCTGCAGTTTTTCCGTCAGTCCTTCAGGATCGGGCGCGAGTTCGCGGCCTTCGAGGGCGAGCCCGGCCGGATGGGCTGGCGGAAAGTTTCGCTTATCCAGAGCCGGCTGCGTCGCCGTGCAAAGTACGATTGTGCATTTGTAATTACGCGCCAGCTCATCAAGCGCGCGAACCGCCGGCGCGAGCAGATGGCGGGGAATGGTCTGGGCCTCGTCCAGAATGATGACGGAACCGGCAATGTTGTGAAGTTTTCGCGCACGGGACGTCTTTGCGGCAAACAGGCTCTCGAAGAGCTGCACATTGGTCGTCACCACGACGGGCGCCGCCCAATCCTCCATGGCCAGCTTCAGCTTGTCCCGGCTCTCCCTCGGTTGCCTGGGATCGAATTTTTCCTCGTCGATTGCGGAATGATGTTCGAGCACATGCTCATCGCCGAGGATGTTTCGAAAGATGGAGGCCGTCTGATCGATGATCGACGTGAACGGAATGGCATAGATGATGCGGCGGTGTCCGTGCAACTGTGCGTGGTCGAGGGCAAAAGCCAGCGAGGCCAGCGTCTTGCCCCCGCCGGTCGGGACCGTAAGGGTGAACAGGCCGGGCTTTTCGCGCGCCTTTTCGCGCACATGGGCAAGAATTTCCGATCGCAGCCGGTTGAGATCGCTTGCATCGATTTTCTTGGCCACCATGGATCGCTCGAAACCGGCGAGAAAATCCGGCAGAAGCTGCTGCAACGATTGCCAGACGCGATCCACCTGGCGGCCTTCCAGAGCCGAATAGAACGCCTCCGTATCCTTGAAATCGGCATCCACCAGGCAGGAAAACAGCATGCGGCCACAAAAGGCCATCTGAAAGGACAGCCTTTCTTTTTCCCACGAGAAACCAGGCATCAATCCGGAAAAGTCGGCGTTGATTTCCGTCTCCCAGACTTTGTACAGCGAACCGCTCTTGAACCCGGCAATCCGTTCCGTCAGGGCGGATTCCCTACCGCGCCTATCCGGCAATCCCGCGTGATGGCCAAGAATGGCATAGGCGATCAGTTCGGCGATGAACCTGTCCTGACCGCTCTTCACCGCTTGCTGCATGTGCCAGGCTCCGGCTGTCGAATGATCGACCCAAACGTCCATACCCGTCAGGCGATTCTGAAATTCTGCCGTATATTTCCCTAGATCGTGAAAAAGCCCTGCAAGGAAGGCCGCCTTTTTTAAGCCCAGTGGCTCGGCCATGGATGCAGCCAGAACAGCGACCTGTTCAAGATGCTCCTTCAGACTCTGCCAGTCGGTCTGGTCATCCGCTCGGCCGGAATGCGCATAGTAAGGCATAATGTTTGCTCCCCAAGCCCACAAATAGCACGAGAAATTGGCGCGATTTTTTTGATAATGCAACCAAAAGTTTATAATTTTTGGGATATCGGTCAGACTTCAGAGCGAAGCGATCACCAAACTCCGCTGCGTTATCTATACCCGCAAATCCTCTGAAGAGGGCTTGATCAGGCTTTCAACTCGCTCGACGCCCAGCGCGAGGCATGCGAGGCCTACACCGTCTCGCAAGCCTCACTCGGCTGGAAAGTCATCCCCGAACTCTATGACGATGGCGGCATCTCCAGCGGCACCGTGGAGTGCCCTGCCCTGCAGCGCCTTCTGTGCGACATCAAGGACAAGAAGAGCGATGTCGTGGTCGTTTACCCTCCCAAGGCGCTCGGCGCACCTTGTCTCCAAATTGCGCCCACCTTCGGTAAGCTGCCAAGGATTTTCGTATTGCGCGCATTTAATAATATATAATTTCTATAGATTAATTGTTATTTCTGCCAAGCTGCTGCGTCTTCAACAAGGAGTATCCCGATGGGAGTGATCGACCAGCAGACGATAGACTACAGCCTGCATCCGCGGGTGAATTCGAGCGATCCAATTCCGCCTCGCCCGCGCCCCGAAACGCCTGCGCATATCATTGCCACCGATGAGGAAGCCATCGCCATCGCCAAACGCCTTGCCGGCGAATTTGCCGTTGGCGCTGCCCTGCGTGATCGTGAGGGCCTGCTGCCGCTGGCGGAGATCGATGCCTATTCCCAGAGCGGGCTCTGGGGTATCAATATTCCCAAGGCTTACGGCGGTCCCGGCGTATCCTACAAAACCCTGGCGCGGGTGATCGCCATCCTGGCAGCCGCGGATTCGTCGATCGCCCAGATCACCCAGAACCATCTTGCCATCAACGGACATATCGATCTCGATGGCACCGAAGAGCAGAAGAAAGAGTTTTTCGGCTGGGTGCTGTCGGGGCTGCGCTTCGGAAATGCCTTTTCGGAATTGAACAGCAAGACTGTTGCAGCGTTCGAGACCCGCGTTACCCATGACGGCGACCATGCTGTCGTGAACGGCGAGAAGTTTTACACGACCGGCGCCCTGCTCTCCCACATCATTCCGATCGTCGCCGTCGATGAAGACGGCAAGGGGTTTCTGGTCTTCACCGATCGTGACGCGCCGGGCATCACGGTGACCAACAACTGGTCGAGCTTCGGCCAGCGCACCACGGCTTCCGGTTCGGTCAAGATCGAAAACGTGCGCGTGCCCAAGAGCCGGCTTCTCCCCGTCGCCGCCTTCGACCGGCCGACCGTCGCCGGCCCTGTTTCCCAGATCATCCAGGCGGCCGTCGATGCCGGCATTGCCCGTGGCGCCATCGAAGACACCATCGCATTCATCAAAACGCAGAGCCGGCCGTGGATCGATAGCGGCAAGGAAACCGCGGGCGAAGATCCTTTCACGATCGCGGCAATCGGCGACCTGAAGATCAAGCTGCATGCGGCCGAAGCCTTGCTCGACATTGCCGGCGAAGCGATCGATCGCGGGGTGGAAAACCCCACGGAAGAGGTGATCGCCGACGCCACGATCAAGACGGCCGAAGCGAAGGTGCTGACAACGGAAATCGCCATCCTCGCCACCAACAAGCTGTTCGAACTGGCCGGCACACGATCCACGCTTGCCAAGCACAATCTCGACCGGCATTGGCGCAATGCCCGCGCGCACACGCTGCACGACCCCGTGCGCTGGAAGTTCTTCCATGTCGGAAACTTCTACCTGAACGACGTCAATCCTCCCCGCCATCCCTGGAGCTGACACATAAGGGGCGCCGCTCACGGGATCGGCGCCCCATATCACCTGCCTCTCTGCAAGGACAACGATGCCAACTCCACGCCGCTTCTTCGTTCCCGATGCCGCGCCGCCGCCGCCAAGCGCCCGTTATGCGCATGCGGTTGAATTTGGCGGCCTTTTGCATGTGACGGGGCAGTTGCCGATCGACCCCGATGCGCCCGAAGCGCCCCTTCCGGAAACGATCGAGCAGCAAACCGAACTGGTTTTCAAAAACCTGCATCGCATCGCCGATGCCGCGAACTACCGCCTTGAAAACACGGTGTTCGCTCGCATCTATCTATTGGATTTCGATCGGGATTATGTCGGCTTCAACACGGTTTATCACCGGTATTTCGACAACGAACAGTCGCTTCCCGGCCGCACCACCGTTGGCGTTGCGAAACTGGGCCGCGAAGCGCTTGTAGAGATCGATCTCGTCGTCGCGAGAGCGGCGGAGTAACACGAGCGTCAAGCTTTCAATCGTTCATGAACGCGCTGCGCCCGGAGAGTTCCCGGCGTGCGTTGACCAGAAGCTCGATACGGGATGCCGTTACGCCATAACGCGCAATAAGGCGGTGCTCTTCCTGTGCGCTGAGGCGAAACCGGCGGGCGAACTCATGGACGTTCTGCAGATCGTCCACCGCACCTGCGCCTGACGCCTGCCCGATCACAAACATCGGCTGTTGCATGGCTAATCCCTCTAACAGAATGTCGGGCCGGCTTGCCATCTGATCGATGAGGCCGGCCGCAATGAAGTCTTATTTTGCCGCCGCAGGTGCTTCCGCAACCGCCGGTGCCGGAACCGGCACGCCGATCGACCAGTTGATCGGCGGCGCGGTGCCATTGATGTGCCAGTCGCCGATGATCCGCTCCTTGTTGATCACCGGATTGTGCGATGAAATCGTCCGGGCATTGCGCCAGTGGCGATCGAGCGCATGGCTTTCGCGGGCAGCGGATGCGCTCAGTGCATTGAACAGCAGGCTTCCGGCACGTTGCGTGAATTCCGTGACGATGATCTGCGCGGAATAAACCTCGACATGGGCGGCGTCGTTTGCGGCCTTCACAGCGTCAGGTCCCGCGGCCTTGGCATCGAAGACACGCTGGATGGCAGCGGCGGCGCGAAGCGTGCTTGATTCCGTCGCATAGGCGAGGCCCGCCAACTGACCGACCACCTGCTGGATTTGCGGATCCTGCCGGTCGGAGGAGCCGGTGCCTGTGCTGTAAACGCGCGTACGGTTGCGGATCTGCTCGGCCGTATCGCGCACGATGGCGCGGCCGATGCCGGCAAGACTTGCCAGGAGAACCAGTTGGTAAAGCGCATGCTGGTAGGGAACGCGCTCTTCGTAGAGAAGAACGTTCTGTGGATCGACGGCAACCGAGTTGAACACCGCTTCGCCACTGCCCGTCGTGCGCTGACCGAAACCATCCCAATCGTCGCTGACCGTTACGCCGTCTGAATCTTTGCGCACCAGCGCGAGGACATCCACGCCGTCTTCACGGCGCGCCAGAACATCGATCCAGTCGGCGAAGATGCTGCCGGTCGTGTAGAACTTGCGGCCGTTCAGCCGAAGCGCATCACCTTCTTTCCGGACGCTGGTTTCGGTCTGCCAGAGGCCGACTGTGCCGATCTCGGTCCAGGCGTTGCCAGCAATCTCGCCATCGGCAAACCGCTTCAGCCAGACATCACGCTCCGGGCCTGCTTCCGCAAACAGCCGGTCTTCGGAAAAGACGACATGGCCGCGCAGGGCCTGGGGAATGTTGGGATCGGCTTCGGCAAGGGCGATCAGCAGAGCGGCCAGATCGACGAGCGAACCGCCATCGCCGCCCTGCTCCCGCGGCACGCGAACCGCTGGAAAGCCGGCTTCCTTCAACCACTTTATCTGTTCATGCGGGAGGATACGATTGCGTTCGCGTTCCACCGTCCCTTCAGCGATCCGGCGAAAGACGGGGCCGTATTTTTCCAGAAGGTCCGGCCGAAGGGCCTCGATATTTTCCCTGTAGACGAAATTCATGATGCGGTCCTGTTCATTGAATCAATTGACAACGGTGGGTTTCGCACCACCGAGATAGAAATCGTGCACATCGTCGCGGGCACGCAGTTCCTCGGCCGTGCCGGAAAGCGCCACCTTTCCGGTTTCGAGAATGTAGGCATAGTCGGCATATTTCAGCGCGAGATTGGCGTTCTGTTCCGCAAGCAGGAAACTCACGCCGGAATCCTTGTTCAGAGTTCGGACGATTTCGAAGATTTCCTGCACGATGATCGGCGCGAGCCCCATGGACGGCTCATCCAGCAGGACGAGCTTGGGCTTGGTCATCAGGGCGCGCCCGATCGCCACCATCTGCTGCTCGCCGCCGGAGGTGAGACCTGCCTTGGTCTTGCGCTTCTGCTGCAAACGGGGAAACCAGGTGTAGATTTGTTCGAGGCTTTCGTTCAGGGCCTTGCGTGAGGGACGGCCGACGAAGCCGCCGGAGAGAATGTTTTCCTCCACGGTCAGTTGCGGAAAGACGTGCCGCCCTTCCAGCACCTGCACGATACCGCGGGCGACGAGCTTGGAGGCGGAAAGATCGCTGACCGATTCCTCACGCCAGCGAATATCCCCTTTGCTGACGCGGCCGCGCGCCGGGCCAAGCAGGTTGGAGATCGCCTTCAGCGTCGTTGTCTTGCCGGCACCATTGGCACCGAGGAGGGCAACAATGCTGCCCTCCTCAATTTTGAGCGACACGTCCCTGACGGCCAGGATCGCCTGTCCATAGAGCGCTTCCACATTGCGGACCTCGAGAAATCCGGCTGTCGTCTGGTCAGTCATGGTCGCTATCCTTGGCTTTACAGTCCGTCAGGTTCAGGTTGAACCAGACAGACTGAAAATCTCTTTGTTTTCGTTTGTCTTTTCGGGAAAACCGGTTCCCACTTTTCCCTGACAAACTCTTGACTCAGTTGCTGGCGGTTTCGCGCGGCGTGATGCCCTTTTCGGCAGCGTAGGCAGCGGCCTTCGCCTTGATCACATCGGCAAACAGCGAGGAGTCAGCCTTGATCCAGTCGGTCTTGGTGTCCCAGCTCTCGCCGTTCCACTGGATGATCTTGGCAGCGATGGTCTCGCCCTTGTGGTTGTCGATCGTGGTCTTCAGCGGGCTGATCAGGCCTTCGGCACCAAGCTCCGCAATCCGGTTCTGATTGATGTCGAGGTTTTCAAGCGCCCACTGGCCTTCTTCGGTGTTGAGCGGCTTGTTGCCGAATTTCTTCTGGCCGGTGCGCAGCGCCTCGACGAAGGTGATCGCTTCGATCACGCCGTAGTTATAATAGACCGTGCCGAACTTGCTGTTGTCCTTGAGGTCGGACTTGCCCTTGTCGAGAATGTTTTCCTTGAGGGTCTTCAGGATGCCGTAGTCGGTGCCCGGAGGGAAAACCGAGACGGCGAGATAGCCCTTGGCCGCAGCCCCTGCCGGACGGGCATCGTCTTCCGAGCCGCTCCAGATATCGCCGATGATACGGTCAGCCGGGAAGCCGACGCGGGCGGCGGTCTTGATGGCGACCGGCGTCATCACGCCCCAGCCGCGCAGGAACACCCAATCGGCGCCGGCGCGGCGGATCTGCTGCCACTGGGCCTGCTGCTGCTCGCCCGGATGCGGAACCGGGATCTGGATATCCTCGAAACCATACTTCTTTGCGAGGATGCCAAGCGGCTCGATCGTGTCGCGGCCGTAGCCGGAGTCGTGATAGAGCGTCGCGATCTTCACACCCTTCAGCTTGTCGTAGCCGCCGGCCTGCTGGGCGATGTAATCGACGATGATCTGGGCTTCGCTCCAGTAATCGAAGATCAGCGGATACTGGTAGGGGAAGACGCGACCGTCGGTCGCGATGTTCTGGCCGCCGCCGGGGCTGACGATCGGAACCTTGTCGATGCGCGCCTTGTCCGTAAGCGCCACATCGAGGCCGCTCGAATGCGGATAGATCGCCGCCGTCAGTGCGCCGTTATAGCCATCCTTGTAGCGCTCGTAGCACTCGATGCCGCGCTCGATCGTATAGGCGGTTTCGCATTCCTGGATCAGGATCTTCACGCCGTTCACGCCGCCTTCGACCTCGTTCACATAGCGCAGGTAGTCGATGTTGCCGGCGCCGAAGGGAATGAAGGATGGGGCGTATGGTCCGGTGCGGTAGGTGAAGAGCGGATAGAGCTGCTGGCCCGCGCCGTCTTCAGCCTGCGCCGGCACGATCAGGCTTGTGGCTGCCACGATGGCACCCGCCGCAAGCGCGATGGATTTTGAAAGTATCGACATGGTTATCCCCCTGTGTCGGTTAAAAAATGGATGCCGTCTGCAAAATGGCGCCGAGGTTTGGGAAACGGGCGGAAGATCCGGCGCCATGCCCGATCCGCACGCGGAAACAGGTGGCTATCGCCTGACACGCGCCTGAAGTGCTCCCACCCCGCGTCGAATCCAGGCGGAAAGCCCGTCCGGCTCCTTGATCAGGATGAAGATGATGATCACACCGAAGATGACGCGCTGGAGGTTTGTGATCGCGCCCTGGTCGCTGAGGTAGGCAACGTTGGCGGCCAGCACGAGATGATCGAGCAGGATCGGTGTCAACACGATGAAGGCGGCGCCGAGGAAGTTGCCGAAGATCGTCGCCGTGCCGCCGATGAGAACGATGAACAGAACCTGGAACGACTTGTCGAGATTATAGGTATAGGCGTCTGCCGTGCCAAGATAGGCGAAGCCCCAGAGCACGCCGGTGATGCCGAGGAAGAACGAACTGACCGCATAGGCCTGCAACTTGCGGCGAGCGACGCGAATGCCGAGAACGGACGCAGCCGTTTCCATATCGCGGATCGCCATCCACTCGCGCCCAAGCCGGCTTTTGACCACGAGAAAGGCAAGACCGATCAACAATGCGGTGACAGTCGCAACCAGCAGATACCGCCCGACGGCGGACTGTAGATCGTAACCGAAGACTTCCAGACGCGGAGCCGAAATGGTCAGCGACTGGCTATCGTTTGAAAACCAGGTGTAATTGGTGAACAGCCACTGGAAAAAGAACTGCGCGCCGAGCGTCGAGGCGCCGAGATAGAAGCCCTTGATCCTGAGGGCCGGCAGGCCGAAGAAGATGCCGGCGGCGGCGGCGATCAGGCCCGCAAGCAACAGCACGACGGGGAGCGGAAGCCCCGGCACGCGCAGGATCAGGTTATAAGCCGAGAACACGCCGACCGACATGAAGGCAGCAGACCCGAGCGACACAAGCCCGGCATAACCCTGCAGCAGGTTGAGCGAGATCCCCGCCAGCCCCATGATGATGGTCGGGATGATGATCGAGCTCAGCCAGTAATCCGTCGCAACCACCGGCACGACGCCGAAGACGACGACGAGACCGGCTAGGATAAAGCCAATGCGCAGAAGCGTCGGCCCGGAAGGAACGGACGTGGTCGCGCCGACATCCAAGATGTTGTCCTGAACGGTGGTCATGGATCAGACCCTTTCGATGTCACGATCGCCGAACAGACCGGCGGGACGAATGAGGAGGAAAGTGACGGCGAGAATGTAGGCGAACCACGTCGAGACGCTGCCGTTGACCAGCGGACCGAGATAGATGTCCGCCAGCGCCTCGCTGGCGCCGACGATGAGCCCGCCGACAATGGCGCCCGGGATCGAGGAGAAACCGCCGATGATCAGCACCGGCAGCGCCTTCAAAGTGATGAGCGACAGCGAATACTGCACGCCCTGCCGCGCGCCCCAGAGCAGACCGGCAATCAACGCAACGATGCCGGCGACGCTCCAGACGATGCGCCAGATGACGGGGAGACGGATGCCGATCGATTGCGCCGCCAGCGTATCGTCGGCCACGGCACGCAAAGACACGCCCATGCGCGTCTTGCTGAAGACAATGGCGAGCACGATGACGAGGGCAATCACGATCAGCGAGGCGACGATATCGAACCAGCTGATGAACAGCCCGCCGTAATCCTGGGCGATATCCTCGATGCCGATGTCGAGCATATGAACATCGGTGCCGAGGAAGAACTGCGCCGCACCATCGATGACGAAGGAGAGCCCGAGCGTTGCCATGAACAAGGTCAGCGGATCGCGGTTGCGCAGCGGCCGCAGCACCAAGGCCTCGATCACGACGGCTGTCAGGATCATCAGCGCCGAAGTCGCAGCGAAGGCGACCCAGAAATTGATGCCGCGCTCGACCAGTGTCACAAACACCAGCGCGGCCAGGAAGACCATGGCACCCTGGGCGAAGTTGAAGACGCCGGACGCCTTGTAGATCAGCACGAAGCCGATGGCGACGAGGCCGTACATCAGACCGGCGAAAAGACCGGCAATCAGAGTTTCGAGAAAATAGGCCACGCCCGTCCCCTTAATGAACCGTGCCGAGATAGGCGGCAATGACATCCGGATTGTTGCGCACCTCATCCGGCGCGCCATCGGCGACCTTTCGGCCGTAGTCGAGCACGACGATGTGGCTCGCGAGCCCAAGCACGATGCCGACATCATGCTCGATCAGCACGATCGTCGTGCCGAAGGCGTTGTTGACCTCGCGGATGATGCGGCTCATGTCCTGCTTTTCATCCTGGTTCATGCCGGCCATCGGCTCGTCGAGCAGCAGCAGCTTGGGCTCCGACACCAGGGCACGGGCGAGATCGACCCGCTTCTGGATGCCATAGGGCAGCGTCGAGACGATCGTCTCGCTATGGGCGTGCAATCCGAGGAAGGCGATCACCCGATCCGCCCGCGCAGCGAAATCACCACGTTCTTTCCGGTCGCGGCCAAAGCGGAAGATATTTTCGATAAAGTTCGCATCTCCCCGACGGGAGAGACCTGCAAGCACGTTTTCTCGCACGCTCAGACGGCGGAAGAGGGCGTTATGCTGGAAAGTTCGGCCGATCCCGAGACGCGCCGCCCTGCCCGGCCGGATCGCGCCGAAATGGCTGCCATCAAAAACAATATCGCCGGAATCGGCCCGATAGACGCCATTGATCACGTTCAGCAGCGAACTTTTACCGGCCCCGTTTGGACCGATCAGCGCGCAGATTTCGCCCTTGATAACAGAGAAGCTCAGCGCCTTCAGCGCCGTCACGCCACGAAAGGAAAGTGAAACATCATTCAGCTCGAGCAGGTTCGCCATGACCTCAGCCCTTCGCGCTCTTGAGAGCAGTCACGGCCGCGTCTGCCTCACGCCGCTTTACGACTTCGATGTCGCGATAACCGGCAGCAGGATGGCTTGCAGGAAGATAGGGGCCGTCGCCAAACAGCTTTTCCCGCAGCGTCCCCGGCTTGTAGGTCGTCGGGTAAGCCCCTCGCTTCTGCAGTTCCGGCACGATGAAATTGACGACATCCTCGAAACTGTCCGGTGTCACCGCATAAGCGAGATTGAAGCCATCGACATCAGTGTCATCCACCCACTCCTGAAGGATATCAGCGATCCGTTCGGGCGAACCGACGATGACGGGGCCTAGACCGCCAATGCCGCCGAACTGGGCGAGTTCGTCGATCGTCCAGGACCTGTCGCCACCCGCCAGATGCTCGACCACTGACTGGATCGCGTTGGTCTCGACCTTCTTGACGAGATCGGTCGGCGCGTACTGGCCAAAATCGATGCCGCTCCAGCCGGACATGAAGACGAGCGATCCGTCGTAGGAAACGTAGCTCTTGTAGTCCTCGAACTTCTTCTGCGCCTTGTCTTCCGTCTCATCGGTGATGATCGTCAGCAGGGTGTAGATATAGATCTTCTTCGGATCACGCCCGGCCGCCGCCGCACGCTGGCGGATTTCGGCCACATAAGCTTTCAGCACCGATTTGGTCGGTGCAGCCACGAAGACACATTCGGCATGTTGGGCCGCAAAGGATTTGCCGGGACCGGAAGCACCAGCCTGATAGAGGACCGGAGTACGTTGTGGCGAAGGCTCCGTCAGGCTGTAACCCGGCACATCGAAATACTTGCCCTTGTGGCCGATCTCGTGAACCTTTTCCGGGTGGGTAAAGATGCGCTTTTCGCCGTCGCGAACCACGGCCCCCTCTTCCCACGAGCCTTCCAGCAGCTTGTACAGAACCTCGACATACTCGCTTGCCACATCGTAGCGATTATCATGACGGCGAAGCCCGCCCTCGCCGATATTCTTGGCGCCGCTTTCAAGATAGGAAGTGACGATGTTCCAGCCGATCCGGCCCTTGGAATGATGGTCGGCAGTCGCGATCCGACGGGCGAAGGTATAGGGATGCTCGAAGGAGGTGGAGGCGGTAATGCCGATGCCGAGATGCTCGGTCGCAAGCGCTATCGGAGCGGCCAGTTGCAGCGGATCGTTGACCGGAATCTGCGCCGCCTGATGGATCGCGTGATAGTTCGTGCCCTTGTAGACGTCATAGTAGCCGATGACATCGGCGATGAAGATGCCATCGAAAACGCCGCGCTCCAGGGTGCGGGCCAGATCCTGCCAGTAATCCAGATCCTTGTATTTCCAGGATTTGTCGCGCGGATGCGCCCAGAGCCCGGGCGACTGATGGCCGACACAATTCATGTCGAAGGCGTTAAAGCGAATTTCCCTTGTCATCATTCGGCCCCTGTGTGCAGTTGAGGGAGCCTAGTGCGTGACGGGAGAACAATACAGTTTATCTATAATTTTTATATACTAATTTTGACAAATTCGTTCTCCAGATCGGGCGAGGCGGAGAATAAGCGTAGCCTGCTTTCCGAGCCTTACGCCTTCACGGCCTTTGTGCGATGCAGCGAGCGATGGAGAAGCTGGAGAAGGTCCTTGCGGACGCGCCCGAACGCTTCGCTATAGCGATCTGGCCGCTCCGGCAGATCGACATCAACCACGTCGAGGATCCGACCCGGCGACGGCTGCATGACAACAATCCGCCGTGCCAGGAAAAGCGCTTCGTCGATATCATGGGTCACGATGATCATCGTTGGCCTGGACGCGTTCCAGATGTTCAGAAGGTGCTCTTGCAAGTCCGCGCGTGTAAAGGCGTCCAGCGCAGAGAAAGGTTCGTCGAGGAGAAGCACTTCAGGGCTGGTCGCCAGCGCTCGCGCGATGGCCACACGTTGGGCCTGACCGCCGGAAAGCTCCTTTGGCCAGCGATTTCCGTATCCCGAAAGCCCGACACGCTCGAGACCGCGTGAGACAATTTCATCCCGCTTCTGGCGATCCTGATCGGCTAGACCGAAACCCACATTATCGGCGACCGTGAGCCAGGGCAAAAGCCGCGGCTCCTGGAATATCAGATTGACCAGTGGATGCGGCTTGTCGATCGTCTGGTCATCGATCACGACAGACCCCTGCGTCGGGGTTTCCAGACCGCTGACCAGCCGCAGCAAGGTGCTCTTGCCACATCCGGAGCCGCCGATGACCGCGGTGATTTCGCCGCGCGGCAAGGAAAGGGAAAAGCGGTCGAGGGCATGCTGCCCGTTCGGGTAGATCTTGGTGAGGTTCCTGATCTCCAGCATGTCACGCCTCCCGCCGGAAACTATCCTGCCAATGCAGGAACGGCGTAGTGGCTGCGACAAGCAGGCTGTCGGTCAGCTTCCCGACGATGGCAAAAACCAGAATGGCCGCCATGACCTGATCGGGCTTCCCCAGTTGCTGGCCATCGACAAGCAGATAGCCGAGCCCTTCCGAGGCCCCCATGAATTCGGCAGCGACGACAAACATCCAGCCGAGACCGAGGCCGGCGCGCAGGGAAATAATGAATGTCGGCAGGACTGCTGGCAGCAGGATACGGCGCACCAGATCGAAACCCGAAAGCCGGAAAATGCGCCCGACCTCAACGATCTTGCGATCGACGGAAAGAAGCGCGCCGACGACACCGAGATAGACCGGAAAGAACACCCCGACGGCGATCAGCACTACCTTGGAGGTCTCGAAAATCCCGAACCACAGGATGAAAAGCGGAACCCAGGCGATGGACGGGATCGCGCGAAGTGCTTGAAAGGTGGGATCGACCAGCCGACGTATGGTTGCGAAATAGCCAACAAACGCCCCGATCGCAGTTGCGGCAACCGCGCCAAAGACAAAGCCCAAAGCAACACGCAGGATGGTCGCCCAGATATGGAGGGCAAGCTCGCCTGAAGCGGCAAGCTCGGAAAGAGTGTCGAGAATACGGGACGGCGGAGGAAGCAGGCGGCTGTTGAACAGCCCGCCATAGGCGGCAGCTTCCCAGATCAGGAGAATCCCCACCGGAAAAACCACCGAAAGCGCGATCCTGGCTATGGGCCAGGATCGCTTGGCTTTGACGGGGTGGCTCTGCAACAGCGCAAGCCTCTCTTCCACCACCTCGGTCATGATCTATCCTTTATTGCGTAACCGCAAAGCGCGTGTCGATGAGCTCCGAAACGGTCTTCTCGACATCGACGTCAGCCGGCAGCACAGCTGCCTGCTGCAAGGCAAGACCAGCGGCAAGGATCGTCTCCTTCTGCTTGTCACCGATCGCCGGCTGGGTGAGATCGGTTCGCTCCAGCTGCTTTTCGATCACCGGCTCCGGAAGTTTCGCCGCTTCAACCAGCGCGGCCTTCAGGGCCGCCGGGTCCTTGATCGCTTCCGCCCGCGCCGCCTCATAGGTCGCAATAACGCGATTGACGATATCCGGGTGTTCATTGGCAAAGGTTTCGGTGGTGTTCAAAACGCCCCAGGTGTTGTTCTCCGGCTTGCGATGAAAGAGCTTCGCACCGCCTTCGAGTTCCGCAGATGCCATCAACGGATCAAGACCCGCCCAGGCATCCACATCGCCACGCAGCAGGGCAAGCTTGCCATCCGCATGCTGCAGCAACACGAGGCTCACATCCTTGTCGGTGAGCCCGGCATCAGCAAGCGCACGGGTCAGGAAGATATGCGGGTCAGTTCCGCGCGTGACCGCGATCTTCTTGCCCTTCAGGTCTTCCACCTTGGTAATGCCGGTGTCCGGTCGCGTTACAAGCGCCGTCCATTCCGGGCGCGAATAGACGTAGATGGATTTGACGGGATTTCCGTTGACGCGCGCGATCAGCGCTGCCGCGCCGGCCGTGGAGCCAAAGTCGATGGATTCCGCATTCAGGAACTCAAGCGCCTTGTTGGAGCCGGCCGACTGTACCCATGTAACCTTGATGCCATCCTTCTCGAATTCCTTTTCGAGCAGACCTTCCTTCTTCAGAAGCACGCTGACCGGATTATAGGTTGCCCAGTCGATGCGGATTTCCGAAAGCTCGGCGGCCTGAACGCTCAGGCCAAGGCTCAGCGAAGCAGCAAACCCCAGAATCAGGCTGCGAACGGTGCTCATGATTGTCTCCCTCTGTAAAAACCTGACGCCCAAGGTATCGGGAACGGGTTTTCATGCTGAGAAATAATCTACTATTTTTGTTGAAATAGTAGAAATTCAACCACTAATGTCAGCGCTTTTAAGCGATCGCATCACTGTTTCGGCGCAGTGCCGATATCAACGCCCGCACCGATGGCATCCACCAGTCGCGAGGATGCCGGTGCCATCCTTGAGCTCGACCGTTCATCGGAACATCAGGGAAAGAAACTGTTCTTCGGCCGCTGCAGCCCGAGATGATCGCGCAGGGTAGCACCCTCGTATTCGGTGCGGAACAGGTCGCGCCGCTGCAGCTCGGGCACCAGCTTTTCGACCACGTCATCGAGCCCTTGCGGAAGATAGGGGAACACCACGTTGAAGCCGTCCGAACCTTCCTCCTTCAGCCACACCGACATTTCCTCGGCGACCGTCTCTGCCGTGCCGACGAAGGCAAGTCCGGCATAACCGCCGTAGCGCTGCGCCAG
>JAVBSF010000006.1:0-15729 GCA_031556925.1 Pararhizobium sp.
CAGCGAGGAAATCGAAATGGAGATCGAAGAATTTATCCAGACTGCGCTGAAAACGCTGCAAAACCGCCCGGAGCAACCCTGACCGCCATGACCAATCAGCGCCGCTCCGATCGCGGCGGGGATGCGGGGCGGGCGCAGTAATCCAGTTTCGAGATGATTTCAGCCGACAATGAAACGGCGTTTCGCAAAAACCACACGGAGATCGAATTTCATGAATCTATTGCGCCAGATCGCCGCATTCACCCTTCTCGCGGCAACGTTTCTTCCGCTTTCAGCGCACGCCGCCGACCTTCCTTCCTGGAATGATGGCGCAGCCAGAAAAGCGATCGTCGATTTCGTCTCGGCGGTTTCCACCGAAGGCAGCGCCGACTACGTCGCACCCGGCGAACGCATCGCCGTCTTCGACAATGACGGCACGCTCTGGGGCGAGCAGCCGATGTATGTGCAGCTCGCCTTCGTGCTCGACCGGGTGAAGGCGCTTGCCCCGGAACACCCGGAATGGAAGGACACCGAGCCGTTCAAATCCGTGCTTGCAGGGGATGCGGCCGGCCTCGCCGCATCCGGCGAAAAAGGGCTCATGGAGCTTCTCGCCACCACTCATGCCGGCATGAGCAACGACGATTTCACCAAGATCGCCACCGACTGGATCGAGACTGCACGTCATCCGAAAAGCGGCAAGCCCTATACGGGGATGATCTACCAGCCGATGCTCGAACTGATCGCCTATCTGAAAGCGAACGGCTTCGATGTCTTCATCGTTTCGGGTGGCGGCATCGAGTTCATGCGGCCCTGGACCGAACGTGTCTACGGCATCCCGTCGCAGAATGTCGTTGGATCGTCGATCAAGTCGAAATACGAGGTCGAGGACGGCAAACCGAAGATCATGCGCCTGCCGGAGATCGATTTTGTCGACGACGGCCCCGGAAAGCCGGTCGGCATCTATACCCATATCGGCCGCCGGCCCATCGCCGCCTTCGGCAATTCCGACGGTGATTTCCAGATGCTGGAATGGACAACGGCTCGCCAGGGGCGCAGCTTCGGCCTGATCGTCCACCACGACGATGCGGAGCGGGAGTATGCCTATGATCGCGACAGCCATTTCGGGAAACTCGACAAGGGTCTCGATGAAGGACCGAAGCGCGGCTGGACGATCGTCAGCATAAAGAACGACTGGAAGACTGTTTATCCGCAATAGACCGGTGGCGGCTTGGCCGGCACCGGTGCAGACACATTCAAGATCAACGGTGGGAGACTATCGCATGCCAAACCTACTCGGCCCTATGGGGCGCTCACTCGCGACGGCGGCCCTGCTGCTGTCCGTCACGGCTGCTCCCGTTTTCGTCGCACCGGTGCGTGCGCAGGATGCCTCTCAGACCGCCGCCGCACCGGCGGATGCAGATGACGACGCCCCCGATCTTCTGACGGAAGACGAAATGGAGGTGCTGGTGGCGCGGATCGCGCTTTATCCGGACGAACTGGTCGCCGTGATCACCTCCGCCTCGATCTACCCTTTGCAGATCATTGAAGCCCAGCGCTTTCTCGACCAGTCGAAGACGAAAAAGGATCTGAAGCCGAAGGACAGCTGGGACGGCAGCGTCATTTCGCTGCTCAACTATCCCGATATTGTGAAGATGATGAGCGACGATCTCGAATGGACCCAGTCGCTGGGGGCCGCGCTCACCTATCAGCAGAAGGATGTGCTGATCGCCATCCAGGCCCTGCGCGACAAGGCGGTGGCAGACAACATCATCAAGAGCGACGACAAGGTCACCGTCGTCAACCAGGGTGACAACGTGGTCATCCAGGCCAAGGATCCGGACAAGATCTACGTGCCGCAATATCCGCCGGAAATGCTCTATGAGGAGAATTATGCCCCGGCCCCGATCAGCTATTATCCCGATCCCTATCCGAACTACTACTATCCGACCGCAACCTTCTTTGCCGGTGCGGTGACCGGCGCGATCTGGGCGTCCGTGGTGGATTGGGACGACTGGGGCGTCTGGGGTGGACGCTGGAACGGCGGCGACGTCGATATCGATTGCAACAAATGCTTCAACAACATCGACATAGACCGCAACAAATTCAAGATGAACGACATCGACTGGAAGAACGTCGATCGCTCCAAGATCAGCTTCGACAAGAACCAGTTCAACCGCGTCGATCACAATGCGATGCGCAATGACTTCAAGGCAAACCGCGACAACAATATCGGCATCAAGGCCAAGGATCTGAAGCGCGGCGGCGGCGGCAACACCATCGCAGCCGGCAACCGCCCGAAGATCACCGCCAACGATATCCGCAAGAGCAAGATCGATTCAGATCGCGCCCGCAACGTCAAGGCCGCTGCCCAGCGCCCGCGCCCGGCTGCCAACAAGCCGGCGATCAACAGGCCGGCCGGCGACAGGCCTGCTGCATCCAATGTCCGCAAGAACCAGGGTCCGAAGAACATCAACCGGCAGGTCAAGCAGCCGAAAGCCGGCGCCCGTGTGCAGAACCGCCCCGCAGGCAACAAGTCGGTGCTCGGCAATCCCGGAAACCGGCAGCAGATAAACCGGGCATCCAATCGCGGCCGGCAGTCCATGGGTGGCGGTCATCGCGGCGGCGGCGGTCACAAGATGGTCAGAGGCGGCGGCGGACGTCGTCGCTAATCCAGGGCAGAGGAGAACAAGACATGCAAGAGAACCTCAAGGCACTTCTTCGCACTCTGTCCTGCGTCGCGATCATCGCGGCCGCAAGCTGGAGCCCCGCAACATACGCCCAGGACGCGAATGCCTCCCTCGAGGACTTCGTGTCCTCCCAGGAACCGCCGACCTTCGCCACACCGGAAGAGGCGATGGCCGCCTTCAAAACCACGATCGAAAGCGGTGACGCAGACAAGATCGCCACGCTGTTGGGCCTGGACCCCGCCAAGACCAAGGCGAGCGACGGCGCGATGGAGGCCGTGCCGGCGATCCAGGCCGGCGTCAAGGAGAAGCTGGCCCTCATCGACGTAAACGACCGCAAGGTGCTGGAGATCGGCAGCCAGCGCTGGACCTTCCCCTTCCCGATCTCGAAGGGTGACGACGGCAAATGGGCCTTCGACACCTATGTCGGGCTGGAGGAAGTCGCCAACCGCCGTGTGGGCGAGAACGAGCTTTCGACCATCGACACGATGCATGACTATGTCGCCGCCCAGGAAGACTATGCTTCCAGCGACCGGGATGGTGACGGCGTTCTCGAATACGCCCAGAAGGTGATCAGCACCGAAGGGCAGCAGGACGGCCTCTACTGGCCCGCGGACGCCTTCGACGGCGAGGAAAGCCCGGCCGGTCCCGCCCTTGCCGAAGCGGCCGACCTGAAGTCCGCCAAGGCAGGACAGGGCTTCAACGGCTACCACTACCGCATTCTCACCAAACAGGGAGACGCGGTCGCCGGCGGCGCTTACGACTATGTGATCAACGGCAACATGATCGCCGGTTTCGGCCTCGTGGCCTGGCCCATTCACTATGGTATAAGTGGCGTGAAGACATTCGTCGTCAACAAGGCGGGGATCGTCTACGAAGCCGATCTCGGCGACAAGACGTCCGATATCGCGTCGAAAATCGAGACCTTCAATCCCAACGACGACTGGCAGGTCGTCGAAGACTGACAAAGGCGGCATAGATGGCAAACCGGCTTCTCGCCATGCTCCTGATCCTGTGCGGGGTCGCCGGCGCAGCCCTTCATCCTGGCCCGGCAGCGGGCCAGGATGACACGAACAAGCTGACCGGCAAATTCACCGGCGACTTCGACCAGATGGAAAAACGCCGGCTGGTGCGCATTCTCGTGCCGTTCAGCAAGACCATCTATTTTATCGACAAGGGTGCGCAATACGGCACGGCTGTCGATTTCGGCACCGAATTCCAGAAGGTGCTGAATGCCGGCAAGAAGAAGGAAATCGACAAGATTCGCGTCGCCTTCGTGCCTGTAGCGCGCGACGAACTTCTGTCGGCGCTCAACGAAGGGCGCAGCGATATCGTCATGGCCAATCTGACGATCACGCCCGCGCGTCTGGCCGAGGTGGATTTCTCCGAGCCGCTTTACGCCAAGGCCGCGGAAATTCTGGTGACCGGGCCCGGCGCCCCGGAGGTCAGGACGCTGGACGATCTCGCCGGCAAGGAAGTCCGTCTTCGCCCCTCCAGCAGCTATTATGAGCATCTGGTCGCGATCAACGACACGCGCCGGGCCGAGGGCAAGGCTGAGATAAAACTGGTGGCGATGGACGAGAACCTCGAGGACGAAGACCTGCTCGAAATGGTCGATGCCGGGCTTCTTCCCTGGACCGTGGTCGACGACTACAAGGCCGCGATCTGGAAAAACGTGTTCCCCAACATCGTCGGCCGGGACGATATTCCGATCAATACCGACGGCCAGATCGCCTGGGCGATCCGCAAGGGCAGCCCGCTGGTGAAAGCGAAACTCGATGCCTTCGCCAAGGACCACAAGATTGGCACGACCTTTGGCAACATCCTGAAAAACCGCTATTACAAGAGCGACAAGATGGTGCGCCGCGCCTATTCGCCGGCCGAGATGGAGAAATTCCAGAAGCTCGTCGCCATCTTCCGCAAATATGCGGACGAATATTCCTTCGACTATCTGATGGTGATCGCCCAGGGCTATCAGGAATCGCAGCTCGACCAGACGCGACGCAGTCCGCGCGGCGCTGTCGGCGTCATGCAGCTGCTCCCCTCGACCGCCGCCGACAAGGCCGTGGGCATCAAGGACATCGCTGCGGATGCCGACCGCAATGTCCAGGCCGGCAACAAATATCTGCGCCACCTGATCGACACCTATATCGCCGATCCCGGCCTGCCGCCGCAGGAGCAGTTGCTTTTCGCCTTCGCTGCCTACAATGCCGGTCCGGGCAACCTGCGCAAGTTCCGCGCCAAGGCGAAGGAGATGGGCCTCGATCCCAACCGCTGGTTCGGCAATGTCGAAAACGGGGCCGCCGCCATCGTCGGCCGCGAAACGGTGCAATATGTCAGCAACATCTACAAATACTACGTCGCCTATGAGATGGTAGTCGAGCATATGCAGAAGGGTGAGAAGCAGGCGGCGACCAACAGCAAGTAGTCGTCGCAGCGTCCGGGCGCGGATATCTCCGCGCCGCTTGCACGGCGAAGTTCAGGAAGACGAGACATGCAGACATCGGAAATGCGCATCGCGCGGCAGGCGTCCCGGCCCGGCATGGTCTGGATCGAAGGCGGCGCCTTCATGATGGGGTCGAACGACCACTATCCCGAGGAAGCCCCGGTCCATCCGGTCAAGGTCGATGGCTTCTTCATGGACGAAGCGCCCGTTACGAACCGCGATTTCCTCGCCTTCGTCAACGCCACCGGCTACGTCACCTTCGCGGAAAAGCGGATCGAGGCCCGCAGTTATCCCGGTGCTCCGCCACAGAACCTGCGCGCCGGCTCGCTCGTTTTCACGCCGCCGACCAAACCGCTGACCAGCCGCGATATCTCGCAATGGTGGATCTTCACCCACGGCGCAAACTGGCGACGGCCGCTGGGCCGCAAAAGCAGCATCGGCAACATTCTCGACCACCCCGTCGTCCACATCGCGTTCTGCGACGCCGAGGCCTATGCGGCTTGGGCAGGCAAGGAATTGCCGACGGAAGCGGAATGGGAATTCGCCGCGCGCGGCGGGCTCGACCAGGCGGAATTCGCCTGGGGCGACGAGTTGACACCCGACGGCAAGCATATGGCCAATACCTGGCAGGGCGGCTTTCCAAGCCAGAATCTGATGGAGGACGGCTTCGAGCGCACATCGCCGGTCCGCACCTACCCGCCGAACGGTTACGGTCTTTACGACATGATCGGCAATACCTGGGAATGGACGGTGGACTTCTGGACGACCCGCCATCCGGAGGCGGCGGCGAAACCCTGCTGCATCCCCTCCAACCCCCGCAATCTCGATCCCGACGGCAGCATCAACCCGGCGCAGGCGCAGCTCGCCATTCCCCGCAAGGTGCTGAAGGGCGGCTCCCATCTGTGCGCACCCAATTATTGCCGGCGCTACCGTCCCGCCTCCCGCCACGCGCAGGAGATCGACACGTCCACCAGCCATGTCGGCTTCCGCTGCATCGTCCGGCCATAGAGCATTTCCAGGAAAAATGCGAAGCGGGTTCCCGTCTGGAAATGCGTAAAAACAAATCGTTAGAGTGTTTTCGCTTTTCGAAGAAAAGCGGAAACGCTCCAGACAGGGTTCGGTCGGGACCGGAACCTTTGCGCGTCAGACCGGATTTCCCCGCGTCCCGACCTCACGCCAGCCAGCCTTGCGCAAGCCGGAAACCAGGGCATCGACGATACGGTCGGCCGCCTGGTGAACGCGATAGCCGGCGACCGGGTCGCGCGCCAGCAGCGGCGCTTTTTCCGCCATCCTGACGAGCGCCGCATGGGCTTCCTCCGGATGGTCGAGCGCGCCCTGGGCTATGGCGACGAGCGACCAGCTGATGCCGGAATCGTCCATCGCGGCGCGCTGGGCGGTGGCCAGCATCTCCTGCATCTGGCCGCGCAGATACTGGTCGATGGCAATCAGATGGAAATACCAGCCGGGCGGATTGACCGAGCGGTCGATGGCCTGACGCAGCAGCGGGATGCCCTCCTCGAAACCGCCGCGCACCGCAAGCCGCCAGCCGAGCTGCGCAAGCGTGTCGGGATCGTTGGGATTGAGCGCCAGCGCCTTGCGCTGCATCCGCTGGCTCTCGGTATAATCACCCATATAGTGCAAGGTGGAGGATAGTGCCTTCAGGGCGGATATGTTGTTGCCGTCGAGCGCCAGCGCATGGCGCGCCGTCGCCAGCGCGCGGCGATAGGCCGTCTCTTGCGTTCCTTGCGTGAACCAGCCGAAACGGCCTTCGTCCATATAGAGCCAGGCGAGCATCGCCCAGGCGTCGACATAGGTCGGATCGCGGCGCACCGCTTCCTGCAGGCAGGCCAGAACGGGCACATGCGGCGCCAGCGCCAGCGTCCGCCGGTAGGCATAGGCCTGCAGCACACATTCGTAGCTCGACATCGCCGTCGTTTCCGGATCGGGGATGCGGCCTGTATCGGCGCTGCGGATCATCCCGTAGGGCTGCCCCAGCGCCGCGGCGATCGCATTGGCGATCTCCAGCTGCACCGAACGCAGCGAGCTTGCCGTATACTCCCGGTCGTAACTGCCGAGCCAGAGAATGCGCCGCAAGCGCACGTCGATCAGCCGGGCATTGACCCGCAGAGACTTGTCGCCGTCGTTCAGTTCGACGGTGCCGTTCACGACATAGGAAAGCCCCAGCGCCGTGCCGATTTCGACGGGATCGGTGACCGGCGGGCTCTTCGCGTTTGCCGACGGCATATAGAGACGCACATTGCCGAAACGATTGAGCCCGGTCATGATTTCGGTGGCCATGCCGCCGACCAGCAGGGCGTTTGCGGGATGATCGCCGCCGGTCTCGAAGGGAAGAACGACAAGCGAGGCGCCATTCTCCGGCAGGCCGCCATCCGTCGCAACCGCGGCCGGACGAAAGAAGACATAGACGCTCGCGGCAAAAAGCAGCGCGATGGCGACAAGCGCGGCCGGCACGAGCCAGCCCGGCCGGAACACACGCCCTGCCGCGGGGGCCGGCGCGTCAGCCGCCGCCGCAGGGGGAGAATCGAGCAGTTCCTCCACCCGTTCGATAGACGGCGCAGACTGCCCCTTGGGAATGGAAATCCGCAACGGATTGCCGCGACCGGCCGACACGTAATAGCCGTCGAGATCGTGGCGCAGGCGCCGCGCCTCGAGCCGCACCACGGGATCGGTCTGCGGGTCGAAACTGTCGTCGCGGCCGAAGACGAGGGTGGCGATCGTATAGCCCTTCAGCTCGCGCCCGCGCCCGGCCAGGGTTTCCTCGACCAGATAGGACAGCAGCTTCTTGCGACGCGGCGTCGCCTTGAAGGCCGTGTTGTCAAGAATGCGCTGAAGCTCCTGACGAATGCTCTCTTCGTCCGGATAGGGTGCGGAAGGACGCTGTACATGTTCGCTCGGCTTTGTCGTCAGCATCGAAACACCGGCCCTTCCAAATTCCTGGCCGCATTCAATGCCGAAGGAAACGAAAAATCCAGCAAAAATTCATCGCCCGGACAGTTTAGTTTGTCGATCGACCGTCACAAAAGCAAGAAAACCCTAAAATAATACGGGAAAATCGTCATAATACTGTATCGCCAATAAATATGTAAAAATTCTGTTGCGTATGGATTTCCCACACCCAGGGCAAAGGCTCACGGGCGGATTTTCCGCCCGTGACTTGACGCTTTCATCATCCCTTTTGCTCAAAAGAGACAGCGGAACCGCCGGCTCGTCTTCATTCGATACCGCGTTCCTTGAAAGACTGATCGATCGCTTTATCGACCTGTTGTCTGACACCTTCGAGATTGAAACTCGCACCGCGTTGGCTAGGCGGATACTTGATGAAGGTCTGCAGGAAGGCGGCGGCATGCAACTGTGCCTTGACGAGCAGATAGTCATTGCGCACCAGGAAATCGTTGTACTGGTCCGAAACGACATCTGCCCGCTCGTAGGGATCCATGCGCAAGTTGAACAGCTTGGGGACGCGCCACGTTACAAGGGGGGTCTGCCAAACGGCAAAGCCACCCGGAGCAGGCTGCTCATGAAAGACGACTTTCCAGTCATCGAACCGTGTCGCCACGAGATTTCCATCGTCGTCGAAGTAGTAGAAATCTTTTCGAGCACTCTTGTCGGTCTTGCCCGTCAGATAATCGAGTTGATTGTAACCGTCGAGATGGTTGCGAAACGTGGTGTCGCTTCCGGCGGGCTGCCATCCGTCGAGCAAGCGGGTCGTGACGTCCGGATCGCCAGCAGCGGCCAGAAGGGTCGGGAACCAGTCGAGGCCCGACATCATCTGCGTCGAAATCTCGCCGGCCTTGATCTTGCCCGGCCAACGCACCATCGCGGGCACGCGGAAGGCGCCTTCCCAGTTGGTATCCTTTTCACTGCGGAAGGGAGTTGTCGCCGCATCCGGCCAGGACCACTGGTTGGGGCCGTTGTCGGTCGTGTAGACGACGATGGTGTTATCGGCGATGCCGAGATCGTCGAGTGTCTTCAAGAGCTTTCCAACATCTCCGTCATGCTCGACCATGCCATCGGCATATTCGTTGCCAACCATGCCGCTCTGGCCGCGCATCGATTCGCGAACATGGGTGAAAGCATGCATGCGGGTGGTATTCATCCAGGTGAAGAACGGCTTTTTCTCCTTCACCTTGCGTTCGATGAAATCGATGGCCGCAGCGGTCGTTTCGTCGTCGATCGTCTCCATGCGCTTCTTGTTCAGCGCACCGGTGTCCTCGATTTTTCCGTCAGCAGAAGCCTTGACGACACCCCTCGGATTATAGGCCTTGAGGAACTCCTGATCGTCCTTTGGCCAATAGGGGGCTTCCGGCTCCTCTTCCGCATTGAGATGGTACAGGTTTCCGAAGAACTCATCGAAACCATGATTGGTCGGCAGATATTCATCCTTGTCGCCGAGATGATTCTTGCCGAACTGCCCAGTCGCGTAGCCGAGCGGCTTCAGAGCCTGGGCAATCGTGATGTCGCCGGCCTGCAGACCGACCGGCGCACCGGGGGCCCCGACCTTGCAAAGACCTGTTCTCAGGCAAGCCTGTCCGGTGATAAAGGTCGAGCGCCCTGCCGTACAACTGTTCTCCGCATAATAGTCGGTGAACATCATGCCTTCTTTGGCGATGCGATCGATATTCGGGGTCTTGTAGCCGAGCACGCCGAAGGAATAAGCGCTGATATTCGTCTGGCCGATGTCATCGCCGAAAATAACGAGAATATTCGGTTTATCGACGGACTGATCCTGAGCATGAGCCGGCAAAGCCACCGTCAGGGCGGTGGCTGCAAGCAGCATGCCGCATATCCTGGCTTTTATTCGCATTTCGAGCCTCCAATCTTCAGGCAAAATTGCGTTTTCTCCGAGCAGCATATCGACGCCGCCTGATGGCACAGCCATCCATGGTGAAACTTGAAACAGGTCATAGCTTCCATGGCTGCACATCTCGGTTACTTGATCCGCCATCTCACGCCTGCGTCTAGGTACGAACATGTGCGAACATGTTCCTGGATGTGAACAACCCATCCAAAATGCTAGTGGTTTTCTTCGAGCGTTGATTCTGGAGTTTCCATGCCGCCCAAATCGCTACCATTGGCTTTATTGCCGATTATTCTCGCCACCCCCGTGGCGGCGCAGGACGCGAACGCCGATCTCGCCAAGCAGCTTTCGAACCCCGTGGCGTCGCTGATCAGCGTGCCCTTCCAGTTGAACTACGATCACGGCTACGGTCCAATGGACGGCGACAAGGCCGTCATGAACATCCAGCCTGTCATTCCCATTTCGCTGAACGAGGACTGGAACGTCATTTCCCGAACCATCCTGCCGGTGACCTGGCAAAGCGATATCGCCGGCGACAGCGGCACGCAATTCGGCCTTGGCGACACGCAGCAGAGCCTGTTCTTCTCGCCGAAGCTGCCGACCGCGGGCGGCATCATCTGGGGCGTCGGCCCGGCGTTCCTCCTGCCGACCGGGACGGATGAACTCTTGAGCGGCGAACAATGGGGGGCCGGCCCGACCGCCGTTCTGCTGAAGCAGGAAAACCATTGGACCTATGGCGTGCTCGCCAACCACATCTGGTCCTTTGCCGGCGACCACAATCGCGACGATGTAAGCTCGACCTTCCTGCAGCCCTTCCTTTCCTACACGACGCCGACCGCCTGGACCTTCGCGCTCAACACCGAAAGCACCTATGACTGGAAGAACGACCAGTGGAGCGTGCCGATCAATATCTCGGTTTCGAAGCTGACGAAGTTCGGCGAGCAGCCGGTGAGCCTGCAGCTGGGCGCCCGCTATTGGGCCGAATCCCCCGACAACGGCCCCAAGGGCTGGGGCGTTCGCGCCGGAATGACATTTCTGTTTCCGGAATGACGACTTTGCTGACAAGGGGGACGTGATGGCACATCGCGAAGACATTCAGGCTCTGGCCAAGCGCATCGGTCAATCGATCATCGGCCAGGAGGCTATGAACGAACGGCTGCTCCTGGGGCTGCTCGCCAACGGGCATCTTCTCGTCGAGGGTCTGCCCGGGCTTGCCAAGACGCGCGCGATCAAGAGCCTCGCCAAGAACCTCGAGGCCGAGCTTTCGCGTATCCAGTTCACGCCCGACCTTCTGCCTTCCGACATCACGGGATCGGAGGTCTATTTCAGCGCCGACGGCAAGGGCGAGTTCAAGTTTCAGGAAGGCCCGATCTTCGCCAACCTGATCCTCGCCGACGAAATCAACCGCGCGCCGGCCAAGGTGCAATCCGCTTGGCTGGAAGCCATGGAAGAGCGGCAGGTGACGATCGGCGGGAAGAGCCACAAGCTGCCGGATCTCTTCCTCGTCATGGCGACGCAGAACCCGATCGAGCAGGAGGGCACCTATCCGCTGCCCGAAGCGCAGCTCGACCGGTTCCTGATGCATGTGCGGGTCGACTATCCCGATGCGAAATCCGAAGTCGCGATCATGGAGCTGGTGCGTTCGGAGGAAAAGCAGGCGTCGAGCCATGGCGAAGGGCCGCAGAAGCTGGCCGCCGATATCGTGTTCGGCGCGCGCAGGGAAATCTCCGACATCACCGTCTCCAAGGCCGTCGAGGACTATATCGTCGCGCTGGTCATGGCGACGCGCTATCCCGACAAGGTGGATGCCGAGCTTGCCAAATGGGTGCAGGTCGGCGCGAGCCCGCGTGGCGTCATCAGTCTCGACAAGGTGTCGCGCGCCCATGCCTGGCTGAACGGCCGCGATTTCGTGACGCCCGACGACGTGCAGCAGACGGTGCACGACGTTTTCCGTCACCGGCTGATGCTCTCCTATGAGGCGCATGCCGGCGGCATCACGGCCGATCAGGCGATCGACCGCATTCTGGAGAAGGTGGCGACCGCCTGAGCGGGAGGGTTTGCGCATGGCGATTTCTCTGTCTGCCCTTGGCCGCACGAAGGGAATCGAACGCCCGGCCGGAACGGAGGCGAAGGGCGTCTATGTCAGCGTCGACGATCTGGCGGCGCTGGAGCCGATGGCGCGCGACATCTCGTTTCTGCGCAAGGCGCCGGTGCACCGGCTGCTCGCCGGCCGCCATGAATCGCACATGCGCGGCCGCGGCCTGAGCTTCGAGGAGCTGCGCGACTACCTGCCCGGCGACGACATCCGCACCATCGACTGGCGGGTGACGGCTCGCACCGGAAAACCCTTCGTGCGTGTTTATGACGAGGAGAAGGACCGGCCGGCGCTGGTCATCGTCGACCAGCGTATCAACATGTTCTTCGGCAGCCGGCGCTCGCTGAAATCGGTGGCGGCGGCGGAAGCGGCGACGCTTTGCGCCTGGCGCGTGACGGCGCTGGGCGACAGGGTGGGCGGGGTTGTCTTCAACGATCTGGAAGAGCAATCGCTGCGGCCGCATCGCAGCAGGGAAGCCGTGATCCGTTTTGCCGAGGTGATTTCGCAGAAGAACCGGGTGCTCAGCGCCACATCCGATATGCCGCGCACGCCGGCGCAGCTCGATACGGTGCTGGGCAAGGTCGCTTCCGTCGCACAGCATGATCACCTGATCATCGTCGTCTCCGATTTCGACGGTCACAGTGACGCCACCCGCGATCTGTTGCTCAAGATGTCGGCATCCAACGATGTCATCTGCATCCTCATCTACGATCCCTTCCTGCTGGAACTGCCGCGTCAGGGCGAGATGGTGGTGAGCGGCGGCGCGCTGCAGGCGGAGCTACAGTTTTCGCGAAGCTCGGTGCGCGATGCCGTCGATAATTTCGCCCGCAATCGCGGCCGCGAGCTGCGCTCCTGGCAGCGCGACATGGGGCTGCCGATGCTGGCTGTCTCGGCGGCGGAAGAGGTGGCGCCGCAGCTGCGCATGCTGCTCGGCCAGCTTGCCTTCGGCCAGAGGAGGCGCTGATGGACCCGACGACACCGCAGAAAGACCCGATGCTCGCCATGACTCTGCGGCAGATGGCCGATATCGCGCTGCCGCCGCCGGTCTCGATGATGCCGGCCACATGGGGCTGGGCGGTGCTGGCCGGGCTTTTCGCGCTGGCGCTGGCCCTTGCCGCCTTTCTCGCTCTGCGGCGGCGGGCGCGTAACCGCTACCGGCGGGACGCGCTTGCGGAAATCGGGATACTGGAAGCCAAGGCCGGCGACGAGGCCGGGCGGATAGAGGCGCTGGCGGCGCTTCCCGCCATTCTCAAGCGGGCGGCGCTCGCTGTCTGGCCGCGCGAGGAGGTTGCCGGTCTGAGCGGGCCGGCATGGGTGGAGTTCCTGAAAGGCCACGCCGGCAAAGCCGCGATCGATGCCGATGGCTACGATGTGTTTGCGCAGGGCGAATACCGGCTGGCAAAGGTAGACGAGCCCACGGCGCAGCGCAGCTTTGCCGCAGCCCGCCAATGGATCGAGAGGCACGATGTACACCCTTGATTATCCCTGGCTGCTTCTGCTGCTCCCGCTCCCCATCCTCGTCTGGTGGCTGCTGCCGCCCTATCGCGAGCAGACGCCGGCGATCCGCATGCCCTTCTTCGAGGACATCACCAAGGCGGCGGGCATAGACGCCACCGAGGGCTCCGTCGTGCCCCGCGCCAATCTGTTGCAGAAGATCATCGCGCCGGTTGCGTGGACTTTGGTGGTTCTGGCGCTCGCCCGGCCGCAATTCGTCGAGCCGCCGATCGAAAAGATCGAGCCGCAGCGCGATCTGATGCTGGCGCTCGATCTCTCGCAATCCATGGACACCAGAGATTTTCGCGACCCGCAAGGCAATATCGGGCCGCGTGTGGATGCGGTGAAGGCCGTGGTGGCCGATTTCATCGACAAACGGCCCAATGACAGGCTGGGCCTCATCGCCTTCGGTGACGCCCCCTACCCGCTCGTGCCTTTCACCATGGATCACGGCACGATGCGCATGATGCTGGCCGACACGCTGCCCGGCATGGCCGGTCCGCGCACGGCGCTGGGCGATGCCATCGGGCTGTCGATCAAGCTCTTCCAGAAAAGCCAGGCACCGGACAAGGTGCTGATCGTGCTGACCGACGGCAATGATACGGCGAGCAAGATGACACCGGAAAAGGCGGCGGAAATCGCCAAGGACAATCACATCGTCATTCACACCGTCGGCATCGGCGACCCGAACGCGACCGGCGAAAACAAGCTCGACTCCGCAACGCTGGAACAGATCGCCAAGACCACCGGCGGCCGCAACTTCTTCGGCAGCGACCAGAAGGCGCTGGCCGATATCTATGCGCTGCTCGACCAGATCACCCCTGCCAACCAGAAGACGCTGAGCTGGCAGCCGCGCCTCGAACTGTTCTACTACCCGCTCGGCGCGGCGATCCTGCTCGTCTTCGCCTATCACCTGCTCATGTGGATCCTGTCCGTCACGACCGCCCGCCGGGCCGGGGGGGAGGCATGATCAGCGATTTCCACTTCCTTCGCCCCTGGTGGCTCCTGGCCGTGGTTGCGGCCGTGCTGCTGGTCTGGCTGCTCGACCGGCAGAAGGATATGCGCGCCCGCTGGAAGGGGTTGATCGCGCCGAACCTGCTCGATCATCTGCTGATCGAGCGCACGACGACGCGGGGCCTGCGGCCTGCCCATCTGATCGCCGTGTTGCTCGCGCTCTCGGCCATCGCCGCGGCCGGGCCAACCTGGGAAAAGGAGCGCCCGCCCTTCGTCGAGGATCGCGCGCCGCTCGCCATCGCCATCGATCTCGGCCCGACGATGGATGCGACCGACATCACCCCGAGCCGGCTGGAGCGGGCGAAGCTCAAGGTTGAGGACATCATGGAGCGCCGGAAGGGCGCGCGCACGGCGCTGTTCGCCTATGCCGGCTCGGCCCATATGGTGCTGCCGCTCACCGACGACGCCTCGCTGGTTGCCACCTATCTTGCAGCGCTTTCCCCTGCGCTGATGCCGGTGGAGGGCAAGAACACGGCAAAGGCGCTTGAAGTGATCGAAAAGGCGCTGGCCGATGAGACCGCGCCGGGCACGATCCTGTTCATGACCGATGGCGTAGACCGTCCGTCCTTTCAGGCATTTTCCGGCTACAAGGGGCGCAACGACCTGATGATGCTGGGGATCGGCACCGCTGAAGGCGGCCCGGTGAGAAACGCCGATGGCAGCTACCAGACCGATGCCGGCGGGGCGCGGGTGCAGGCGAAGATGGATCTCGACGCCTTCAAGGCATTGCAATCCGCTTCCTCCGTGCAGATCGCGACCGTGACGCTCGACGATGCCGATGTCGACTGGATCGTGCATCGCATCCAGAGCGCCTTTACCCAGAAGACGGATGAGGGCCTGCAGCGCTGGCGCGATGTCGGCTGGTATCTGACGATCCCCGTCGCGCTCATGGTGATGCTCACCTTCCGGCGCGGCACGAAGATCCATTGGCTCGGTGCGCTTCTGCTGCTGGCGCTGCCACTCGGCATGGCGCCCGGACAGGCACGAGCGGCTGATTTTACCGATGCCTGGTTCACCCCCGACCAGCAGGGAAAACGCGCTTTCGAGCGGGAGGACTATGCGGCCGCCGCCAATCACTTCAGGGACAATGCGTGGCGTGGAGCGGCGCTGTATCGGGCTGGCCGATATCAGGACGCCATCGATGCCTTCGCGCAATCGACCGATGCCGTCAGCTACTACAATCAGGGCAATGCGCTGA
>JAVBSF010000526.1:0-3144 GCA_031556925.1 Pararhizobium sp.
TCTCTCCCTTGCAGGTGCTCATCTATGTTGATGAGAATGAAGCGTGGCGCTACCAAAGTGGTTCACCGGCCACAGGCTTTGTGCGCGGCAATAGCCACATCAACTTCCCGCTGACCTTCCTGCGCATTGAGCCTTTTCTAATCCCCAAGAGTACCTTCACCGGCGATAACCGCGAGCGTGTGGACACTAGAGTTTTGCAAGTTTTATATACTTTCGAGCGCGAACAGCTGCCAGTATTTCTGGGGATGGTGTTAGATATTTACATCGAAGCTGCGCCGATTGAGCAGAATCGGCTTGGGTAATTTAAGGTCAGCTCGCTTGAAGATTTTTTGAACGCTGCCGCGCAAAAGAGACATTGTCTGTATTTGCGACATTAGTTTTCATTCTATAGCAAGCAATCTACCTAAGAGCGTGTCTTCAAAGTTAATCTCGCTTAGAGAGCATCTCTAAATTTTCGCCGATTTTTCAGTGACAGTCTCTTACATAACAGTTTGGATTAAGCTTGGTGGGAGACTTACGATCTTGCCTTTACTCTCAGTTGCAGGCAAGGATGTAGGAAAAAACTTCTCAGCGTATGCGCCAATAGCGCCAACCAAAGGTTATCAACAGTATGCCTAAAGGCCCCCAAATCGCCCACAGAGGATCTAGTAGCTGACGGCGTGCCAACACATGGGAGGCATCCATCAAGATATAGGTGGCGACTAGGCCAAAAACTCCTCCCGCATAGATCAGCGCAGCAGGAAAATTCCTAGAAAAACGTATGCACCAAGGGATCGGCGCAATCACGGCTAGCAAGCATAGCCATGGCAAGGCAAGCTTGCGGTGGAAGGTTGCCATTAGGCGCGCATCTTTCTCTGTGTGGGTGTCCTTGGCCGAAGGAAGCACCTCCCAGAGCTCTGTCAGAGGCATACCCTCCGGAGGAATCACTGTATCGGCCAGAGTTTTTTGCTGAAAGCTGATCTCGGGGAACTGCCTCTCAGAATAGGATGCCTGTAGCGAGCGCTTCTCTGGGCTTTCTCTAACGATGTGATCGACGATAAGGCCCAGTGGTGGCTTGCTATGGGGCTGCAGAGCTTCCATGCGGAAAAAATCATCTGTCGAACGCAGCCAGTAAACATCGACAAATTGCTCTTTGACGCTATCATAGTGGTGATAGATTAAGATGGTTTGATCGGCCAACAGCAGATGCTGCGCACCATGGCCATTGGCATTTTTTCGACTAGCGCGCAGATCGTCAAAATACTTTCTTTCCTTGGCTACCACCGGCACGACGAATTCATTGTTAAGGTACATGAGGCCCGTGAAGGCTAACCCTACAAAAAGATATGGCTTGAGTAGCGTGTGGATGGGGATGCCTCCTGCCATCATCGCAATCAACTCGTTGTTGGTGTTGAGCTTGCACAGGGTTTTAATCGTTCCCAAGAGAAGAGCAAAGGGGATTAACACTTCGCTGCGCAAGATAAACTCGCAGGCATAGTACTCTGCAAAGCTTAGCCACTGCATTTTTTGTTGACTGGCATGGTGTGCTGTCGAGTGGTTGGTATAGTCGATCATCATGTACAGGCCGTAGAAGCACACGAGGAAGAGCAGCGCGACCTTTAGGGTTTCAACTAGGAAGTAGCGCCCCCAAATTTGCTTAAAGAAGGTCATCTTAAACAACTCCTCGAGTTGCACGGCGCAACATCCACAGCGACACCGTTAATAAAAGCAGATGTGGCAAGAGATAAAATATGGCTGAGGCGGCTTGCAGATGGTCGACGCCCTTAGCTGAGAAATAGGCAGCAAGATAGATGGTTGACATGACTAGGACAATAGCCAGCCCTTTGCGCGATGTGCGCCTGCCAATTTGAATGCCGCAGCATGCTCCAAGGAAGGTGAGCGTAACTACCGATAGCCCCACAGATATACGACGCAGCAGCTCGCTGTTGATGCGGTTGATCGTCCTCTGGGAAGTCTTTTGCTCGCTAAGGGCGCTGTTGCTGCCCTGTAAAGCTATTAGGCGCTCTTTTTCGCCATCCAGCCTCACTAACAACAGCGAAAGCTTCAGGTGATCGTTGTTGAGCGTCCATACTTTGCGCTGCACAAGCTGTGAGAAGTCTGCGATGGAGATGTTGCTCTGTGCAATGTTTTCGATGAGCGTCTGGTTGCTGCCATCACCTTTGCGCAGGTCGGTGATCATGGTGATTCCTTCTGCGTCGACAATTTGCGCTGAGCTTTTTAGCTGATCGGCCACAAATAACTTAAGGTGTTTCTTGCCCCTGTCAGGTAGGGCTATCACCACATCGCTGGCAGTTTCTCCCATGCGCGAAGGCCCTAGGCTGTGAAAGCTGACACCGCGGTTTTTCATGAGATGCTTGTTGCTCAGCAGCAGCAGGGGGTTGATACAGCGCAGTTCATTTTTAATTAACGATGTGGCCAGGTGCGAAGAGGTGGCCAACTCAGAGACGACATAAAAGTTGGCAATCCCCAGAAGGGTCGCTCCAACGAGCAGCGGCGTGAAAATCTCCAGCAATGAAAAGCCCGCCGCCCGCAGCGCTGTCAACTCACTATTGGCTGAAAGGCGCTGGCTGAGGATCATCGCCGAGATGAGCGCCGAGATGGGCAGCGCAATGGGCAAAATGTAGGGGATCTGGTACAGAATGAACCAAAAGACATAGCTTATTGGCGCCCCAAGGGTGGCAAAATGAGCAATCTCTTCGAGCCTTAATGTCAGCAGCAAAGCAATAAAAGCAATGGTGCCAAAACAGACTACTCGCAAATAGCTGAGAAGAAGATGCCGCCAAAGGATTGCCATATCGCCCTAAATAGATGACTTAATAGCCTCAATTTAGGGAGTGTCTTCATTTGCTAATGCTCTTGAATAGAAACTACTAGCAAATGAGAACACGCCCTAAGAGGGAGCCTTCAATTCATCCGACTCGGACTTTGAAAGACTCACTCTAAGATATTCTCAATTGAGGATACGCTTTAAGTTCAATATGATATAGGAACGACGCAAATTATTCAACGGCTACAACTTAAGAGGGAAGATGTAGGAGCGACTGCTAACCATTGAAAGCTCGCCCTAGAAAACCGAAGCCGTTGTGCTGACATTTGGCAAGATGATGGTGACTTTAGTGGTTGTTTGATTGTCCGACACAATAT
>JAVBSF010000305.1:0-4337 GCA_031556925.1 Pararhizobium sp.
AGCTTTTCCGCACCCATTGGCAGATCGTCGGCCATGTCTCCGACGTGCCGGAACCGGGCGACTATCTCGCCATGGACGTTGTCGGCGAGCGCGCGCTTGTCGTGCGCGGCAAGGACGGCGTGGTGCGCGGCTTCCACAATATCTGCCGCCATCGCGGCTCGCGGCTGGTCGCCGACGACAAGGGCACCTGCCGCAACGCGCTGGTCTGTCCGTTCCATGGCTGGGTCTATAATCTCGACGGCACGCTGAGGGGCGCTGCCCGTCCCCGCTCCTTCCCGCCGCTCGACAGGCAAGAGTTCGGCTTGGTGCCGCTCGAAACCGAGGTCTGGATGGGTTTCGTCTTCATCCGCTTCGCCAAAGGGCCGCAGCCCTCCGTCGCCGAGCAGATGCAGCCCTTCGCCGAGGAACTCGGTCACTATCATTGCGAAACCATGGTGCCCGCCGCCTCGATCTGGACGCAACCGTCGCCGGTCAACTGGAAGTCCGTGCGCGATGTCGACAACGAGGGCTATCACGTCGCCATGGCCCATCCGGCGCTGCAGGATCTCTACGGATCGACCTATTACGACGAACCCTTCGTCGGCGGTCTCTGCCGTTCGTTTGCCACCTACAACCCTCATGCCGGCCGCCGCTGGAGTGTGCGCAACTACGTCGCCATCGCGCCGGAAGCGCCCCATCTGCCGGAACGGCTGCTCAAGGCATGGATCTATTACGGCCTCTTTCCCAATGCCGTGATCGCGGTGACGCCGGAGACGGTGCAGTTTTATCAGGAATTCCCGCTTTCGACAGGCGAAACGCTGCTGCGTGGCGGCGTCTATCGCCATCGGACGGAAACCCGCGCCCAGCGCGCCGCCCGCTACCTCTCCTACCGCATCGACCGCGACACGCAGGCCGAAGACGTGCAACTGACCGTCTGGTCCAACGAGGCGATGACCTCGAAGGCCTTCCACGGCTTCTACCTGTCCGATCTGGAATATGGCGTGCGCACCCATCACGACCATTTGCGGCGGGTGCTGCCGGTGATGACGCTGGATCAGGCGCCGGAGGAAGAACGCCTCGCCGGCATTGACGCGGAATTGCGCGGCGCGCGGCTATAAAAAGAAGGGGCCGGAACGACCCGGCCCTCAAGTCCGGATGCAGCCAGGGAACTGGACCGCATCCATATTCGCGAAAATCACCCTTTCCACAGCCCTTCCCGCACCAGTTCGTCCATGGTTCGGCGGATGCTGGTGTGGAGAATTTCCGTCATCGTATCGATCTGCGGCCGCTCGATCGTCAGCGGCGGCGACATCACGCACATATTGATCAGCGGCCGCACAAGCAGCCCCAATTCCTGGCAATGGGCATCGATGCGCTTGCCGACCTCGAGATCGAGCGTCAGCGGATTGTTGCTCACCCGGTCCGCCACGCATTCGACGCAGGCCATCAGCCCGAGACCGCGCACCTCGCCGACCAGCGGCAGTTCCTCCAGCCGCCTCAGGCTCGACTGGAAATAATCCGAAATGCCGCGCGCATGAGCGAGCAGCCCGCCTTCGAGAATGTCGAGGTTCTTCAGCGCCACCGCGCAGCCGATCGGATGGCTGGAGTAGGTCAGCCCATGGGCGAACATCGCCTCGGAATGATTGGACCGGCGCAAATCCTCCAGAAGCCGCGCCGAGATCATCACGCCGCCGAGCGGGAAATAACCTGACGTCACGCCCTTGGCGAAGGTCACCATATCTGGCTCGATGCCGAAAACCTCCCCAGAGGCGAAGACCGAGCCAAGCCGTCCGAAGGCCGTCACCACCTCGTCGGCGATGAACAGGATATCGTTTTCGGCGCAAAGCGCCCGCATGCGCTTGAGATAACCCGTCGGCGGCACGATGACGCCGCCGGAGGCCATGACGGGCTCGGCGATGAAAGCACCGATCCGCTCGGCCCCATAGGTCGCGATCACGTCTTCGAATTCCTCCACGAGCATGTCGCAGAACTGCGCTTCATCCATGCCCGCCGGGCGGCGGAAGGGATTGGGACAGATGAGCTTGATCACCTGATCCGTGGCGCTGTCCATCCAATCGTGATCGCGCGGGCGGCCGTTGAGCGAGGCGGAGAGATAGGTCGAGCCATGATAGCCGCCCTGCCGCGACACGATCATCTTCTTTTCCGGCCGGCCGCGCACATTGTTGGCGAACTGCATGAAGCGCAGCGCCGTCTCCACCGCCGAGGAGCCGCCGGTCGTATAGAACACATGGGAAAGATCGCCCGGCGCATGGCCGGCAAGCCGCGCCGCGAGGGCGACGGAAGGCTTGTTCATCGTGTACCAGGGCGAATTGTAGGAGAGCTCCATCGCCTGATCGTAGAGCACCTGAGCCAGTTCCTTGCGCCGGTGCCCGGCATTGACGCACCACATGCCGGCAGGCCCGTCGATCAGCTTGCGCCCTTCGCCATCAATCACATAGATGCCATCGCCCGAGCGAATTCCACCTCTTGCCTCCGCCCCGATTTCCCCCGCAACCGGCCATGGCTGAACCAGATGCCGGCGCGCCAGCGCCGCCAGCCCCTCATCTGAGCCGCCGTCAACAATCTCTTCCCGCTTCGCCGCCATAAAAACGACCTCCGATATTTCTTGGAACGGATCAATCAACTGATATTTTTTATGAAATTCACTTATTTTGAATGTCCGTTCAATCAATACTGGCAGAAAAAACGCTTGCTTTCAATCCGGTTTTGCGCACATTCTGCAAACGGGAACAAAACGGGCAAACAAAGCCCACGGGTGGACGGCATGGAACAAAGCCTGCTTTTCGACTGTCGAAGCACGCTGGATGCGAATGCGGCTATTGGCTGTGAAGAGGCGGCAACCTCCCTCTCCTCCCCAGCGGGGAGAAGGTGGCGCGTAGCGCCGGATGAGGGGGCGGTTCGCTCTGAATTCGCGGCAAATACCCCCTCATCTGCCCTTCGGGCATCTTCTCCCCGCGGGGGAGAAGAGGGAGCCAGCCTCACCCCGATGGCCTGCGCCTCGACCCACACGAGGCGCCACCGATGACGGCGCTTCCCGCCTCCACGGTCGCCGAACAACAGCCCAGGGCGCGAGGATCATGGTCCGAGAGCGAGGAAGCCAAGGGGCTCCTTCTCGTCTCCCCCACTTTGCTCTATGCGCTCGCCCTTCTCCTCTTGCCGATCCTGATCGTCTTCGCCTACAGCTTCTGGAGCCAGGACTACCTGACGATCGATCATACCTTCACCCTCGACAACTACCGCACCGCCCTTGGCGAGCCGATCTATCAGGATCTTCTCTGGCGCTCGCTCACCATCTCTCTGGTCGTCAGCGTCATCACCGTCACCGTCTCCTATCCCATCGCCTGGTTCATCTCGTTCCATGGCGGGGTGCATAAAAGCCTCTGGCTGTTCCTCATCACCGTGCCCTGCTGGACGAGCTATCTGCTGCGCGTCATGTCGTGGAAGGTGATCCTCGGCTATCAGGGCGTGCTGAACACCGGCCTGATGTCGACCGGGCTGATCGACAAGCCGGTCACCTCGCTCCTCTACAATTCCAACGCCGTGGTCATCACGCTGGTCCATAGCTGGGCGGCCTTCGCGATCCTGCCGATCTTCGTTTCCCTGGAAAAGATCGACCGCTCATTGATCGAGGCGGCGCACGATCTGGGCGATAACAAGATCAGAAGCTTCCTGCGCATCACCCTGCCGCTGTCGCTGCCGGGCGTCATTTCCGCCTTCCTGATCGTGATGATCCCGACCGTCGGCGACTATGTCACGCCAAAGCTGGTCGGCGGCAAGGACGGGGTGATGATCGCAACCGCCATTCAGGCGCAATTCGGCAAGGGCGCCAATTGGCCGCTGGGCGCTGCCCTTTCCGTCACGACCATGGTGATCGTCTCGGCCATGGCCGGCGCCGCCGTGCTGGGGCTCAAATTCTTCGTGAGGCGCATTCGATGAGCGGACGTCACGGCATCGCAAAATCCCGCTGGCTGCCGGCCTATGTCGCCGTCTACCTCGCTTTCCTCTACCTGCCGATCCTGCTTCTGCCGATCTTCTCCTTCAACAATGCGGCGGCCACCACCTTCCCGCTCGCGGGCTTCACCATCAACTGGTATGCCTCGCTCTGGAGCAATTCGGTGATGCTGGAGGCTGCGCGCAACAGCCTCATCGTCGGCGTCTGCGTCTCCATTCTCGCGACCGGGCTTGGCATCTGCGCCGCCCGCGCGCTGACCCGCTATCGCTTTCGCGGACGGGAAGCAGCCAACGGCCTGCTGATGGCGCCGCTCTTCCTGCCGGAAATCATCGTCGCCGTATCGCTCCTGATGATCATCCTGCAGATCGGCATGGAACTGTCGCTG
>JAVBSF010000134.1:0-15271 GCA_031556925.1 Pararhizobium sp.
CAGCGACAGGTCACGCTGCGTCGCCATCGGCTTGGTCGGCGAAATCTCCAGCTTGCCGGGGCGTCCCTGCGCGTGGAATTCGAGCGCTTCCTGATCGGTGACGCTGCGGCTGTTGCGGCTTCCGCTCTGGGCGCCTTTGCCTGTTTCGGCCATTCTTCCTCCTCCAAGTTTCTGCGGGCAAGTGCTATGGGCAAGTCCTGTGGGCGAAGGCTCCTCCCCGCCGCTTTGTTGTTGTCTTCTATAAACGGGCGCGGGTAGTGTGGCACCTCTTTTCTGGGGCCCCCATGACTTTTGTGACCGATCCCGCAAGCCGCGATTCCGAGGTTCTTTCCACCCTGCAACTGGCGTCGGAGGAAAGCCGTTCCTCGGCGACGCCGATGATGGAACAGTATATCGAGATCAAGGCGAACAATCCGGATTCGCTGCTGTTCTATCGCATGGGCGATTTCTACGAGCTGTTCTTTCAGGACGCGGTCGAGGCCTCGCGGGCGCTCGCGATCACGCTCACCAAGCGCGGCCAGCATCTGGGGCAGGACATTCCGATGTGCGGCGTGCCGGTGCATGCGGCGGACGATTATCTGCAGAAGCTGATCGCGCGCGGTTTCCGCGTCGCCGTCTGCGAGCAGGTGGAAGACCCGGCCGAGGCCAAGAAACGCGGCTCGAAATCGGTGGTGAAGCGCGATGTCGTGCGTCTCGTCACACCCGGCACCATCACCGAGGACAAGCTGCTCTCGCCTTCCGAGACCAACTATCTGATGGCGCTCGCCCGCATCAGGAGCGGCAGCGAGCCGCTGCTGGCGCTCGCCTGGATCGATATTTCGACTGGGGTCTTCCGGCTCGCGGAAACGACGGAAAGCCGGCTGCTCGCCGATATCCTGCGCATCGATCCGCGCGAACTGATCCTTGCCGATACGGTCTTCCACGACCCCGAGATGCGCGCCGTCGTCGATGTTCTCGGCCGCGTGGCCGTGCCGCAGCCATCGGTGCTGTTCGACAGCGCGACGGCCGAGGATCGCATCGCCCGCTACTACGGCGTCAAGACGCTCGACGGTTTCGGCGGCTTTTCGCGGGCCGAAATCGCCGCGGCCTCGGCGGCTATCGCCTATGTCGAAAAGACCCAATTCGCGGAGCGTCCGCCGCTCGGCATTCCCGAGCGGGAAAGCGGCGCATCGACGCTGTTCATCGACCCCGCGACGCGCACCAATCTCGAACTGGTGAAGACCCAGTCGGGCGATCGCAATGGCACGCTGCTCAAGGCGCTCGACCGCACCGTCACCGGTGGCGGGGCGCGGCTGCTTGCCGAACGGCTGATGTCGCCGCTGACGGACCCCGAACGCATTGGCGAGCGGCTGGATTCGATCACGGCGCTTCTCCATCAGCCGCAGCTGATGGCCGATCTGCGTCAGGCGCTCAGGCATGTGCCGGATATGCCGCGCGCGTTGTCGCGGCTTTCGCTCGGCCGTGGCGGCCCGCGCGATCTCGGCGCCATCCTTGCGGGGACTGCGGCGGCCGGCGATATCGTGCGGCTGCTGAAATCGGGCAATCTTTCCGAAGAGCTGGGTCTCGCCTTCGATTCCATCGCCGGCCTGCCGGGCGAGCTTTCCGCGCGCCTCTCCGTCACGCTTTCCGACGAACTGCCGCTTCTGAAGCGTGACGGCGGTTTCGTGCGCGCGGGCGCGAGCGCCGAGTTGGACGAGGTACGGGCGTTGCGCGACCAGTCCCGCCGCGTCATCGCCGGCCTGCAGCTGAACTATGCCGAGGAAACCGGCATCAAGTCGCTGAAGATCAAATACAACAACGTGCTCGGCTATTTCATCGAGGTCACCGCCGGCAATGCCGGGCCGATGACCGACAGCGATGCGGCCCGTGCCCGCTATATCCACCGCCAGACCATGGCGAATGCCATGCGCTTCACCACCACCGAGCTTGCCGATCTCGAATCCAAGATCGCCAACGCCGCCGACCGGGCGCTGTCGATCGAACTGGAAGCCTTCGATGCACTGACGAACCTCGTCGTCGGCGAGGCCGAGGCGATCAAGGCGGCGGCCTATGCGCTTTCCACCATCGATGTGTCCGTGGGGCTCGCATCGCTGGCCGAAGAGCAGGACTATTGCAGGCCGGTGGTGGACGGATCGAAGATGTTTGCCATCGAGGGCGGGCGTCATCCCGTGGTCGAGCAGGCGCTGCGCCGCCAGTCGGCGACGGCCTTCGTCGCCAACAGTTGCGATCTCTCGCCCCATGACGGCGAGGGCGCCAAGGAGGGGGATGGCGCGATCTGGCTGCTCACCGGCCCGAACATGGGCGGTAAGTCGACCTTCCTGCGCCAGAACGCGCTGATCGCCATCATGGCGCAGATGGGCTCCTTCGTGCCGGCCGCCTCCGCCCATATCGGCGTGGTCGACCGGCTGTTTTCCCGCGTCGGCGCCTCCGACGATCTGGCGCGCGGGCGTTCCACCTTCATGGTCGAGATGGTCGAGACGGCGGCCATTCTCAACCAGGCGACCGACCGTTCGCTGGTCATCCTCGATGAGATCGGCCGCGGCACGGCGACCTTCGACGGTCTCTCCATTGCCTGGGCGGCGGTCGAGCATCTGCATGAGGGCAATCGCTGCCGGGGGCTGTTCGCCACCCATTTCCATGAGCTGACGGTGCTTTCCGAAAAGCTCGGCCGGCTGTCCAACGCCACCATGCGCGTCAAGGAATGGGACGGCGACGTCATTTTCCTGCACGAAGTCGGGCCCGGCGCGGCGGACCGTTCCTACGGTATTCAGGTGGCGCGTCTGGCGGGTCTTCCGGCTTCCGTCGTGGCGCGGGCCAAGGACGTGCTTGCCAAGCTCGAGGACGCCGATCGCAAGAACCCGGCGAGCCAGCTGATCGACGACCTGCCGCTGTTCCAGGTGGCGATCCGCCGCGAGGAGATCGCCAAGGCCGGGCCCTCCAAGGTGGAGGAGGCGTTAAAAAGCCTCAATCCCGATGATATGACCCCGCGCGAGGCGATGGAAGCGCTCTATGCCTTGAAGAAACAACTTGGCAATGCTTGAACGCTAAAGTCCCATTCCATCCCGGTAAGGCCCATCCCGGTCTTGTCTCTGCCGGCGCGAAAGGTCTAAAGGCATGCAGCAGCGGCGCGCTGACAACATCGCACAGGAAGACGACCGGCGCGTGATGGGCAGAAACGATATGGCCTTTTCCGAAATTCTCGACGTCGCCGCCTTGCGGTCCAAATGCGATTTCATCGCATCGGCCTATGCCGAGCAGCGCGATCCGATGCGTCGGGCGTTGCTTGCGGCCTTCCGGCAGGCCAACCAGAAGGGCCGGGAAAAGGCTCGCGAACTGCTGAACGCCGACGGCAGCGGCCTGAAATGCGCCAAGCGGATTTCCTGGCTGCAGGACCAGCTGATCACCCTTCTCCATGATTTCGTGCTGAACGAGATCTTCGACGCTTCGCATGCGTCGGAGGCTTCGCGGCTTGCCGTGGCTGCTGTCGGCGGCTACGGGCGCGGCACGCTGGCGCCGGGATCCGATATCGACCTCCTGTTCATCCTGCCGGAAACCAGGGCCGTGTGGAGCGAGCCGGCCATCGAATTTATGCTCTATATCCTGTGGGATCTCGGCTTCAAGGTCGGCCACGCCACCCGCACGATCGAGGAATGCATCCGCCTTTCGCGCGCCGACATGACCATTCGCACCGCCATTCTCGAAACCCGCTATATCTGCGGCTCGCGGGCGCTGGCGAGCGCGCTGGAGGTGCGGTTCGACGAGGAGATCGTCAAGAACACCGGCCCGGCCTTCATCGCCGCGAAGCTGGCCGAGCGCAACGAGCGCCACCGCAAGGCCGGCGACACCCGCTATCTGGTCGAGCCCAACGTCAAGGAAGGCAAGGGGGGGCTTCGCGACCTCAACACGCTGTTCTGGATCGCCAAATATTTCTACCGGGTCAAGGATCCGGCCGATCTGGTGAAGCTCGCGGTCCTGTCGCGCCAGGAATTGAAGCTCTTCGAGAAATCCGAGGACTTTCTCTGGGCGGTGCGCTGCCACATGCATTTCCTGACCGGCAAGGCGGAGGAGCGGCTGTCCTTCGACATCCAGCGCGAAATCGCCGAATGCCTCGGCTATCACGATCATCCCGGCATGACGGCGGTCGAGCGCTTCATGAAGCATTACTTCCTCGTGGCCAAGGATGTCGGCGATCTCACCCGCATCTTCTGCGCGGCGCTGGAAGACCAGCAGGCAAAGCAGCTTCCGGGGCTGAGCGCTGCGATCTCCCGCTTTACCCATCGCGTGCGCAAGATCCCCGGCTCGCTCGAATTCGTCGATGACGGCGGGCGTATCGCGCTGGCGAGCCCCGATGTCTTCAAGAAGGATCCGGTCAACCTGATCCGCTTCTTCCATGTCGCCGATATCAACGAGCTGGAATTCCACCCCGCCGCGCTGAAGCAGGTGACCCGCTCGCTGGGGCTGATCACGCAGGCCGTGCGCGACGACGAGGAGGCCAACCGGCTGTTCATCTCGATGCTGACCTCGCGGCGCAAGCCGGAGCTGGTCCTGCGGCGCATGAACGAGGCTGGCGTGCTCGGCCGCTTCATTCCCGAATTCGGCAAGATCGTCTCCTTGATGCAGTTCAACATGTATCACCACTATACGGTGGACGAGCATCTGCTGCGGGCCGTCGATATCCTGTCGAGCATCGATCAGGGCCGCGACGACGACGTGCATCCGCTCGCCGTCAAGCTGATGCCGGGCATCGAGGATCGCACCGCGCTGTTCGTCGCGGTTCTGCTGCATGACGTTGCCAAGGGCCGGCCGGAAGACCATTCGACCGCCGGCGCCAAGGTTGCCCGAAAACTCTGCCCGCGTTTCGGCCTGACGCCGAAGCAGACGGAAACGGTGGCATGGCTGATCGAGGAACATCTGACGATGTCGATGGTCGCCCAGACGCGCGACCTCAACGACCGCAAGACGATCATCGATTTCGCCGACCGGGTGCAGTCGCTCGACCGTCTGAAGATGCTGCTGATCATGACGGTCTGCGATATCCGCGCCGTCGGTCCGGGCGTCTGGAACGGCTGGAAGGGCCAGCTGCTGCGCACGCTCTATTACGAGACCGAGCTTCTGCTGTCCGGGGGCTTTTCCGAAATGCCGCGCAAGGAGCGCGCCGCGCACGCGGCCGAAGTGCTCTACGAGGCGCTATCCGACTGGAGCCAGAAGGACCGCAAGACCTATACCAAGCTGCACTACCAGCCCTACCTGCTCTCGGTGCCGCTCGAAGACCAGATCCGCCACGCGACATTCATCCGCGAGGCCGACAAGGCCGGCAAGGCGCTGGCGACCATGGTGCGCACCCACCAGTTCCACGCCATCACCGAAATCACGGTTCTGTCGCCGGACCATCCGCGTCTCGTCGCCGTCATCGCCGGCGCCTGCGCCGCTGCCGGAGCCAACATCGTCGATGCGCAAATCTTCACGACCTCGGACGGCCGCGCGCTGGACACCATCCTCGTCAACCGCGAATTCTCCAACGACGAGGACGAGATGCGCCGCGCCGCCAATATCGGCAAGCTGATCGAGGATGTGCTTTCCGGCAGGAAGCGGCTGCCTGAGGTGATCGCCAGCCGCACGAAGAGCCGCAAGCGCACCAGGGCCTTTACCGTCACGCCGGCCGTGACCATCAGCAATACGCTGTCCAACAAGTTCACCGTCATCGAGGTGGAGTGCCTCGACCGCACCGGCCTCCTGTCCGAAATGACGGCGGTGCTGGCCGACCTGTCGCTCGATATCGCCTCGGCGCATATCACCACCTTCGGGGAGAAGGTGATCGATACCTTCTATGTCACCGATCTCGTCGGCCAGAAGATCGTCAACGAGAACCGCCACAATCATATCGTGGCGCGTCTGAAGGCGGTCATGTCCGACGAGGCCGACGAGGCGCGCGACCGCATGCCGGCCGGCATCATCGCGCCCCAGCATAGCCCGCGGATCGCCGCGCCCCGGAAAGCCAAGGCCGAATAACCATGAGTCTCGTTCGAAAATTCGCAACCGTCGGCGGCGCCACGCTCGGCAGCCGCGTGCTCGGCTTTGCCCGCGAAACGCTGATGGCGGCGGCACTCGGCACGGGGCCGATGGCGGATGCCTTCTATGCGGCCTTCCGCTTTCCAAACCTTTTCCGCCGACTCTTCGCCGAAGGCGCGTTCAACGCCGCCTTCGTGCCGCTCTTCGCCAAGGAGATCGAGGCGAACGGAATCGAGGGGGCCAAGCGCTTTTCGGAGGAGGTGCTGGGCGTTCTCTTCACGGTGCTTCTGATCATCACAATCGCCATGGAACTGGCGATGCCCTGGCTGGTCTCATGGATCATCGCGCCGGGCTTCGAGGCGGGTACGGAGAAATTCGACGTCACCGTCAAGCTTGCGGCCGTCATGTTTCCTTACCTGATGTGCATGTCGCTGACGGCGATGCTGTCAGGCATGCTGAATTCGCTGCACCATTATTTCGCAGCCGCGATTGCGCCGGTGTTCCTCAATCTCGCCTTGATCGCCGCGTTGGGCTACGGGCTCATGACGGGAGCCGATCCGCTGGCCACGGCCTGGTATCTTTCCTGGGGCGTGCTGATCGCCGGCATCCTGCAGATGGCGGTGCTTTACGTCGGCGTGCTGCATGCGGGCATGCGCTTCGGGCTGGCGCGGCCGCGTTTCACGCCCAATGTGAAGCGGCTCCTGTGGCTGGCGCTGCCGGCGGCGGTGACCGGCGGGATCACCCAGATCAACCAGATCATCGGCCAGATGATCGCCTCGACCAAGGATGGTGCGATCGCAGTGCTGCAATATGCCGACCGCGTCTACCAGTTGCCGCTCGGTGTCGTCGGCATCGCCGTCGGCGTGGTGCTCCTGCCGGAGCTTTCCCGCGCGCTGCGCGGCGGGCATGAGCGCGAGGCGGCGAACCTTCAGAACCGCTCGCTGGAATTCGTACTGTTCCTGACGCTGCCGGCGGCGGGCGCGCTCTGGGTCATTTCAGACGAGATCGTGCGGGTGCTCTATGAGCGCGGTGCGTTTTCGGCCGATACCACGAGCACGGTGGCGGCGACGCTGGCGATCTACGGCTTGGGGCTGCCGGCCTTCGTGGCGATCAAGGCGCTCAATCCCGGCTTCTTCGCCCGCGAGGATACAAAGACGCCGATGCGCATCACCGGGCTTTCGGTGGCGGTCAACTGCGCCCTTGCGGTCTCGCTCTTCCCGTTCTTCGCCGAGCGCGGCATCGCCACGGCGGAAGCGGCCTCCGGCTGGCTGACGGCGACGCTGCTGTTCGTCACGCTCGTCTGGCGCGGCCATTGGAATTGGGAAAATGCGCTCGCCTTCCGGGTTCTGAGGCTGCTGATCGCCACCGTGATCATGGCGCTGGCATTGAATTATACGTCCGCGGCGCTGTCGGACTGGCTGGCGCCCGAAAGCCCGCTTCTGACGCAGCTTTCGGCCCTGACGATCCTCATCGGGCTTGCCATGGTGGTCTATTTCTCGGTGGCATTCCTGATCGGCGGGGCGGATGCTTCGATGATCCGGCGCAACCTGAAGCGCAAGGCGGCGGCCGCGCCGCCTGCCGAGTCCTGACCATGCGCCAGACCATCGCCCGCATAGCCCTCGTCGTACCGGATTATGATCCGGCAATCGATTTCTATTGCGGCAAGCTCGGTTTCGATCTTGTCGAAGATAGCGACATGGGCGAGGGCAAGCGCTGGGTGCTCATCCGTCCCAAAGGCGCGACGGAAACGGCGCTTCTGTTGGCCAAGGCCGATGGCGAGCGCCAGCAGGCGGCAATCGGCAACCAGACGGGCGGCCGTATCGGCTTCTTCCTGTTTACGGATGATTTTGCGAGGGACCACAAGGCGATGATTTCTGCCGGGGTCAAGTTTCTCGAAGAGCCGCGCCATGAGATCTATGGCAGCGTCGCTGTCTTCACGGACCCTTTCGGCAACAGCTGGGATCTGTTGCAGCCGGCGGGCTGAACTCTATTCGCCCGATGGCAGGATTTTTTCATAGTCCTGCGCGCCGTGAAGGATATGCAGCACCTCTACGCGGTCGCCGGCAAGTCCGTAGAAGATAAGATAGTTTCCGTGAATGCGGCGGCGGATGCCCGCCTTTTCATATCTCGGTATCACCGGATAGGCTTTCGGCATGTCGGCGAGGGTGGTGCAACGATGATAGAGTTCGCCGAGAAATGTTTCCGCACGCTTCGGATTGTCGGCCTGGATCGTTCGACCGATCAGCAACATGTCCGACCATGCGGCTTCGGTGATGACGACCTTCATTCGTCACCGGATTGCGACAAGCCCAATTCCTGCCTCAGTCTTTGGAACGCGGCATCTACCGGAATTGTGCGGCCCGCCTCCGCATCGGCAATGCCGCGCATCAGCGCTTTGTCCAAGGCTTCGAGCCGGGCCGTCTCTTCCCGCTGCTTCAGATAGCGTTCCCGAACGAGATCGCGGATATATTCGCTGCTGGACGCGAAGGCACCGCGCTTGACCTCATCACGCACAAACTGCTCAAGCTCGCCGGTCAGCGTCAAGGTCATCTGTCCAGCCGGTTTCATCTTTGTATTCCTTATTGCAGTGAAAAACACTATAATTCACTTTAAATGGCAACAGCTAACATTTAAAGTTATTTCTTGATCGCCTTCCAAGCCTTGTGCATAAGCGCGGCCATCTTCAACAGAGCCAGAGCAATCTAGGCCCTCCACAAGCCTGATCGGGGACACGATGTCAGAATTCAAGCCGCTCGTCTTTTCCGGCGTTCAGCCGACCGGCAATCTTCATCTCGGCAATTATCTCGGCGCCATCCGGAAGTTCGTGGCGCTGCAGGACAACAACGACTGCATCTATTGCGTCGTCGATCTGCACGCGATCACCAACCAGCTCGTGCACGAGGATATGCCGAACCAGATCCGCTCGATTGCGGCGGCCTTCATCGCCTCCGGCATCGATCCGAAGAAGCACATCGTCTTCAACCAGTCGGCCGTGCCGCAGCATGCCGAGCTCGCCTGGATCTTCAACTGCGTGGCGCGCATCGGCTGGATGGAGCGCATGACCCAGTTCAAGGACAAGACCGGCGGCAAGAATGCCGAACAGGCCTCGCTCGGCCTGCTCGCCTATCCGAGCCTGATGGCGGCCGATATCCTCGTCTACCGCGCCACCCATGTTCCTGTTGGTGACGACCAGAAGCAGCATCTGGAACTCGCCCGCGATATCGCCATGAAGTTCAATGTCGACTTCAAGGAGCATATCGCGCGGACAAACTACGGCATCGATATCAAGGTCGGCGAAGAGCCGGTGCATGCCTATTTCCCGATGGTCGAGCCGCTGATCGGCGGACCGGCGCCGCGCGTCATGAGCCTGCGCGACGGCACGAAGAAGATGTCGAAGTCGGATGCGTCCGATCTCTCGCGCGTCAACCTGATGGACGATGCCGAGACGATCTCCAGGAAAATCCGCAAGGCCAAGACCGATCCCGATGCGCTTCCGAGCGAGGCCGATGGCCTGAAGGGCCGCGCCGAGGCGGAAAACCTCGTCGGCATCTACGCGGCGCTTTCGGACAAGACGAAGCAGCAGGTTCTGGACGAATTCGGCGGCCAGCAGTTCTCGGTGTTCAAGCCGGCGCTGGTCGATCTCGCCGTCAACGTTCTCTCGCCGATCACCGACGAGATGCGCCGCCTGATGGATGACACGACGCACATCGATGCCATCCTGCGCGATGGCGGCGAGCGTGCCCGTGCCCGTGCCGAAGTGACGATGAAGGAAGTTCGCGAAATCATCGGCTTCCTGCAATAAATGAGGTCTTGCGGCCATCCGGAACGAGTGTAAGTATCCGGCCATGGTTTCGACACGACTCTCACGACTGGAAGGTCACCGCCGTAAATTCATGGCGGTGATCGACGATACCCCCGAATGCAGCCGCGCCGTTCACTACGCCGGCATGCGCGCCAAGAATTCCAGCGGCGGCCTCGTTCTGCTCTATGTGATCGCCGATGGCGACTTCCAGCAATGGCTGGGGGTCGAGGCGGTGATGCGGGCGGAAGCCCGCGCCGAAGCCGAGGCGACGCTGGCGAAGATCGCCCAGACGGTGCGCGAGACGATCGGTATCGAGCCGGAAATGGTGATCCGCGAAGGCAGCGCCACCGAGCAGATCTACGGGTTGATCGAGGAAGACCGGGATATCGCCATTCTGGTGCTGGCGGCAGGCTCCGCCAAGGATGGGCCGGGACCGCTGGTTTCGTCGATTGCGGGAAAGACGGCGGCATTTCCTATCCCCGTCACCGTCATTCCGGATGTGCTGACGAATGAGGAGATCGATGCTCTGAGCTGATAACAGCATCAGGAGATTTGATCTTGCAATACAGCAGTGAGCGGCTGTCGCATCTTGAAGCGCTGGTCCAAACAGCCTATATTCTTTTGAATAATTCTAAACAGGCCGGTTGAGCGCAATCCCGGCCGACGCGGAGAAAACGATGTTCATCCAGACCGAAGCAACGCCGAACCCGGCAACCCTGAAGTTCCTGCCGGGCAAGGTGGTTTTGGAAAACGGAACGGCCGAGTTCCGCGATAGCGAGGAGGCCGCAGCCGGTTCCTCGCTTGCCGCGCGGCTTTTCATGATCCCCGGCGTCACCGGCGTTTATTTCGGCTACGATTTCATCACGGTCACCAAGCAGGATCAGGAATGGCAGCATCTGAAGCCGGCGATCCTTGGCTCGATCATGGAGCACTTCATGTCCGGACAGCCGGTCATGGCCATCCATAGCCGCGCGGAAGAAAGCGATCAGGAAGGCGAGTTCTTCGACGAAGGCGACGAAACCATCGTCGCGACCATCAAGGAACTGCTTGAGACCCGCGTGCGCCCGGCCGTGGCGCAGGACGGCGGCGACATCACCTTCAAGGGGTTCCGCGATGGCACCGTGTTCCTCAACATGAAGGGCGCATGCTCCGGCTGCCCGTCTTCGACGGCGACGCTCAAGCACGGCGTCCAGAACCTGCTCCACCATTTCGTGCCGGAGGTTCAGGCGGTCGAAGCCGTCTGATGTGACGTCGATGCAGGTGTCTCGCGTCCGATGATCGTTCTCGCTCTCGATACGGCCGGAACGGGCTGCTTTGCCGCACTCTATGACAGCGTGGAAGACCGCGTGCTCGGTTCGTCCGGCGCCGATATCGGGCGCGGCCATGCCGAGCAGCTGATGGCTTTCGTGGACGAGGCGCTCGAGGTGTCTGGCAAGGCGCTGTCCGATATCGACCGGGTGGCGGTGACGATCGGTCCCGGCTCGTTCACGGGCATTCGTGTGGGCGTTGCGGCGGCGCGGGGCTTTGCTCTGTCGCTCGGCGTGCCTGCGGTCGGCGTTTCGCGGCTGGCGGCCCTTGCGGCGGCGACGTCGCGTGACAATCCGGGGCGTCCGGTCGCGGTCGTCATGGATGCCAAGCGGGACGAAGTCTATGCGCAGATGTTTTCTGCCGGGCTTGCCGAACTGACGCCACCGGAAGCTCTGGAGGTTGGCGATGCGGTCGCCCGGTTCGAAGGGTATGATGGTATTGTCTGCGGCTCCGGGGCCTCGCTGGTTTCGTCCATGCCCAATGGCAGCGACCTGACGGATATCGGCATCGTTGCGAAACTCGGCGCTGACGCCGATCCAGCCCAGGACAAGCCGAAGCCGCTTTACTTGCGAGGTCCAGACGTGAAGCCGCAGGCCGGCTTTGCCGTTGCCCGAGCGTGAGTGTGGCCCATGGCCTTTACCGACTATTTTGTCCGCAAGCCGGAATTCGACGTCTTCGCCCTTGAGGCGGAGCATCTCTCGCAGGCTGCCGCCATCCACAAGCAGCGTTTTACGCACCACTGGAGCGACGGCGAACTGCACCGCCTTCTGGTGCAGGACACGGTCTTCGGTTTCGTTGCGCGCCAGACCAATGCGGCAAAGCCGATACTCGGCGGGTTCGTTCTTTCTCGCGTCGCAGCCGGCGAGGCGGAAATTCTGACGATCGGCGTCGATCCGCGTTATGGGCGCAGCGGCCTTGGCTGGCGGCTGATGCGAGCGGCGCTGCGCGAGGCGCGTGATCAGGCAGCCGAGAGCATGTTCCTTGAAGTGGATGAAACCAATCTTGCGGCCATCGGCCTCTATCGCAAGCTGGGCTTTGCCAAGGTTGGCGAGCGGCGGGCCTATTACCAGAATGCCGATGGGGTTCGCACCGGGGCGCTTGTCATGCGGCTTGATCTTGGCTAGCCGTTGGTCCCTGATATCAGCAGGGCTATTGCAGATGGATCGACGAGGACTGCCGAGAACTCCATCTTCTCCCCCGCGGGTAGAAGATGCCCGAAGGGCGGATGTGGTGTCTCCGCTTGTTTTGAGCCAGCCGTCCCCCTCATCCGGCCCTTCGGGCCACCTCACCGCCGGGGAGAAGAGGGAGTTTGTGGCATCGAAGGAGCTTTTCCCTTGAGGTTCGATCCGGGGGCTGCGCTCAACTGGCTGCGCATCGGTGTGTGCCTGACCATCCTCTTTCTGGCGACGCTCGTGCTCGCGCCTGTTCAGATGCTGCTTCTGTGGCTGGACTGGCCGCTTCGACGCCGCTTGCCGCGTTTCTGGCATCGCCTTGCCTGCCGGCTGATCGGCATCCGCGTGACGGTGCATGGCGAGCCCGACCGGCAGCGGCCGCTGATGCTGGTTTCCAACCATGCGAGCTGGAAAGATATCCTCGTTCTCGGCTCGATTGCAGACGTCGTCTTCGTCGCCAAGTCGGATGTGAAGTCCTGGCCGGTTTTCGGTCTCCTGGCGCGGCTGCAGGCGACGATCTTCGTGCGGCGGGACGAAAAGCGCACGACGGGACATCAGGTCAACGAGATCGGCCAGCGGCTGGCGGCCGGCGAGATCGTCGTTCTTTTCCCCGAAGGCACGACGTCGGACGGCAATCGGCTGCTGGAGATCAAGACCTCGCTCTTCGGAGCGGCCGCCGCCGCCGTGCCGATGTCGCCGACGGGCACCGTGCACGTGCAGCCATTGGCGATCGCCTATACCGGCCTGCATGGCATGCCCATGGGGCGCTACCACCGCCCGATTGCCGCCTGGCCGGGCGATATCGCCATGTTTCCGCATCTGCTGGGCGTCGTGAAGGAAGGCGCCGTCGATGTCGACGTGATTTATGGAGAGCAGATTTCCTACACCGCCGAAAGCAATCGCAAAGCCGTCAGCCGCGAGGTGGAGAAGAGCATCCGCGAGATGCTGTCCTTGAAGCTGCGCGGTCGCTGAGCCCCTTAAAAACGCTTCAAATCCGGGCTTTCATGCTCTATGGAAGCCGCATGACCGACGAAATCGCAACACTCCCCGGCGCGCCGGACGCGCCCATCGTTCCCCAGAACACCCGCAAGGTCTTCGTCAAGACCTACGGCTGTCAGATGAACGTCTATGATTCCGATCGCATGCAGGATGCGCTGGCCAAGGACGGCTATGTCGCGACCGATGTGATGGAGGATGCCGATCTCGTCCTGCTCAACACCTGTCATATCCGCGAGAAGGCGGCGGAAAAGGTCTATTCCGCCCTTGGCCGCCTGCGCGAATTGAAAAAGAAGAAGGCCGGCGAAGGCCGCGAGATGATGATCGGCGTTGCCGGCTGCGTCGCGCAGGCCGAGGGCGATGAAATCCTGCGCCGGGCGCCCGCCGTCGATCTGGTGATCGGTCCGCAGACCTATCACCGCCTGCCCGAAGCCTTGCAGCGCGTGAAGCGCGGCGAGCGCGTGCTTGAGACCGATTATGCGATCGAAGACAAGTTCGAACATCTGCCGGCACCGGAAAAGGCGAAGACGCGTGCCCGCGGCGTAACGGCGTTTCTCACCGTGCAGGAAGGCTGCGACAAGTTCTGCAGCTTTTGCGTGGTGCCCTATACGCGCGGCTCGGAAGTCTCCCGTCCTGTCGCGCAGATCGTGGCGGAAGCCCGCAAGCTGGTCGATGGGGGCGTGCGCGAGCTGACGCTGCTCGGCCAGAACGTCAATGCCTGGCACGGTGTCGGCCCCGATGGGGTGGAGTGGGGGCTGGGCGAGCTTCTGCATCATCTTGCGGGCATTGATGGGCTGGCCCGGCTGCGCTACACGACCAGCCACCCGCGCGACATGGATGACGGGCTGATTGCGGCCCATCGCGATCTTCCGCAACTCATGCCTTACCTGCATCTGCCGGTGCAGTCGGGCTCGAACCGTATCCTGAAGGCCATGAACCGGCGCCACACGGCGGCCGAATATCTGGCGCTGATCGAGCGTATCAAGAAGGCCCGGCCGGACCTTGCCCTTTCGGGCGATTTCATCGTCGGGTTCCCCGGCGAGACCGACGAGGACTTCGAGGATACGCTGAAGCTGGTGGAGGCCGTGGGTTATGCACAGGCGTTTTCGTTCAAATATTCGACCCGTCCGGGTACGCCCGGCGCGGACCTGAAGGATCAGGTTGCGGAAGACGTGAAAGCCAACCGGTTGGAAAGATTGCAGGCTTTGCTTCTGAAGCAGCAGCATGCCTTCAATGAAACCTGCATCGGGCGTGAAATCGACCTGCTTCTGGAGAAGCCGGGCCGCATGCCGGGGCAGCTCATCGGCCGCTCGCCATGGCTGCAATCTGTGAATGTTGATGCAAACGCATCGCAAATCGGTGACATTATCAGGGTACGAATCACTGGCACCGGCCCTAACAGTTTGTTTGCCGAAGTGGTAAGCTGAGGGCCGAACCTTTAGGGAGCTTTGCCGCTTGAACGGACACGAATTGGTTTCTTCTTCGCTGCGCCAGTCGAAAACATCCGCGACAGACGTTAATCACTTTGTGCTTACTTTCGAGAACAATCGCTTCGCCAGCGAACTCTTCGGTCAGTTCGATCAGAACCTTAAATTGCTGGAACAGCTCTTGAAGATCGAGGCGCGTCCGCGCGGCAATTCCGTGGCGATCTCCGGCGATGTGCTCGCCACCAATCAGGCCCGCCGGGCGCTCGACTTCCTCTATGGCCGTCTCCAGAGCGGCGGCAGCATCGATGCCTCCGATGTCGAGGGGGCGGTCCGCATGGCGGTTGCCGCCGACGACCAGCTGCAACTGCCGACCATGGAAAAGAAAGCCAAGCTGAACCTCGCGCAGATTTCGACCCGCAAGAAGACGATCGTTGCCCGCACGCCGACGCAGGACGCCTATATGCGCGCGCTGGAGCGGTCCGAACTCGTCTTCGGCGTCGGCCCGGCCGGCACCGGCAAAACCTATCTCGCCGTTGCCCATGCCGCCCAGCTGCTGG
>JAVBSF010000083.1:0-5080 GCA_031556925.1 Pararhizobium sp.
ATTCCAGCTTGCATCACCGGGAGTTCAGGATTTGCTGAAGCGAATCAAACCCACTTCCATTAATGACATTATTGCCACCACTGCTCTTTATCGACCAGGTCCCATGGGTATGCAATCTCACATCAAATATGCTGATCGAAAGAACGGCAAGGAAGATGTGGATTACATTCATCCCGACTTCAAAGGATCCCCGCTCGAGGAGATTCTGGGTTCAACCTATGGATTGGTAGTTTATCAAGAGCAGAATATTCGTATCGCTAACCAGATCGCAGGAATGACACTGCAGGAAGGTGACGATCTTCGTAAAGCCATGGGTAAGAAAATCATGGCTAAGATGCTTAAGATGAAGCCGAAGTTCGTAGAGGGCGGTTTAGCCAACGGCTACTCTGCTGAGGCTATGGAAGTGCTTTGGTCTACGATTGAGGAGTTTGCCAAGTACGGATTCAACCTGGCGCACTCTGTTGCCTATGGTATCAATGCATACCAGACAGCTTATCTTAAAGCTAATTACCCAGTAGAATTCATGGCAGCTCTTATTTCTCAAAACGTTGGAAACAAGACGAAAGTTCTCACTTTCCTTCAAGAGGCTCGCCGCCTGGGACTTAAGGTTGGTTCAATTGATGTGAACGTATCTGAAACTAAGGTTACGCCTGATCCGACTCGAGAGTCTGGCTTCGACATTGTGTTCGGCTTCGCAGGAGCGAACGGTGTCTCCAGCGATATGGCAAACATCATCATTCAAGAGCGTAACGAAAACGGAAACTTCAAATCAGTTCAGGACATGATTAACCGCTGCTATCCTCTAGGTGTAGCTAACAGGAGAATCTACGAGAACATCGCAAAGGCCGGCGGATTCGACTTATTTGGCGTTTCTAGGAAAGCCGTTGTAGAGAATCTTAACGGACTTCTTGGCTCCTCTAAGACTAAAGAGGCTAAGGGTGCCTCGCTCTTTGATATTTTCGGAGAATCTGAGGCTGTTGAGTCATCGTCAGTCGATCTTGTCAATGCGCTTGAGTATCCACACGTTGAAAAGCTAAAGCGTGAAGCAGAGGTAATTGGGCTCTACTTGACAAGTCACCCTCTAGAGAAGGCTGGCCCTGGATTATCCAAAGCTCGCACTGCGACGATAAGTTCGTTGATGAAAGCCACTGGAAATGTAAACGCATCACTAACAGTAGCTGTCACTGACATCACTAAAAAGATCAATAAGCGAGGAAAAAGCATCATCCTCACTATGGATGATGGAACAGGCTACATTAGCGCTAACCTTAGCAAAGAAATCATTCGAAGCATTGATAAGCGCACCGCTCAAGAGCGATTGAAGAAGCTCTATGAAAGCGGAGAAAACGATCTTCCAGATGACATGGAAGATCTAGTACTCGATGACGAAGTCACAGCTATCAATGATGTTGAGAAGAATGAAGTTTACGTTGTTAATCTCACTTTCCGACCGGCCAGGGGAGAGGCTCCTTATGGAGCTCGGATCAATGCGATTACTCCGTTAGCGCTAGCTGACAATGGCTCTCTACCTATTCGTATGAGATTCCTACACGACAGCTCTAATGAGGAGAAGATGCTCGAGCTCGCTAAAAAGCTTCCACGAGCAGTCGAGAAGCGAAATCCCGGCGAATTCCCCATTTACATTGCTATTGCTGAGCGTAACAGAGCGTTAGATGGAGAGTCAGAGGAGCTATACGCTGAAGCAATTCGAATTATGAGAAGCAGCGGTGGTTCAAAGGTGGAAGCCGCAGTCTCAAAAAACGACAGCTCTAACCTTTGGGGAGACTCTCAACAGCGAAAGTCTGGCAAGGCTTCCGGGAAAGAAAACGCTCGCAATTGGCCTCCGACTTTCAAGCGCGCCTCAACTGCACCGAAGCCGGGAAGAAAGATTGAGGAGCTCGCGATAGAGCAGCTTCGATATGTAGACTCAGGCTTCAGAGCAGCTAAAACAAAACGAACTGAGCTTGATATTGAGAAGTTCCTAGGAGCAGAATCCTATGACTTCGGAGTCTTTGATACCACTATATTAGAGGATTAAATTGCCGCTACCATCTCGACCGCTTGGTGCGGATGCTCCTCAACCGGAGAAAAAAGAGCAAGTAAATGCTCCGGTTGAGGAGCTTTCCCTGCCTGATTATGAGGTCCTCTCTCTTCCGGATTTAGACGATTCTAGAAATGACTCTAGCGCTGAAGAGTTCGAGTTTCCTGCATTGGACTTTGAACCTCAAGAGTTCAATGCAAGCGACAACCCTAATCAGGTCGAGATAGATGATCAGCTTGCTCTTCCTGATTTTGAGCCATCCTCAAACACACCAATCGCACCCGAGGAGATAGTCGAGGATGATGACTTCGATTCTCTTTTTGAGGATTCGGCGGCTATTGCCCCTGTAGCCAAAGAGCCAGAATGGGATGATGAGCTTCCAGACGCACCGGAAGAAAGCTGGGATCAGCTCTTAGCCGTTGATGATGAGCCACTTGCTGACCTACCCCCAATCCCCTCGCCTCCGGCACCAAAAATTGTTGATGACGAGCTTTCCGATCTTTTTGAAGACGATTGGGATAAAGAGTTTACAGAGGCGCCGGTTATTTCAGAACAGCAGCCTAGCTCGGCCGAAATGGATGATGACGATTTTGATTCTTTCTTCAACGAGCCAATTGAGAAAAATCCTACCGAAGAGCTAGTAGAAGAGAAACAAAATTGGGGAGATGAATTTGAGGACTATCTCAAAGAAATCGATGCTGATGAAGACGCTCCAACAGAGGAGTATGTCTCAACATTTGACGCAGAGGAAGAAGGGCCTGCCTCTGAGGAAGAGGGCTTCAAGCCGCTTAAAAAGGACAGCAAAAAGAAACCTGCTAAGCGAAAGAAAAAGAGCGGATTCTCGAATCTTGCGGACGGCATCTTCAGATCTCTAGGCTCTATTCCGATCATCGGATTCATTTTCAGACCATTGGCTAAAATCGCAAGTTTTGCCCTCGCTTTGCTAGCCCTGCTTCCCTTGCTTGCAATCCCAGTGATTGTCTACTTCATTGCAGCAGCTCAAGTTCCAGGTGCGACAATAGCGACAGGCCCCGACGGTGGAGCCGTTAGCTTTGATAATTTCAGCTTCTCCAATGGAGAAGCCCGCGGAGTAGCACTAAATGAAGGTGACGTAATAGCTAATGTCACTCCTGAGCTAACTGTTTGGACCTATAATCCCTTTGGCGGCGGAAGCCTTTTTGCTTTCGACAAGGGAGAGACTTGCACTGGTGATGAAATTTCCTTAGATATGGACGCTGAAGAAACAATCTCACTAGCTTGTGAGAGTGGAAGCAGTGACCTCTTTACAAAGGTTTCTGGAAAGCTCTCTTTTTGACCGCAACCGATATCTTATGATGAAAGAAGTTAGGACGGAAACCCATCGTGAGTAAAGAAAAGATCATCGTAGAGCCACCGGCTAAGGATATCGAAGGCGTTAAGCCTGAAGTGGCCGCAAAGATTGCGCTCATGCTTCAGGATGGCCGTCGATACTTCGGAAGCTCAGGTGCTTCTTTAACTCATCAGGTCTCCAATCCCGATTGGCGAGGCAAAGAAGGCCTTAAGCCCGAATTAGCTAAAATCGGGCTTGATGCTGAACGCAGCACCACTAAATTGCTGAGAAAATGGATGGAAGACAAACCTGGAGCCGTTCTTATAGATTCAGCACATATTCGCGGCTGGGGCAAAGAAGAAGTGGTCGATGAGGAATTAGGTCTTTATGATGGCGGTGACACGGATCATATCCTCATCATCGGGTCTGAGGTCATACTCATTGATACTAAACGCTGGAAATCTAAGAGAAACTACACCGTTGGAGATGACGGAAAGGTCCTAAGGACAGCTAAACCTTTTCCTGGCGGCAACGTTCACATGCGCGAGGCAATTCACCTCTGGTTAGACTATCTTCATGAGGACGCTAGCCTGACTGGGATCGTACTTATCAATGCTGAAGAAACAGTAGTTTTCAGAAACAGAAACTGGTATACACAGCCCTACCGATTAGTTGAGCTTGACCGATTTGAAGAACTTCTCAATGAGAAGTGGGACAAGTACATTGACGATTATGACAAGACATACATTCACAGTACAATTGTCTCGCAGGTAGTTGTCTCTGCTGTTAAGCCATATGACGAGTTCGCTCGAGTAATGAGCGCGGAGGCTCTACGCTCATTCAAGTAAATCTTTAGAAACCGCTTAGGAGGATTTTTATGTACCACCTTACAGATAGCGGTGACCCTAAGCCGTGCAAAGCAAAAACCGGCAATTGCCCCTATGCAGCTGACCGGCACTTCGAAACATTGAAAGAAGCTCGCGATTCTTATGAGTCGCAGTTCGATCAGCTTTCTACAGTCACTAAGACTTTGGCTCATGAAATGAAGCTGTCCGGCGAGGTAAAGGAATTATTGAGTCTACTTGAAAGAAACGGGCTTACTCCTTACGTGGTTGGAGGTTCAGTTCGAGACTCCATAATTAGCGGCAACGAGCCGAAAGACATCGACATAGAAGTGTTCGGAGCCGAAAACACTGAAGAGCTCGAAAAATTGATGAAGAAAACTCGCTACAATGTGGATGCAGTGGGGCAATCCTTTGGAGTATTCAAATTTCAACTCCCCTCCGGCGAGGATATTGATCTTTCTTTACCGCGAAGAGACTCTAAGACAGGCGAAGGCCACCGAGGATTTGAAGTAGAGGTAGACCCCAGTCTAACTCTAGAGGCTGCCGCAGGTAGACGAGATTTTACGATGAACGCTCTTTACTATTCAGAGAAAGAAAAGCGTGTAAAGGATTTCTTTGGAGGCATAGAGGACTGGAAAAACGGCGAGCTTCGTCACATTAACGAGCACTTCAGCGATGATCCACTGAGAGCCATCCGCGGCATTCGTTTTTCCTCTGTCTTTAGACTGAAACTGCATCCAGAAACCGCTCAACTTATGAACTCTATAAAAGACGGATTTCACACACTTCCATCGAGCAGACTTCAAGGCGAATTCGAGAAAATTTTCACTAAAGGCGATGTAGCTATTGCTGCAAAATCTCTCCATGATTCCGGTTGGGCCAGTC
>JAVBSF010000298.1:0-6961 GCA_031556925.1 Pararhizobium sp.
CATCCTCGGCTGGGCTGCAGGGCTCTTTTCCGTCAATAAGAAGGGGAAGCTGCGGCCGGCAGCCGTGACGGTCAAGATCCAGCAGCGTCTCGTTCAGTCGGAAGAGTGGCAGGACGTCGTCACTCTGGAGATCAAGGCTAGGAAGCGCGAGGCGTTCTTCCGCCAGCACACATGGGACTTTCCATCGCGCGGTCGCTGGCAGGTTCGCTGCATCATGATGACGGCCGAAAACCTCAACATGCAGCTCAGCAACGACACCGCCTGGGTGGCGCTACAGACGATCCGGCCTGAATATCCGATCAACTTCAAGAAACCGGCCGCGCTTATTGCCTTGCGCGTCAAAGCCACACATCAGCTCAACGGCCAGCTCGATAATTTCAACTGCCGCGCCCGGCGCTTCTGTCTCGACTATGATCACACCACGGACACTTGGGTGGAGCGATCGACGCGCAACCCTGCATCGGCTTTTCGCTATGCGCTGCAGGGGAAGGCGAACGCTCGCCCCGTAACCGATGCCGGTCTTGATCTCGACGTCCTGAGGGACTGGCACAATTTCTGCCGGATCAAAGATCTCAAATACGATCGCGTGCTCGATGATCCGTCCGCCTCGCTTCGGGATGTCCTGGTAGAGATCGCAGCGGCTGGCCGCGCATCGCCCCGTCACGACGGCCGCAAGTGGGGCGTGGTCATCGATCGGCCGGCGAGCCTTGCCGCCGTCGATCATTTCAGTCCGCGCAATGCGCACGGCTTCCAGGTGACGCGGTCCTATATTCGCCCGCCGCATGGCGTGCGCGTGCCGTTCCTCGATCAGACCAACGACAACAAGCCGGCCGAGCGCCTAATCCCGTGGCCGGGCCATGTCGGCGATATCACGGAAATTGAGCACTGGGAGATGCCGGGCAAGACCGATCCGGTCGAGATTTACCGGGAAGCGAAACGGCGGATGTTCGAGGCGACCTATCGCCCCGACATCTGGCGACTTTCCATTGACAATCCCGTGAGCGTCGCCACGCGCGGTGACAAGGTGCGCGTCGCGCTTGACGCCATCGAGCGCACGCAGGTTTCCACCCGCATCAAATCGGTCACCGGCACTCTTGTCGAAACCGACGAACTGGTTCGCATGGTCGCCGGCAAAGACTATGCCGTGCGGTTTCGCACCGGTATTTCCGAGGTCGACACGATCGGGACGTCCGTGGTGCGGACCGTCAAGAGGATCGTGGGCGAAGGCAGGCTCATCCAGCTGACCGGAACCGGCCCGATGCCGACTGCCGACAACATCATCTTCTTCGGAGAAGCCGGCAAGGAAAGCGCCGAGTTGATCGTGCTCGATGTCGAGGCGGGCGAGGATATGTCCAGCCACCTGCGGCTCACGGATGCCGCGCCCGAGATCGACGAACAGCTGGACGACCTCGTCATTCCGGCGTGGTCGGGTCGTGTCGGCGCTGAGATCGACGACAACCTGCTGCAGCCGTCTGCACCACGCTTTACATCGATCGAAAGTGGCGTGTCCGGCACGGATGAAATCAACGGGCTGTCCTACCTCATCGAACCGGGCAGCGGCGTGATCGTCACCACGTCGATCGAGATTGATCATCGACTGACAGGTGCTCCGTCCTGGACGACGGTCACGATCCCGGTCGCATCTGGCGGAGGATCGATTGCGAGCTATGTGAACGGCAATGCAGTCCAGATCCGCGCGCGAGGCATTTCGATGGCGGGGGTACCCGGACCTTACACCTCCGTGATTTCCTTCACGATCGGCGCGGCCGATCTGGCCATTCCAGCAGCACTGGATAGCGCCGCAATCACAATCGGCGCGCTTCTCGGCGGCGCCGTTGTCCAATTCTCAACCTCGGACAACACCGCCACAAAGCAGGTGCAGATCTACCGATCGACGTCTGCGATCCTCAACCGCGCCACGGATGCTGTTGGCGAGCCGATCGCAACGGTTCCCTCCCGCAGCTATTCGGCGCCACTGGGCGACACGACCCGCGCGAACCTGCTTGCCAATGGCAGTCTTGACAGCAATGTGTCCTGGACATTCGGGACGGGCTGGAGCTGGGGGAGTGGCACGGCCTCCCATAGCGGGTCGTCCGGCAGTCTCACGCAGCCGATCGCGTTCCAGGCGGGCAAATACTACCGCGTCGCCTATGCCCTCTCAGGCGTTTCAGCAGGGACGATCACCGCGCGCTTTACGGGCGGTTCAACCCGCGTCGGTATCGGTCGCACCGCAGACGGCGCCTGGTCGGAACGCCTCCAGGCAGTGACCGATAATGCGATCTTTAACATCACCGCATCCTCACTCTCCGTGGCGACGGTGGATGACATTGTCGTCTACCTGGAAACCGCGACCTGCCTTTCGCAGGGAACCCACTACGTCTGGCTCGAACCACAAAATGAAGACGGTGTCCCCGGCCCGGTGGCCGGTCCCTTCACCGTGACCATCCGATGAGGCCTTCATGACACTTCCCGGTGCAAAAACCACCAATCTCTCCACGGAAACCCTCGTCGACGAATTCATCGTGAACAGGGATGGATCGACAGTCATCGTTCCGGCCGACAAGGTTGCCCTGCAGCTGGCCGCGTCCGGCCCCATCGCGGAGGCGATAAGCGCAGCTGAGGCAGGTTATGTTTCTGCGGCCACCTGGGCGGTGCTCGCGACGATCAACGGCACAAGGGCCGGTCAACCGGCCCGGACACCGACGACCGATACGGGCACTCACACAGACCCGGTTGTCGGTGGAACGGTCCCAAACTCCGGTGAATTCGCCTGGAGCGTTTCGCCGGCCGGCTGGCGTCGCGTCAGCGCTGTGATAGATGCGACCGCAATCGCGGTTACCGCGAACCGCACGGCAACGACCGTCACCGGAACCGGCGACGCCATGATCATGACGACGAGCCCGGCGATGACAGCCTATGCCGACGGTCAGGTGATCCGCGCGCGTCCGCCTTCGACGAACACGGTCGCCAGCGTCACCATGAATGTCGATGGCGTCGGTGTTGCCAACGTCTTCCGCGCCGATGGTAGCGCCCTGCGCGCCGGCGATCTGGTTGGCGGCCAGCTCTATGACTTCGTAAAGTTCGGGACGAGCAGCTTCCGCGTCATGCAGCCGGCGCAGTCTGTTCTCGATCAGGTCGAGCGCGCGACCCCCCGCACGGTCAACAGTGTGACCGGAACCGGCAATGCCATGGTGATGACCACGACGCCGCCGATTCGCGCCTATACGGATGGCCTCGTCATTCAGGCGCGTCCACCATCCAACAATACGCTTTCGGCAGTGACGATCGCGGTCGACGGGCTCGCCCCTGCTACCGTACTGGGTCCGACTGGAAATGCCTTGCGCCCCGGCGATCTGGTCAGCGGCGTGCTCTATCAGTTCGTAAAATTCGGCACGAACAGCTTTCGGGTGACGTCTCCGGCGCTGGGCATCGTGCCATCACGGCGCTCCGGGCCTCTCCTTCGCGACTACAAGCTAGCCGAAGTCGATACCACCGGACGTGTTGCACGCGGCGTGCGCCGCAATGCAACGATGTTCTTGCGCGGCCAGACCAGCGGCGGCGGCAGTGGCGGAACCGCCTATCCGCGCATCACCTTCCAGCACAATATCGACGGCACGATCATGCCGGCGTCCGACATCGATGTCGGCATCTTCATCTATGGCCAAAGCCTTGGCCTTGGCTATGCCGATGCGGAATACTACGCCTCCAGCACGGCCTATAACACCATTGCTATCGCCGGCGCATGGATGCCCTCGATCGGCAATCTGCCGGGTGACCAAGACTTCACGGCCTATACCGGCTTGCTGGAACAGAAGTACGTCACGGGCTATGTCTCGACCATCGAGACCATAGCTTCCGAGATGGCCAAGCAGCTTAAGGCCGAATGGACCACCGCAGGCTTTGCTGATCACCCCCGAATTGTCGTCGCGATCGGTGGTAATGGCGGCGAGCGCATCCAGAACCTGATGCGCGGATCCGGCTATTACAAACAGTTTATCGATATTATCGCACGCTGTGCCCGCGTTTCGTCCGAAGCCGGAAAGCGCCTGGTTGTCTATGCCGTCCCCTACCTGCAGGGAGAAGCGAACCGGGTGGCGGCCGAGACCTATTTTACGACGCGAGCGGAATACAAGGCCTACCTCCTGCAGCTTCAGCGCTGCTTAGAGCAGGACATCCGCCTGATCACCGGCCAGATCGAGCCCGTTCGCCTCGTGCTGTCGATGATCGCTCGCAACAATGGACCAAGCGAGATCAATGCGGCCCAACTCGACGCGGCGCTTTCAAACCCGGATCAAATCTCGATCTTTGACTGTTGCTACGCCTGGGAGCACGGCTTGAAGGGTTCCCATCCGCTGGTCGCCGGCTATCGCCGTGGGGGTTGGAAGGCAGGCCGCGCGATCGCTGGCAACATCTTTGGCAACAAGCACCGGCTGCATCGCGTCACCAGGCACTGGCTCCATTCCACCACAGAATTCCGCTTCGCAACCGATTTGCCGATCGGCGCGACGACGTTGGTCAAGGACACGTCACAAGACCTTGTTCCAACGACAGGCATGGATGCGGGCGCCGGATGGATATTCAGCGACAAAGACGGTGCGGTCCCGATCTCAGCGTCAGCCGTCGTGGGAAGCTCTGGTCGTGTCGGAACGGGTTCTGTCACCTTCGGCCGCGCTGTTCATGAGAGCAGTCTTATCGGCTGGTACGCCATGGACGGCAGCGGATACCCGGTAGCCGCCGGCGACGAACAGCGGCCCCGAGGCCTGTTCCGCGCCGATGACGGTGTTGCCGTTCCTGACCTCGTCCTCCCGACCCATAGCTTTCTCTTGCCTTGGAGCACGCGCTAATGCCGACCATCTTCGAAACGATCAGCGGCTCCTCGACTGCTGTGGGGTCCGTCGATCTCTACGCCTCCGAGCAGGCATTCTTTGATCGCCCTGAGACCGTAGAGTTCTGGGATGCACGGGGCGGATTTTCCGAACCTGATATCGTCCCGCCCGCCTATCTCGCCGCGACCACACCCTATTGGGAAGGCCGCAAACAGGGCATCAAGCTCTTGCCCCTGGTCGATGGCCAGTTGCCGATCGCCAATCTGGCCGGGGGGCCGTCTGGACAAGGCTATGCGCAGGGGCGCAGCCCGACACCGGCCGGCATCCTTCTGTCAGAAGCGGATAAGCCACTGGTCACGGCCGGCGCTGACTTCACAGTGGCAATCATCGCATCGCACGGCACGCTGACAACCTCGCGCCCGTTCTCGATCGTCGGCAACGACGGCTCCATGTTGCATCTGGCGATGCGCACCGCGAACATCGTCTCGGTCAGTCGCGTCAATGCTGCCGGGTCCGGCAGCTCGGCAGGTGGCGGCACCTCATCGGGGCCGGGCTTCCACCTTGTCGAGATCGCTTACAAGCACAGCACGACGCGCGTGGTGCTGAGGATCGACGGAGTTCAGGTTGCCGATACGACCATCGCTTTGAACCTGCTGACGTCCCGTATCTCGCTTATGGGTGCTTATGATCTGACCGACGGTATCGCCGGTGAAGGGGTTGGCAACGGTGTCGCTATGGTGGCGATCGCCAATGTCTTCGCCCCTGATAACGCCGACTGGGCCGCTGCCTTGAAGGCCTACGTCAACGACGTTTTCCCCTCGATCCCGGCATAAGGAGATTGACATGCAATACATGGCTTCGGCTCCCCTGATCGGGGCTTCACATGGGATCGGATACGTGTGCGATGAGGGCCTTGATGGCAGCACCCATATCCCGTCTTGCCACGCCGACCTCTCTGATGAGCATTTGGTAATGGGCGGTGTGCTCAGCCGGAATGGTTACCTGCTGGGCAACAGGCTGTTTTTTGCCTGCAGCCATGGCGTGTTGCTGTTCGCACCGGTCGCCGAATTGCCAGTTCATCTCCAGGAGAGAGCGAACACAGGCCTGTTCGGTTTGATAGGCGAACAGGTAAGCCTGCAGGGCCGGAACATCCGCAAGCGGAACAAAGACGTTTTCGATTGCCGGAGGCCGATCAAGCGAAATCGCGATGCGTTCATCGCGGAGAAAAACCGTGTGGTTGCTTCTCTTGTCGAAGGGCTGGGGTTCGGTGACATCGATCAGGCGCCCACTGGGTTGCTCCCAGACGGCATGGTGAACAGCTACAGCATAGAGGCCCGGCCACCAGGTAACCGCCCAACCCAGGGCGATCTTGCCCCCACTTTCCTTTACTACCGAGGCCACGTTCCAGTAGCAGAGTCCAAGTGGTCGGAGACGGCTGGTGCGCTTAACCTCGATAGCTCCGGTCTCCAGATCTATCTTTCGTGCCAACTTCTCCACGACCTCGTGGCGGATTGGCGGCGTCACTTCATGCGCGAAGATCGGCACCATCAACTTTCCTCCGCAACCGATTCTTACCTCACGGCAGAGCTTAAGGCTCACCGAGGAAGAGTCGAGTCCCACGGGTGGAACTGCAAGCCGAGAGGCAGTCAAGGTAACGTTAAAGGAGCTTTGAAATGACCATACGCATCAATACGACCGACGCGACATACACCAGCGACACCTTTTCTCCGTCGGGCGATTTCAGTGTCCAAGCGGAGTTCGCGACTGGATCGACCGCGTATATCGACGTCGAAGGACAGGTCGATGGCGCAGCAGCGCCGGCGTCTCCATGGGTTGCTATCGGCTCGATCTCGCCTTTGGACAATCCGCCGATCAAGCGTTTCGCGAAATGCCCGAATGTGCGCCTGCGGCTCTACAACAACGGCAATACCAAATCAGCACGAGCCTGGAGCGGCGAGTGATGGGGGGAGGGTTTTCGCGACCTCTGACGATCCCCATCGTCCAGCCCCTGGCTGAGCGGCTCATTGCTCCCCCTTCGAAGGGCGGCATCCACCCGCCGTCAGGGTTTGTTTTCCTTATCGATGCAGATGGGGCGTACCTGACTGACCCGGATGGCACCTACTACGTGGAGGCTC
>JAVBSF010000240.1:0-8523 GCA_031556925.1 Pararhizobium sp.
CAGCGAACATGCCAGTCGAAGGATTTGAAGGAATTGCCGAACTGGTTGACGGAACCGCCATAGAGCTGCCGGCCGGCGACGAAATTGTCACCGGGGCTCATGATCGTGTGGAAAACGAGCAGTTGCGCCGCATGACCGGAGGCCACCGCCAGCGCCGCCGTGCCGCCTTCCAGCGCCGCGACGCGCTCTTCCAGCACCGCCTGAGTCGGGTTCATGATGCGCGTATAGATGTTGCCGAAAGCCTGAAGGCCGAACAGCGAAGCCGCGTGATCGGCATCGTTGAAGACGAAGCTGGTGGTCTGGTAGATCGGCGTTGCGCGGGCGCCTGTCGTCGGGTCCGGCTGGGCGCCGGCGTGGATGGCAAGCGTGTTGAAGCCCGGTTTCGTGCTCATGCAAAAAGTCCTCCCGTTGAATTTTGCGGCACTATTTCAGAGCGGGTCGCCCGTCGTCAAAGATTGTTTTTCCAAAAACTGCGACATAAGGCGCCTCCCGGACGCCAGCCTACGGCGATCACGCCACCAGTCGCGGATATTCAATCGCCGGGCAGCGGTCCATCACCACCTTGATGCCCTTCGCCTCCGCCCTGGCCGCCGCCTGATCGTCGCGCACCGACAGCTGTCCCCAGATAGCCTTCGGAAGATCGGGCAATGCCAGAATCTCGTCGACCAGAGCCGGCAGTTGATCTGCCGCGCGAAAAACATCGATCATGTCGACCGGCTGCGGCACATCGGCCAGCTTCGCATAGACCTTCCGCCCCTGTATCTCCTTGCCCGCTTGCCCCGGATTGACGGGGTAAACCGTGTAGCCCTTGCGCAAGAGGAAGGCCATGACCCGGTAGCTCGGCCGCTCCGCATTCGGCGAGGCGCCGACGAGCGCGATCGTCTTCGTTTCCGTCAGGATTTCACGGAGGAAATAGTCGGGATAGCTGTCGTGATTCATGATTCTCGCCGCTCCTTGTTTTGAAGGGATAGTTGGAACGGCCAGCGAAGCTGTCAACCGCGCACGCCAAGGACATTTGATGCCGGATGTCCGGATTTTTGCCCTAAAGCCGCCAAATCTGGCCGTTTTGTCCCCCAACCCCAAGGATAGCGATTGCAAATACCCCGTCGGCGTTTCAGAAGCAGCGCCTACTCTCCCATTGTTCTCCGAGGTCATCTTGGCTCCCGACGTTATTGCCCTTGTTCTTCTCGGTGCGCTTTTGCATGCGATCTGGAATGCACTGGTCAAGGCCGGCTCGGAAAAGTCGCTCGACGCCGCGATGATCGCGCTCGGAGCCTGCGCCGTCGCCATCCCCTTTCTCCCGTTCGTCCCCCTGCCGGCGCCCGCCTCCTGGCCGCTGCTGATCGTCTCCGCCTTCTTCCAGTTCGCCTATTTCCAGCTGGTGGCGGCTGCTTATCGCGCCGGCGATATCGGTCTCGTCTATCCGCTGATGCGCGGCGTCGCGCCGCTGATCGTGGCGTCGACCAGCGGCTTCATTCTGAAGGAACACCTTTCTTCGGGAACGATCATCGGCATCCTGACGATCTGCGTCGGCGTCCTCACCCTCGCCTTCGAAGCGCGCAAGGGCGGGAAACATGCGATCATGCTGGCGCTTGCCAATGCCTGTGTCATCGCCAGCTATACCTATATCGACGGCATCGGCGCCCGCCTCGCCGGCAATCCGCTCTCCTTCCCGGTCCGGATGGCGGTTTTCCCGCCGTTCCTTCTTTTCGCCTGGGCGTTTCACAAACGCGGCGTCGCTCCTGTCGTTTTCCACATCCGTCATCAATGGTGGCGCGGCCTGATCGGCGGCGGCGGCTCGCTGGCGGCCTATGGCCTGGCGCTCTGGGCCATGACCAAGGCCCCGGTCGCCACCGTGGCGGCGCTGCGAGAAACCTCGATCCTGTTTGCCGTGATCATCTCGATCGTCTTCCTGAAGGAGCGCGTCAGCGCATTCCGGATTGCCGCCGCGGGCCTGATCGCGCTGGGGGCGCTGCTGCTGAAGCTTGCTTGAAGACAACACGCTTTCGGTATATGTACATGATCGCGTACAGAGGAACGATCATGAACGTCATCAGCTTCTCCGAACTTCGTGCCAATATGGCGAAACATTTCGACAAGGTGGAACAGGATCACGACGAACTCATCGTGACCCGGCAGAACCGCGAGCCGATGGTCGTGATGTCTCTCAGCGATTTCGAAAGCTGGAAGGAAACGATGTACCTGCTTGCCAACCCGGCAAATGCAAAGGTGCTTCAAGATTCCATTGCGGAACTGGATGCAGGCAAAGGTGTGGAACGTGAATTGGCTATCCCATGAAGCTCGTCTTTTCGAGCATCGCCTGGGACCAGTATCAATACTGGCTGGAGAACGACAGAACTCTCCTCTTGAAGACCAACCAGCTGATTGCCGAATGCCTGCGCTCGCCATTTTCAGGCACAGGCAAGCCGGAACCGTTGCGCAATGAGCTGAAAGGTTGGTGGTCAAGGCGGATAACGCAGGAGCATCGGCTGGTCTACCGCGTGACAGGCAGCGGCGACCTGCAAGCTCTCGAAATCGCGGCGTGCCGCTATCACTACGAATAAGCTACTCGCCCTTCCACTCCGGCATGCGCTTTCCCAGAAACGCGCCGATCCCTTCCTGCGCATCCGCCATCAGCAGATTCTCGACCATCACACCGGTCGCGTAGGCATAGGCCTCTTCCAGCCCCATCGTTGCCTGTGCGTAAAAGGCTTTCTTGCCGATTTTCAAAGCTTCCGGCGATTTCGAGGCGATCACGGCGGCATATTTATCGACAACCTGACGCAGATATTGCTTCGGCACGATACGGTTGACGAGACCAAAGTCCTTGGCCGTGGAGGCATCGATCGTCTCGCCGGTGAGCAGCATTTCCATCGCCTGCTTGCGATGCGCCGCGCGGGAAACGGCCACCATCGGCGTCGAGCAGAAGAAGCCTATATTGACGCCCGGCGTGCAGAAGGTCGCGGTATCGGTGCAGACGGCGAGATCGGCGCTTGCGACAAGCTGGCAGCCCGCCGCGGTCGCCAGCCCGTCGATCTCTGCAATGACAGGCTGCGGCAGGCGTGTGATCGCCAGCATCAGGTCCGTCGCCAGCCGTACCGTCTTTTCGAAAAAAGCCCGACCCTGATCGTCGTCTTCGCGATGGGCGGTGATTTCCTTGAGGTCATGGCCGGCGGAAAAGACCTGCCCCGTCGCCGCCAGCACCACCACACGGATATCCGGCATAACCGCCACGGCATCGAGCTCGGCTATCAGCACTTCCATCATGGCGATCGAAAGCGCGTTGGCCGGCGGATTGTTCAGCGTCAGCCGCAGGATGGTGTCCGTGCGTTCCTTCAGCAAAATTCCGCGCGGCTCTTCCGGATGCAGGGAAACGATATCGGCCATCGACGGCTCCTTGGCTTGGCATGAACGCAGAGGGCGTTGGTACGCCGGGGCCGCGCGGCTTTCAACCCGCCCGCATCCGCCTTCGACTTTATGCCGACTTGCGCCACGACCCTCACCGGGTTCTAACCTCAGAAAAAACAACGGAGCAAACGCCATGGATCTCGCACCGATCATGACCGTCGAGGAGCTGAACCGCTTCCTCGATACGGATTTTCCCGAGGTCCATACCGATGGCCGTGTATTCGAGGTTGTCACCGTCGGCCCCGGCACCGCCACCATGCGCTGCGAGCCCCTGACCCGGCATCTGCGCCCCGGCGCCACCGTCTCCGGCCCCGCCCTCTTCGCGCTCGCGGACGTCGCCGCCTATGTGACGGTGATTGCCCATATCGGCCCGGTCGCCCTTGCCGTCACCACCAATCTCAACATCAATTTTCTGCGCAAGCCGGAGCTTGGCCCGCTCGAATGCCGCTGCCGAACTCTCAAGCTTGGCAAGCGGCTGGCCGTGCTCGATGCCGAAATTACCGCTGTCGGCGACACGAGAATCGTCGCCCACGCCACCGCGACCTATTCGATTCCGCCCAAATAAATTGTGGTATTATAAAACCACACATATAAATAATTGATTTCACGATATATTTTTTAACGAGACTAAATTTCGGATACTTGACCGTATTTCCGGCCTTGCGTATAAGCTGCCGCAGATCGCGGTCCTTCGGGGCCGCTTTCCTTTTGGCATGATTTCAATCAGGCCAAACCCCAAGCAACAAGAAACGCCCGGCGGCAACGCATCGGGTCCAAACGAAAGAGTTTTAACATGGCAACCTTCGTTCAGAAGCCTGCAGAGGTGGAGAAGAAGTGGATCATCATCGACGCCGAAGGCCTCGTTGTTGGTCGCGTCGCTTCCATCATCGCAAACATCCTGCGCGGCAAGCACAAGGCAACCTACACCCCCCACGTTGATGATGGCGACAACGTCATCGTTATCAACGCTGAAAAGGCTGTCCTGACCGGCAAGAAGTACACCGACAAGAAGTACTACTGGCACACCGGCTACCCGGGCGGCATCAAGGAGCGCACCGCGCGCCAGATCATCGAAGGCCGCTTCCCGGAGCGCGTTCTCGAGAAGGCCGTCGAGCGCATGGTTCCGCGTGGCCCGCTCGGCCGTCGCCAGATGAAGAACCTGCGCGTTTACGCCGGTTCCAACCATCCGCATGAAGCACAGCAGCCGACCGTCCTCGACGTCGCCAAGCTGAACAGCAAGAACACAAGGAGCGCCTAATCGTGGCTGATCTCTCTTCTCTGAAAGACCTCGGCACGACTTCGGAGGCTCAAGCTCCGGTTCATGTCAAGAAGGTTGACGCCCAGGGCCGCTCCTACGCGACCGGCAAGCGCAAGAACGCAGTCGCCCGCGTATGGGTCAAGCCGGGCACCGGCAAGATCACCATCAACGGCCGCGAATTCGCAACCTACTTCGCCCGTCCGGTTCTGCAGATGATCCTGCGCCAGCCGATCGTCGCCGCTGCCCGTGATGGTCAGTTCGACATCGTTGCAACCGTTGCCGGCGGCGGTCTTTCCGGCCAGGCCGGTGCTGTTCGTCACGGCATCTCCAAGGCACTCACCTACTTCGAACCGGGCCTGCGCTCGGTCCTGAAGAAGGGTGGCTTCCTGACCCGCGACAGCCGCGTTGTCGAGCGTAAGAAATACGGTAAGGCCAAGGCCCGCCGTTCGTTCCAGTTCTCGAAGCGCTAATCGCTTTACGGATTGTACCTTTGGAAAAGGCGGCCTTCGAGCCGCCTTTTTCTTTGCCCGGATGGTGGCGGAAAATTGCGGCTTTCCCGCGCTTTTCCCGTTCCCCCTTCCCGGCCTTGCCGCTATCTTCGCCGCCAACGAACAAGCCACAAGAGGAACACCATGGCAAACCGGACGATCGATCACGCAATCACGGCGACGTCGCTGACATCTTCGGCTTCCGACCCCACCCATGCCGGCATCCTCTCCTTCATGCGCCGCAAATACACGAAGAAGCTCACGGGTGTGGATGCCGTCGTCTGGGGCATTCCCTTCGATGCCGCGACGTCCAATCGCCCCGGCGCGCGTTTCGGACCGCAGGCGATCCGCCGCGCCTCCGCGATCTTTGACAACGATCCGCAATATCCCTTCGAGCGCGATCTCTTCGCCCATATGGCAACGATCGATTACGGCGATTGCCTGCTGGACTACGGCAACCACCAGAAAACGCCCGCCACGATCGAGCGCGAAGCCGCCAAGATCCTGAAAAGCGGCGCCTTCCTGCTCTCCCTCGGCGGCGACCATTTCGTCACGCTTCCGCTGTTGCGCGCCCATGCCGCCCTCCACGGCCCTCTCGCCCTCGTGCATTTCGATGCGCATCAGGATACCTGGGCGGATGAAAAGGGCCGCATCGACCATGGTTCATTCGTCGGCCGCGCCGTGCGCGAAGGTCTGATCGATGTGGAATCCTCGATCCAGATCGGCATCCGCACCCATGCGCCTGAAGATTGCGACATCCGTATCCTCTATGGCTATGACGTCGAAGAGATGAGCACACAGGCGATTGCCGATGCGATCATCGAGCAGGTCGGCGAAAAGGCCGCCTATCTCACCTTCGATATCGATTGTCTCGACCCGGCCTACGCCCCCGGCACGGGCACCCCGGTCTCGGGCGGCCCGTCCAGCGCCAAGATCCTCTCCGTATTGCGCAAGCTCGGCGCGATCAGCTTCAAGGGGGCTGATGTGGTCGAAGTGGCTCCGGCTTACGACCATGCCGATATCACGGCCATCGCCGGGGCGACGGTTGCCATGTACATGCTGGGACTGCATGCGGAAGAGCTGGCCGAGCGCGAGCCGGTCGCCTGATAAATCCTGCGACGACGGCCTGTGCGTTGCGAGGCCGTCGTACAAAGTATATATGCTCCCTCGTCGGCCGCCGCCGATCTTCAAAAATTGAATCAAGCGGCTGACGACCTGATTCGGGTAACCTCCGCAGGCATTTGAAAAGACAGGATTTCCCATGAAGCCGAAAATTTTCATCGATGGCGAACACGGAACCACCGGCCTGCAGATCCGCAGCCGCATGGCCGGTCGCGCCGATGTCGATCTCCTGTCGATCCCTGAAGCCGAGCGCCGCAATGCCGCGATGCGCGAAGATCTCTTGAACAGCGCCGATATCGCCATTCTCTGCCTGCCGGACGATGCCTCCAAGCAGGCCGTCACCATGCTCGAAGGCAACAACAAGGTGCGCATCATCGACACCTCGACCGCCTATCGTATCGCGCCCGACTGGGCCTATGGCTTCGCCGAAATGGACAAGGAGCAGGCTGGCAAGATCCGCGACGCCCGCCTCGTCGCCAATCCTGGCTGCTACCCTACAGGCGCCATCGGCCTGATCCGCCCGCTGCGCCAGGCCGGTATCCTGCCGGAAAATTACCCGATCACCGTCAATGCCGTCTCCGGCTATACCGGCGGCGGCAAGCAGATGATCGCGCAGATGGAAGACCCGGCGAACCCTGATCCGATCAGCTCGCCGCATTTCCTCTACGCTATGCCACTGAAGCACAAACATGTGCCTGAAATGCGCACCCACGGGCTTCTCGCCCGCGCACCGATCTTCTCGCCGTCCGTCGGTCGTTTCCCGCAAGGCATGATCGTGCAGGTGCCGCTGTTCCTCGACCAGCTGAAGGACGGCGCGACGCTCGAAAGCATCCATGCGGCGCTGACGGCCCATTATGCCGGACAGGATATCGTGACCGTCGTGCCGCTTGAAGAAAGCGCCAAGCTGCCGCGCATCGATGCCGTAGAACTTGCCGGCAAGGATACGATGAAGCTCTTCGTCTTCGGCACCCCCGGGGCAGAACAGGTCAACCTCGTCGCCCTGCTTGACAATCTCGGCAAGGGCGCCTCTGGCGCTGCGGTCCAGAACATGGACCTGATGCTCTCGGCATGATGGATAGAGCCGCACCCGGCCTGTCATCCGATTTAAGACAGGCCTGGTCGGTCTTATCCGCGGATCTGATCGCAGATACGCGGTCCAGTTACGTCTACCGGATTACGCGCCACGGTTTTCCGGGAGCCATCGCAAAAATCCTGAAACCAGAGGGCATGGACGAGCTGTCCGGCATCGCCTTCCTGGGGTGGCGGAACGGCGCGGGCGCGGCGAAACTGCTCGATCAGCGGGATCACGCCTGCCTTCTGGAAGACGCCGGCACGATTACACTCGAAGATCATCGCGCCATCGCCGGCGACCGGTCTTGTGCCGCAATCTTCTGCGAGGTGATCTCCGCCCTGCACGTCTCCAGTGAAACGCCGCCCCCGACAGCACTCATCCCCCTTGAGCGACGTTTCACCTCACTTTTCGAGAGAGCCGGCCATGGGAATGAGGCAAACCTCGGTGACCTTCTTGGCTGGTCATCTGCGCTTGCCGCAAGGCTCCTTGGTTCGCAAACCTCCATGCGCCCCCTGCATGGCGATCTTCATCATGGAAACATCGTCTCCGGCGGCGCCCGCGGCTGGCTGGCAATCGATCCCCATGGGTTGATCGGCGATCCTGCCTATGAGACCGCCAATATCTTTGGCAACCCGCTCGGCGCCCGCGCGGATATCCTCGATCCCGAGCGCATCCAATTTTTCACGCGGGTCTTTTCAGAATTGTTGGCCTGCTCCCGGCGCAAGATTGCCGAATATGCGGCCGCCCACACCGCCCTTTCCATGTGCTGGTACATGGAAGACGAGACATGCGAGAGCGATCGCATCTTCGCGGAGGAAGCCCGCGACCTCCTGGAACGTCTCCGAGCGATGCTGGAAGACGGGTGCTTTGATGCCTGATCAGTTCAATTCGGCGATCTTGGTCTCGCGCGGATATTCGCCAATAAACCCGCGCCAGTGGGCAAGTGCGAAGCCCAGCACGATCAATGCGCCGCCCTGATGGGCAACACCCCAGCCAATCGGCACCTGCATCAGAAGCGTTGCGATACCGATAGCCGCCTGGACGGTCACGAGCACGAACAACAACACCGAGCGTCTTGCATGCGTGGTGCCGGAGCCGCGCACCAGCGAATACAGCATATGGACGAACACCATGGCGAAAAGCACATAGGCGCCGCAGCGATGAACGAACTGCAC
>JAVBSF010000530.1:0-2579 GCA_031556925.1 Pararhizobium sp.
AAAACTCTAGAGCCATCTAGCTTGGCACGTAGGACAATTTCTTCAAATTGGCTGGGGGTTGCCAGCCGCCCTTGAGTGACAATTGGTAAAGCAAGTTCAACGGGATAGCTTGTGGGAGGCTGACCGATGCTGCCGATGGCGTAATCAGCATTTTGTTCGCGCACAGCATTGATGATGTCTTGTGTTGTCACGCCAAGCTGCGCCATCAGATCCGGTTTAAGCCACAAGCGCATCGAGTATTCGCGAGCGCCAATGATTGAAGCTTCACTCACGCCATCTGTGCGCAGCAGCTCATCGACAATATTTAAGCTGGCATAGTTGCTGGTAAAGATATCGCTATACTGCTCAGTAGGGGCATGCAGGGCGATAATTTCTAAAAATCCCGAAGCTTGCTTTTTGACGGTGATCCCTTGGCGCTGCACTTCACTGGGGAGCTTTATAATGGCGCTGTTGATGCGGTTTTGCACATTGATTTGGGCTAAGTCGACATTTGTGCCAATGTCGAAATAGATATTTAAGGTCATCTCACCATCGGAGGAGCTGCGTGAAGACATATAGAGCATGTCTTCGATGCCGTTGATTTGCCTTTCTAAAGGTGTAGATACCGTGGTGGCGATGGTGGCAGCATCAGCTCCGGGGTAATTAGCAGTGACCGTTATCAGTGGGGGATTTATGCGTGGGTATTCTTCGAGAGGTAAAACTCTTAGGGAAATGAGGCCAGCAAAGGTGATCAATAGGGCGATGGCGCAGGCAAAAATTGGACGATCGACAAAGAAGCCTGTAAACATTAGCAGCCTATGGGATGGTAGTTGTCATAACGGTTACAGGTGTGTTTGAAGTTATTTTATCTAAACCATCGACAATTACCAAATCTCCATCTCTCAACCCCTTGTCGATGATCCACTCGCGATTATACCAAGGGCCAGCTTCGACATTTTGCCTGACAGCTTTGCCATCCTTGACAAGGTAGACATACATACCTTGGCTTCCCTGTAGCACGGCGCGCTGCGGAATGGCGATGGCGTTAGGTCGATGAGCGCCAATCAGGTTGGCACGGACAAATTGGCCTGGCCGCAAGAGGCTTTCAGGATTTGGCACAGTGGCCCTCATGGAGATTGTGCCAGTCTCAGGACGAAATGTTGGCGATGTGTAGTCTAATTTGCCCATGATAGGATAAACTGTGCCATCGGCTAAGGTGAGCTCGATGTTGTATTCATTGCTTGGGGGGAGGATTAAAAGGCCCTTGTCGACGTCGCGGCGCTGTTTTAAGACATCGCTTTCGGAGATATGAAAATTTACTGAAATCGGATCGATAGTCTCAATTTGTGTTAGAAATTTACTGCTGGAAGGATCGATGAGAGAGCCCTCACTGTAGGTCGTCTCGCCGGCAATACCTGTGATAGGAGCTTTAATGACAGTGTAGCTCAAATCAAGTTCAGCTTGTTTGACGCGCGCCTTGGCGGAATTAACATGTGCTTGGGCGATTTGTTCTTGAGCGATGGCCTCTTCGAAGTCTTTGCGGCTTGCTGCTTTTTGCTCAAAGACAGTTTTTAAGCGGTTGACGGTTTGGGTAGCTTGCCATAAGTTCGACTGTTCAGCATCTAGATCGCCCTTGCTATTCTCAAGTTTAGCCTCGTAAGGCTGAGGGTCAATTTGAAAGAGAATATCGCCTTTTTGGACAAGTTGACCTTCTTGATAAGCATTTTCTAAAAGAACTCCTTCAACACGAGAACGCACCTCGACGCGGTGAAAGGCGCTAAGTACACCAATAAATTCGAAAGGCGCTGGCAAGTTTTGTGGTGTAATTCTGACAACATCGACTTCTACATGGCTTAACAGGGGATTGCTGCTGGAAACCTTCGGTATATCGCGACAGCTGGATACAGCTAAAACTGTTGCAAATACCAAAGCGATATGTAATGGCAGTGACATATTGCAACCTGTTTGTGATAGCTCTTTTAAAAAATCCTTCTACTTTGGCTTAAGGATCTTTGCAAGAGAAATCACAAAGGAGCATGCCCTAGCAGTTGATAAACGCCTCAGGGGTTTATCAACAAAAACAATAGATTTTTGATTTGAACGGATAGATTCATGAATAAACCATTTATACCAAAGTGACCACATCCTCCACACTCAAGGAGTCTGAGGTGGGCGTAGCTTCAGCACTCAAGTGAGGAGGAACTGGTACTTTTAACCACTTGCCCTCATTGTCTTTTGCAAAATAATTAAAAACGGGGTGTCCTCCAGTTTTTAATACAGGAGGCTTGCCCTCTGCTTTGCCTCTGGAAGCTGCGACATTGGGCTCTGCTAAGGTTATGATATATTTAACAAAAATGAGCTTAAAATCTTGTAAGTCAGCGCCTTGAGATTGTGGGTCGAATGGTCTTTGTTTAATTTGAGCAAATTCCTCTTGGGCACATTTTAAAGCCATGGCCGTGCCTGTGCGGTCATTGCCGCTTTTGCACTCGGCACCAAATGCACAACCGACTAGATTTGCTAGCTGAGAGGCGTAAAGATATTGCTGCGCAGCACCTTCGACTGTATCGATACTAACTTTTCCGGTGGTGCGGTCAAATCCA
>JAVBSF010000354.1:0-12083 GCA_031556925.1 Pararhizobium sp.
CCGGAATTCACCGATATTCCCTATGAGGTGGCCTATCGCAAAGCCTATGAATGGCCGGACCTGATCCCGCTTTCCACCTGTCCTTTCCCTGTTGCCCTGCATTTCGGCAAGCAATGGGTACACGGCAACATTCCGCTTTACCTCGCCAATGGCACCGGAAGCGACTTTCTCGCCGCCAGCGTGACCAACCGGGGCTCGACCGTCATCGGCGGCGAACTGATCGAAACCACGCTTGGAGACAAGCGCCTTGGCCCCATCCCCGCAGGCCATGCGCGTTTGCTCGAAGCCTACGACGTGTATTTCGACGGGGATTTCCTGACCGAATACCGGATCGAGGCCCGTTTGACGGACGGCACGCCGTTTAGCGGGCGGGCCTTCGTCAAGGACATTCCGGCAAGCAACTGGCTACGCGTCGAACCCATCGCCTAGTTTCCTCACCGTTTCCCTGACAACCACCTTCGGGCGCAGTACGCCACATGGAGTTTCCTAATGAATGCCGAATATTTCAAATCGTGGAAGTTTGCCTTCACACTTGCCGCAGGCTTCACCGTCCTCATGACCGGATACAAGATTGTGACCCGGCCCGACCTGCCGACGCAGATCGCGCAACGCCGGGCGGCAGCGGCATTTCCCGGTGGAGAGCCTTCGCCGATATTGCGTGGCAAAGTGATGACCGAGGGCATGACCTCGCTTAACCTGAATTTCACCCTTGACGAATTCGAACGCTACATGCTCACCAACAACAATGAAGTCGTCTGGGAACCGGAGAACGACCGTTCCTTCGTCGTCCGCACCACGCGCCTCGATCCGATGACCCAAGTGACGAACGAGGTCGCTTTCCAGATGAAGGTTCGAGAGCCAGCGGAATTGCCGCCCGGCGATCCGGCATTCGCTTCCGGCGCGATTGCGGTGACGGCAGTCGCGTTCAATGCCGAAATGGTCGATCCGCGCGTTACGCAAAACATGCTGTTCCAGATGCAGACCGACATCGAGTTAAGACGGCAGAGGGGGGCGCTGTAAGGACCATTCGGGCATACAAACCGTTGCTACAATTCTCAGTACAATTTCAATAGTGAGGCACTGATTTCATTGAGTTAACGGCGACGGAATCTGGATCGTGCAGGGTCCAGGTTCCCCAGCCAATCTCCTCTTTCGATCCTATCAGCACTTTCGAAAACTTTAGCACCTCAAGATATACGGCATTCGTAACTTAGAGCGGCACGTCACCCTGGCGTTTGGCCAGGCGCCGACATTCTTCGGTGAAGCGGACTCATATGCCCTTGGCTTGAGTGGCACTAGCCGCCCGCCGCCGAACCATGTGGTTTATTATTGTAAACGATCCCGGATATCATCGGCTGTTGGGTTGCATTGAATGCCGGCTTCTTGGCAGGCGATCATCGCTCATCTGACGCACCCGGAACTTTAACGGGTCACGGACGTTTCCTTTCCAGTCGATGTCTTGCGCCCCCGTAAGAACCAGCTTCGAAAGGATAAATCCATGAACCAGCGTTTCGACCCCAATGACAGCCGCCCCATCAATCCGGCCTCTTGGCCGGCCGAACAGGCTTCGCAGCGCGTTGATCCCGTGACCGGCGCGCCGGTGACCGACCCCGAGAGAGCCGCCGCCGAACAGCGTCAGCGCGACCTCAACAGCGCCGCCATTTCGCCGCCGCGTGAAGCGCGAAGCATGTGGCCTGTCCTTATCGTCCTGCTGGCGGGCGTCGTTCTGGCACTCCTCTTCTGGCTGCCCGGCGAGCAGGCCAGCGATCCGGCGGTGACCGACACCGCTACACCCCCCGCTACAACGGATACGGTAACACCGCCCGCGAGCGATACGACGACCACGCCGGAAGCAACCCCGAATACCGGTGCGGCACCCGATTCGACGACCACGACCCCGGACAGCACGGCCCCGGATACCACTGGCACGGCGACCCAGCCCGCCCCGGCAACCGGAACCGACCAGCAGCAGCCGGCAACGGGCACGACACCGCAGGCGAGCGAACCGGCTCCGCAGAATTAACCGCCACTCTCCGTCTTTCCGAAAGCGGAAGCCACAGGCTTCCGCTTTCTTTATATCGGTACGGGCTATCTCAAGAAAATTCGCTCTCCGCTTGAACCGGGAGACGGCTCATCGGCGGGCGCTGTTCTGCACAGCGCTCCACCATTTGCCCCAGGAGGGATCAGGCCAGGAAGCGGTCCGGCCTGAAAGGTTTCAGGTCGACAACGGTTTTCTCGCCCAGCATGGCTTCTGCGAGCGCGCGGCCTGTTACCGGGCCGAGGGTCATGCCGTGATGCGCGTGGCCGAAGGCGAACCACAGGCCCTGATGACGCGGCGCCTTGCCGATGATCGGCATCATATCCGGCGTGCAGGGGCGCGCGCCCATCCACGGCTCATCGTCGCGCCGCTCTGCAAGCGGGAAAAACTCTCGCGCCACCGGTTCGGCGCGCGTCAGCTGAACCGGCGTTTTCGGCGAGTCGCGGAACGCAAACTCTGCCCCCGTGGTCAGGCGGATACCGCGCAGCATCGGCGCGAGGAAATACCCCTTTTCCGCATCCAGAACCCAGTTGTTGAGGACAGCGCCTTCCTGTGCGCCATAGTGCATGTGATAGCCGCGCTTGACGGCAAGCGGGAAGTGATAGCCGAGCTTGCGCGTCACGGTATTGGCCCAGGGACCAAGCGCGACCACGACGTCATTGGCTTCCAGCGGTCCTTCGGGGGTCGCGACACGCCAGCCCGGCCCTTCCAGAACGTGTTCGAGTGTTGCCGCGTCGCCTGAAACGAGCCGTCCGCCGAGCGACTGGAAATAGGCGAGATAGGCCTTGTTGAGACTGTGTGGATCGCGGATCGACCATGGATCGGTCCAGCGCAGGCCGCCGACGAGTTCCGCCGTGATCGAGGGCTCGAGAGCCTTCAGTTCGGCGGCTGAAAGCTTCTGATGGTTGACGCCGAAGCCGATCGAAAGCTGCTCGGCGTCCTTGTAGGCGGCATCACGCGCCTTTTCCGTGCGGAATACCTTCATCCAGCCGTCCTTGCGGATCAGCTCGCCCGCGCCGGAGGCATTGATCAGGTCTTCATGTTCGGTAATCGAGTTTTCGATCAGCGGCGCATACATGCGGGCGATGCGGCTGTGCTGGGTAAAGCCGGAATGCCACCAGTAGCGCGCAAGGAAAGGCACGAGGCTCGGCAATGCCTTGAAATGATAATGGGCATCGATCGTGTTGTTCAGCGCGTAGCGGAACAGCGCCCCGAAATCATGCGGGAAACCGTAGGGAAACACGCCTTCGCGCTGGATCAGGCCGGCATTGCCGAAGGACGTTTCCTCGCCGGCGCCGCGCCGGTCGAGCAGCACGACCGATTTGCCGCGGCGGGCGAGATGGATGGCGCTCGACAAGCCGACGATGCCTGCCCCGAGAACAACGATATCAGCCTTCATGTGCGCCCTCTCTGTCTGCCCCTGGATTGCTTTACCGCATTGCCTGACGGAAAACGGCGTGACCGTTTGCCGGAAACGCTTAAGCGGATTATTTCTTCAGCTTGCTCATGATCTGCTCCAGATATCCGAGCAGCACCGCCGAAATGACGAAGGCCAGATGCATGATCGTGGCCCACATCAGTTGCTGCGGCGTATATTGCTGGGTGTTCAGGAAAATCTGCAGCAGATGAATGGAGGAGATGGCGACGATCGACGAGGCGACCTTGATTTTAAGACTTCCGGCATCGAGCTTGCCAAGGAAGGACAATTCGGTGTCCTGATCGTCGAAGCGGCTTACGAAATTTTCGTAGCCGGAAATCATCACCATGACGATCAGGCTTGCGACCAGCGCCGCATCGATCAGCCCGAGCATGGCCAGAATCATCTGGGCGTCGTCATAGACAAAAACGGAACCGGCAACCTTCACGAATTTGTAGATGAAGGAGATGCCGTAGATGCCCAGAGCGGCGGCCAGCCCGAGATAGAAAATCGTCAGAAGCCAGCGGCTCGACAGGATGATGCGCTCGACGAACAGTTCCAGCGATTTCATTTTTTGGCGCGCTCCATTCCTTCGTCCACAGACCATGTTTGCCATGGCCCATCCATAGCCAAGCCGCCCAGGTTCATCAAGACGATACGGCTGGCCGCACGCGCAATGAAAAAAGGAAGCGACACCGCGTATCGCTTCCTTTTGGATGAAATGGTTTTACCGGTCAGCGGCCGTTCAGGTCCGGCGGACCAAGCCGGCAACCAGCGAGATCACGAGGAAGGCCAGAAACAGGAAGAACAGAATCTGCGCGATACCGGCCGAAGCGCCAGCAATACCACCGAAGCCGAGTACACCGGCAATAATCGCGACCACGAGAAAGACAAGAGCGTAATAGAGCATGAGGATTCTCCTTAGGTTATCACTCTGCCAGAAAACGTTTCGGTGGCTCTTTTGTTCCGGCCTTCGCCATTGACGGCTCGACAGAACGACGATCCGTCGCCAATAAAAAACGGGCCTAGTCCGTTCTTATGGTCGCGAAGAATGAAGCGAGACGATCAGCCCTTGCTGGCGCGCTCGGCGCGATCGAGCTGATCGAGGAGATCGAGAAAAATATCAGGAATGGGTTCCTGCTCGACGGAGGTATAGAGAGTTTTGAGCCTGGACGCGATCTGGCTGTTCGGGTCGGACCGGACGCCGCGAATGGGAGCCGGCGCACGGCGCTGTTGTTTCGGCACATCATTCATCGAAAAAGCTCACTTCCGCCCGACCGAAAACCTATCGCAGCCCGCCCGCAATATCGTTCTGGATAGGCAACGCTCCCCGGCGCGTCACCTTCGTTTCAAAACTTCCCTTACACCGGAAAAAATGTTCAAACCGTTGCGATAAGCAATTCGTGGACGCCGGCTTCGGTAAATATCCGGCATCATACTGAAGGAAGTCTTGAATGTCACTTTCAATGCGCATCGCCGCCCATCTCCCTTATCTGCGCCGCTTTTCGCGGGCGGTCACCGGCTCGCAGGCCTCCGGGGATGCCTATGTCGCCGCCATGCTGGAAGCCTTGATCGCCGACATCTCGCTTTTTCCGGAAGGGCTGAGCGACCGCGTCGCCGTGTTCAAGTTGTTTTGCAGCCAGCTCGACAAGGTGACGATCAGCCTGCCCGACACGCCTTCCCCCTTCGGCTGGGAAGCGCGGGCTGCAGCCAATCTCGCCAATATCTCGCCCGCCGCGCGCAAGGCCTTCCTGCTTTCGTCGGTGGAGGGTTTCTCCATGGCCGAGACCGGGGCGATCCTCGGCGTATCCGAGCGAGAGGTCGAAGCCCTGCTCGATCAGGCCTCGGAAGACATCTCCGCTCAGGTCGCGACCGAGATCATGATCATCGAGGACGAGCCCCTGATCGCCATGGACATCGAGGACATGGTATCGAGCCTCGGCCATCATGTCGCCGGCGTGGCGCGCACCCATGAGGAGGCCGTGGCGCTCTATGAGCGAACCAGGCCCAGGATGATCCTCGCCGACATCCAGCTTGCCGACGGCAGCTCGGGCATCGACGCCGTAAACGAAATCCTGCGCGACGCGACGCTGCCGGTGATCTTCATCACCGCCTTTCCGGAGCGGCTGCTGACCGGCACCAAGCCGGAACCGGCCTTCCTCGTGACCAAGCCGTTCAATCCGGACATGGTGAAGGCGCTGATCAGCCAGGCGCTGTTCTTCGACGAGAACGCCCATTCGCCGCGCAAGCGCTAAAGCGTATCGCGATCTTTCAGATTCGCTCATACGCTTTAGATTTTTGTTTTTGCGCATGTCTTTTCGCAAAACCGCCGCACAGTTTTGCGAGACATGCTTTAAGCAGGCAAGAGGATCAAGCAGGCACGGACGGGCGGTCGAGCGCGAAGCTCTCGAACCATGCCTGCCGCTCGCCCGCGACCAGCGCGGCCAGCATACGCGACGCCATGAAGCTGAAGGTTATGCCGTTGCCTCCATATCCGTAGGCGGCAAGGATGCGCGGCATGGAGGGGACAGGGCCGATCAAGGGCAAGCCGTCCACTGTTTCTCCAAATGTTCCCGACCAGCTGTAATCCGCCATCGGTGCTGCGTTGGGCCAGAGCCGGGCCAGCCGCTCCGTCAGATATGACTGTTTTGCCGCCAGCCTTTTGGCACGCTCATCTGAATCCGTCGTGTCGTCGTCTGCTCCGCCGACAACGATGCGGCCATCGACTGTGGTCCGCGCGTAGAGATAGTCTTGCGACGCTTCCCATATCAGCGCCGCTTCCGGCCAGAGCCTCTGCCCGGCGCTGGTAGCGATAGCGTAGCTCGACACGGTGCGATGCAAGTCGCTTTTCAGAAAATCCGGCATGATATAGCCGGTGGCCAGAACGGCATATCGCGCCTCGACGATCAGACCGCTATCGGTTTCCGCGATGACCCGGCGGGAGCCGTGATCATAGGCGGTGATTTCGGCATCGATGAAATGCGCGCCTCGACCGATTGCATCCCTGAGCAGCCTCCAGGAAAGCAGCATAGGATCCGCCTCGGCCGCCTCCGGCGAATAGATTGCCGCGGCACGGTCGAGCCCGAAGCGCGAGAGTAGTGTGGCGTGATCGAGATAATGTCCCGGCAATCCAGCCCGCTGGCGCAGGCGATGCTCGTCGGCCAGCGTACCGGCGCCCCCCTCCTCCGCCGCCAGAAAAAGTGTGGGGCGCGGGACGAAGCGGCAATCGAAGGAAAGCTGCCCGACCAGAGCGGCCAGACCCCTCATCGCTTCAAGGCTGCGCCGGTAGATTTCGACGGCCCGATCGAAGCCGTAGACCTGCGTCAGATCGCCAAGGCTCTTGTCTATCTCCCACAACAGCATGGCGGTGCTTGCAGCCGTGCTGCCCAGGCCCGGCCTTTCCCGATCCGCGACCACCACGTCGAGGCCTTTTTCGGAAAGATGCTGGGCGATCATCGAGCCGGTGATGCCGCCGCCGACAACCAGCACATCGGTTTTCATACTGTCGCGAAGTTTTTCGGGGGCCGGACGTCGTCCGCCTGAACCCCACGGCGCGACGCCCGTATGCAGATCGGACTGTTGTCCACTATCGTTCATTTTCATCGATCGCGACATCGACAGCCTTTCGGTCGGACGGAGCGGGAAAACTCAGGCCGGAAGCTGGCGCTCCGGCGCATGCGGCCTGACCTCTTCGAAAATCGTCATCGCGATCAGCGAAAGAGGCATGGCCAGCATGGCCCCCACCGCTCCCCACATCCATGTCCAGAAGACGATGGCCGTGAAGATGATGAAAGGGTTGATCTCCAGTCGATGGCCGAGAATGGCGGGCGTCACGAGATTTTCCATGACCAGATGCAGCAGGAAGAACGCCGCCGCGGGAAGCACGGCGAGCAGCAGGGCGTCATGGGTCATCAGCCCCGCGCAAAAGAGCGCGATCGTCATCGCCGTCACGCCGAGATACGGAATGAAGCTGGAAATAAAAGCCACGAGCCCCCAGAGCGGCGCCATGGTGAGCCCGCCGACGAAGGCGATGAAGGCGGTGATCGAGCCCAGCGCCATGTAGATAACGCTCGCGGTCGAAAAATAGAAGCCGACCGCGCTTTCGATGGCGTTCATGATGCGGATTGCGGCAAGGCGGCGTTCGCGCGTCGCAAAGGCGAGGATGATGGTCTTGCGCAACTGGGCGCGCCCCAGAAGGAAAAGCCCGAGCGCGGCGAGAAAAACCATCGTCTGGACGAAGGCCGGCGTCAGGCCGGAGGCGACCACGCCGAGCATCGTGCCGGCATTCTGCATCGCCATATCGGCAAGCGCCTTCTCGTCGGTGCCTTCGAGGGCGGAGCGCACCCACTGGAAGCGTTCGAAATAGGGAAGAACCCGCTCCATCGCCCGCTCGATCATCCCCGGCGCCTGTCCCGCCAGCGCGCTCAAAGGCTCTACCAGTGCGTTGATCAGGAAAAACACGCCGACGACGAAAACAAGACCGAGCAGGACGCCGCCCATCGCCGGCGGCAGACCGAATTTGGAGAGCCGGTCAGCGGCAAGCCCGAGTACCATGCCGACGACGATGGCGAGCGTGATCGGCATCAGGATCGTTTCCATCAGATAGATGACGGCCGATGCCAGAATGACGAAGGTTCCGACGATGCTCCAGGCGACGACGAGATCAAGCCCGGTTTTCGGCGGCGAAACGAGGGGCAAATCCGCGGACAGAACCTCGGTTTCGATCTCCGCATATCTGCGTTTGGTCTTGAACTGCCGCTCCGGCGAAAACAACGCCCCCATTCTTTCCCGCTCCTTTACCCGGCCTTTGCCGGCACAGTGGCGCCCGTAAACGCGCGGCGGCGGAAAATGTTCCGGAGGCGGCGGCGCGTCAGGAAGTGCCGGCGGAGGCGGGATGCCGTCTTGCGGCTTCGCGAAGCGCATCGGCCAGCAGGCTGAAAAATTCGGAGGATATGTCCTTGGTGATCCAGTTTACCGCCCCGCGCCGCAGCGCCTCGGCCACGACGGCCGTCTCGCCGACGCCCGTGACATAGACGACGGGGGGATGATGGGGACGCTCGACGATCCGCGGCAGGATATCCAGGCCGGTTTCGGTGGTCAGAAAATGATCGAGCGCCACGGCATCGATGCCGCCCTCGTCGAGCAACGCCAGACCGCTCTCGCCATCCCTCGCATTGATCACCGTCAGCCCGAGGCGGCCAAGGTTGCGGCGGATCAGCACCCCCAGCGCCTCGTCGTCGTCAATATAGAGAACGGTCACCGCATCTTCGGTTTCATGCATCAGGCAACCTCGGGCACGGTGACGACGGACAGGAACAGGCCAAGCTGCCGGATTGCATTGACGAAGGCTTCATATTGCATAGGTTTGGTCACATAGACATTGGCGCCGAGATCGTAGCATCGGTGGATTTCGGAGGGATCGTCGGTGGTCGTCAGCACGATGACCATCATCCTCCTCAGATGCTCGCTGGCCCGCAGACGCTCCAGGATGTTGATGCCGGTCATATCCGGCAGGTTGAGGTCAAGCAGAAGCAGAAGCGGTCGCCCGCCATGTTGCGCGCCGGTTCCGTCTTCGCCCAGGAAATAGCCTAGCGCCGAGGAACCGTCCAGAAAAGAGACGATTTCGTTGGTCACACCCGCCCGCCGGATATTCTTTTCGATCAGGCGCGCATGTCCCTCGTCATCCTCGACCATGATGATCGTTACCGACTGAACCGCTGTCATCTTCCTCCCCCCTTTCCTGCCGGAATTTCGCCGCGAAGGTGACGGTGAATGTGGTTCCGGTGCCGAGAACGGAGCGGACGGTCACATCGCCGCCGAGACGGCGCACCAGCGCCCTCACATGCGAAAGGCCGACGCCATCGCCGGTACGGTCCTGCGGGCCGGACCGGCGAAAAAGCTCGAAAATCCGTTCGAGGTCCTGTTCGGCAATACCGCGACCATTGTCGGTCACTTCGATGATCGCTTCGCTTCCGGCGATCCTTCCCGTGACATTTATGACCGGTGGGCGCCCTGCAAACGAATATTTCAAGGCATTGTCGATAAGGTTGCCAAAAACCTGCTGCAATGCAAGCCGATCCGTCTCGACGACCGGTAAATCCTGCGCGATCACGATCGTCGCATCCGTTTCGTCGGCGCCATGCTTGTTGGTTGCGACGATTTCGGAAAAGAGGGATTTCAGGTCGACAGCGTTGGAATGCAGCTGACGGCTGCCGGCGCGGGCCAGCTTCAGGATCTCGTTGATAAGTTCGTCCATCCGCTTGGTGGAGGAATGGATGAAGCCGAGAGCTTCGGGAATATCGATCTCGACGGCCTCGCGCGCGGCCCGCTCTGCCTCGCTTCCGCCCGGCGGCAAGGTCTGCAGAAAAACCCGGAAGACCTCCGCCGCCCGCTCGAATTCCGACGTGAAACCCATGATGTTGACCAGCGGCGCGCGAAGATCGTGGCTGACGATGTAACTGTAGCTCTGCAGTTCGCGGTTGGCGCGCTCGAGAAACTGCGTACGCTGGCGGATCTTGCCTTCAAGCGTGTCGTTATGTTCGGCAAGCTGCAACCGCGCGCTTTCGATCTGCACCGAATGCCCCGTCACCAACCGCATGGCGCCGCCGACGAGAAGCACGAGCAGCACGGCGCCGATCCCGATCGTCGCCAGCAGCATCCAGGTCGCATCGGTCAGATCCCGGCTCTTATGAAAGCCCACATTGCTGGTGATCGCGTCGATGCGGGTGATAATCTGCCGGATTTCGGTCATCAGCCGTTGTCCGTCCCCGGCGGTTACGGCCGAAATCGCTTCCGAATCCAGCTTCCTTTGCTTGAGGTTCGTCGTTTTCGTCATGTCTTGCAGCTTGCTCGCCACGAGAGCTTGTAGCCGGTTGATCGTCTCCGTCCCGACGGCGACCGCGCCGAGATCCTGTTTCAAGCTCAGAAACTGAAGATTGACCAGCGCCGCAGCGCGATTGAAATCGGTCAGGTACTTCTGCTCGCCGGTCAGGACGAAACCGCGCTGGCTGGTTTCGGCATCTTGCAGCAGACTGAGAAGCAGCACGGTGCGATTGTTGAGTTGCGCCGCCTCCAGCGCCTCGGAGGAATTCTCGCGGGTCATGGAGGCGAAAACCAGCGCAGCCAGCACGAGCCCGAGCAGAAGAAGGGCCCCGGCAAAAAGACTGAGGGGGACGGTCCGGGAAAACCCGGTTGGCACCGCCGCCATCACCCCTCCTTTTCAAGCGACCCCGCTTGCGCAATTCGGCCTCGCTTTTCGATCGCCGAAACGATCGATCGCCCATCGCGAGACACCTTGTACGGGGAGAGTACAGACTGCGTTGAAAAAGGAAACAAATTTCAGTTGATACCGGGCAAGGCCTTAGTGATGCTCGGGCGGAAAAATCTGCACGGTGATGGAAAAAAGGCCGAGCCCCAAAAGCACAACGATCAGGGTGTTGGCGATATCCTCCGAGGTCGCCGGTAGGGCGCCAAGGCCGATGACGGCACCGATCAACGCAAACAGGCATACTCTGGGAAGCCAGTACAGCATGGCGCATTCCTCCATGGATTCGATTTCATGTCCGGAAATTCGAGGGAGAAACGCGGCTCGAGCCCCTTTGTTCCAAGGGATTGGGCGAATTTGCGCAATGCTGGTGAAAGCCGGCCCCACAACGAAAAGCCCGGCAGCGCGAGGCGTGCCGGGCGATCGGGTTTTCACATCGCAAAGGATGTAAAGACGTATTAGAGCGCCGCGATAACGATCACTTCGACCAGATATTCCGGCGTTGCCAGCCTGGCTTCACCGGTGGCGCGGGCGGGCGTGTTGCCCGGCGAGGCCCACGCATCCCAGACGGCGTTCATCTTGGAGAAATCGGAGATATCGGCCAGCCAGACCGTGGCGTTGAGGATGCGGCTCTTGTCGGTGCCGGCGAGCGCCAGAAGACGATCGACTTCGGCAAGCGCCTGCTCGGTCTGGGTCGCAACATCGTCGCCGGCATTGCCGACCTGGCCGGCAAGGTAAACGGTGCCGTTGTGGACGACGGCCTGGCTCATGCGGGGGCCAGTTTCGAAACGTTTGATTTCCATGGTCTTATTCCTCGGATTGACGGCCGGACGGGTTCCGGCGGCGGATCGGTGCCTGCCACAGAAAGCAAAATTCAGAGCGGGCGGGGTTCGTTTACACGAAAGACAGGATGAGGCCAACAGGCCGCAGCTTATCCCTTCTCCTCGTAAAACGGGGAGAAGGTGCCCAAAGGGCGGATGAGGGGCACGCAGGAACCGCAGCATCTTCGAGGATGAGAGCTTTGCCCCTCTCCCTAGCCCTCTCCCCGCACGCCGGGAGAGGGAACGACGGAGCGAGCGGCCCGCTGTTTCTAAGCTGCCGCCTTCTTCGCAAGCCGCGCCTTGATGCTCTCGACATCGGCGCGCGGCGTCGCTGCGAACAGCGTCTTGGTGTAGCTGTGCTTGGGGTCTGCGAAGACCTCCTCGCGGCTGCCGTATTCGACGGCCTCGCCATAATACATCACCATCACATCATCGGCGATGTAGCGCACCACCGACAGGTCGGGGCTGATGAAGACGTAGGTCAGCTGGAACTCGTCCTGCAGGTCGGACAACAGGTTCAGAACCTGCGCCTGCACCGAAAGA
>JAVBSF010000217.1:0-6328 GCA_031556925.1 Pararhizobium sp.
TGGATTCGTCCGCCGAGCCGACCTTTACCTGTTTGGCCATGTCGCGGGTGATGAGTACGGTTGGGCAAGTCCGGTGGGCGGGGGCGCTGAGGAAATAGAACAGGGCCGGCTCAGCCGGATTGCTGCTCGTGAAGCTCAAGGCACCTTCACCCATGCCGACGTAAAGCTCTTCCTGGACTCCGAGGTCATAGGTCTTTCCACCGACGCTGACGGCACCGGGTCCACCGATATTGATGATGGCCGCTTCCCGGCGTTCCAGAAATGCATCCGTGCCGGTCTCGGCAACGCGTTCGATGGTCAAGGCCCCTGAAACCGGCGTGATGCCACCGACGATCATGCGGTCGAGATGGCTGTAGGTGAGATTGGCTTCATCGGGGCGGAAAAGCTCCTCGATCACGAAGCCATCGCGCAGACCCTGCGTATCGCGCCTCGCGGTATCCTCCGGCCCAACGACCTGTCGTACTGATACGGAAATTGTCACGGCATGTGCCTCTTGTCTTTAAAGGGATCAGGTCAGCACGACATATTCTGTCAGCTGGTTGATGGTCGTATCGGCCTTGCGGACGTCAAAAACCTTGGTGCCGTGGCTCATGATCACGAAGCGGTCGCAGACCTGATAGGCGTGGTAGATGTTGTGCGTCACCAGCACGCTGGAGACGTTCTCCGCCTTGAGCTTGAGCACCTGATTGAGCAGAGCTTCCGTCTCGCGCACGGAGAGTGCCGAGGTCGGCTCGTCGAGCAGCAGTACTCGCTTCTTGAAGTAGACGGCGCGGGCGATGGCGACGGCCTGCTTCTGGCCGCCGGAGAGATTGCCGACGAGCGTATCCGGAGAGTCGATGCCCGAGATATGCACGGCGTTCTGCAACACATCCATGGCGATCTCGCGCATCTCGGCCTGGCGGAGAAAACCGAAGCGATCCGTCAGCTCGCGCCCCATGAAGATGTTGCGGGTGATCGAGAGCGAATCCACCAGAGCTGTGTGCTGATAGATCGTCTCGATACCGGCATCGGCGGAGTCCGAGCGGCAGGTGAACATCGTCTTCTTGCCGTCGACGCTGAGGTAACCCTCGGTCGGCTTGTGAATGCCGGAGATCAGGTTGACCGTCGTCGACTTGCCGGCGCCGTTGTCGCCCAGCAGGCCGACCACTTCACCCTCGCCGATGTGGAAGCTGAGATTGCGCAGCGCCGTCAGCGCGCCGAAGCTTTTCGATATGTTGTGCAGTTCGAGTAGATTGGACATCACGCCAGACCCCGCCGCTCGATGAGATGGTTGAAGATGGCGGCCAGCACGATCAGCGTCGCGATGAACATATCGAGATAGAAGCCGGGTGCGCGCAGCAAGAGCAGCACGTCGGTCATGGTGTGGATCAGGAGCACACCAAGGAAGATGCCGATGATCGAGCCGCGACCACCGCGCAGGGAAAGTCCGCCGATCACGCAGGCAGCAATCGCCTGGAGTTCGAGGCCTGCACCCTGGCCCGGCTGAACGCTGCCGACACGCGCCGTGGCGAGAATACCGGCAATCGCCGCCATGCCACCGGCAATCGCGAAGGCGATCATCTTGACGCGGTCGGTGTTGATGCCGATCGCCTCGGCCGCACCGCGGTTTCCGCCGGTCGCGAAGACATGGTTCCCGAAGCGGTGGCGATGCAGAAGGAAATGGAAGCCGACGACGAACAGAATAATCCAGATGAAGGCGGCATTGACGCCGAGCAGCGTGCCGGAAAACAGGCTGGAGAAGATAGGTTCCGGATCGAAACGCACCTGGATCGCGCCATTATAAAGCAGCACCGCGCCACGCCAGAACAACAGGCCGCCGAGTGTTACAATGAAGGACGGTAGCCCGAAGCGCAGGGTGATCTTGCCGTTGAGCAGGCCGATCAGCACGCCGGTGAGAATGCCGAGCGGCGCGGCGATGAAGGCGCTCAGGCCGGCTTCGACGAGGGTCGCCATCAGAACGGCGGTGAAGGTGTAGACGGAGCCGATGGAAAGATCGAATTCTCCGGCAATCATCAGCACGCCTGCGCCGAGCGCCAGGCAGCCGAGCACCGGCACGGCCTTCATCAGGATCGTCAGATTCTGCGGCGAAAGATAGCGGAACTGATCCGGATAGATCAGCGCGCCGGCAATGCAGACGATCTGCAACGCCATGAAGACGAGAAAAATCGCACCGGCGGGCATGCCCATGATCTGCTTGAGCAGAGATTGTCTCTGGGTCCGCGACCGGGGCGCGGCACTTTCGGAAAGGATAGGTGTCACGGTCTGGCACTCGATCGTTTTGGGGAAGCGGAAACCTGCCGGCAAAACCGGCAGGTTCCTTGCGACGCTGTTAGCGGAAGCTGCCGATCATCGGCTTGACCGCGCTGATGCGCGACTTGTCGAGGAAGGCGCCCTGTCCGGTGTCGACGTCGGTCGGCGTCAGGCCATACTTCTTGGCAAGCGCGATCTGGGCGATCGGGTAGTAGCCCTGCAGGTAGGGCTGCTGGTCCATGGTCGCGAACATCGCACCGGATTCCACCGCATTGACGATCTCGACCGCAAGGTCGAAGCCGCCGAACGGGATGTTGACGCCGGCATCCTTGATGGCGCCCGCACCGACGGTCGAGGTGACCGAACCGGTGCCGAACAGGGCCTTGACGTTCGGATTGGCGATCAGGAACTGCGCCATGATGTTCTGGGCTTCAGCCGGATCGAGACCGGCACGCACCGTCTCGACCTTGATGCCGGCTTCCGTCATCGCCTTCTCGATGCCGCCGCCACGGGCGACCGCGAAGCTTGCTTCCGGAATTTCGCGCGGGTTGAAGACGACATCGCCGGACTTCAGGCCGAATTCCTTGATCATGCGGTTGCCGAGTTCATAACCCGAGGCGAATTCGTCCATGCCGACATAGGCCTGGCGGCAATTGCCCTTGGCGCCTTCGAGGTCGTCATTGTTGAAGCCGATGACGACGATACCGGCCTTGGTTGCCGCGCAGATGCTTTCGTCAAACGCGTCCGACGAGGAGATGGCGACGGCGATACCATCGACACCGGCGGCCGTCGCGCTTTCGATCAGGTCGTTCTGGCGGACCGGATCGTTGTTGGCGTACTGAACATCGAGATCGACGCCGAAGGCTGCGGCCGCGTCTTGCGCGCCCTTCACCACGGGGTTAAAGAACTGAACACTCGGATCGAGGTAGATGATCATCGTTGCCTTGACGTCTGCGGCCAGCGCCGTCGATGTCATCATGGTGGCGATGCCCGCAGCAAGCACTGCGGCTTTGAGCCTGGTCATTTTCATTTGCGTATCCTCCCTTTGGATGTGCAATGCCGGGTCGAAAGACCCAAATCTCGGCTGGCGGGCTCCGACCAAAGATCACGCCAGCCGAGGTTTTCCTCCTGAACCTCCCCGCCCTCCTCCAAGGGCGGAAACGTTCCCTTTTTTCTCCCGTTATTGTGGCGTGAACCACGGCGCCGGGCGCCCGAGCGTGACGTGCACGCCCTTGAACTGCGAATACTCGTCGAAACCGTAGCGGCCGAGTTCGCGGCCAAGGCCGCTCTTCTTGTAGCCGCCGATCGGCAGTTCCGGCGTGCCGTCGATGACGCTGTTGATCCAGCAGCGGCCGGCGCGGATGCGGCGGATGCTCTGCAAGGCGTTTTCGAGATTGGTGGTCCAGACGCTCGCGGAAAGACCGAATTCCGAGGCATTTGCCATCGCAACCGCTTCATCCGCCGTCTTGAAGGTCAGCGTTGAAAGGACCGGCCCGAAGATTTCCTCGCGGGCAATCGACATCTCCGGCTTCACGCCGGCAAACACGGTCGGCGCATAATAGAGCCCCGCATCCTTGCCGACCCGCTCGCCGCCCAGAAGCAGCTCTGCGCCCGAAGCGACCCCTGCTTCCACATAGGAATGCACCTTCTGCGCATGGGCTTCCGAGATCATCGCACCGATCTTGGTGCGCTCGTTCAGCGGATCACCGAAGGTCACCCTGCGGGAGATATCCAGCAGCCGCTCCATCAGCGCATCGCGAATGCCTTCCTGAACCAGAAGCCGGCTGCCGGAAATGCAGCACTGACCGGCATTATGATAGACGCCGTAGGCGATACCATCGGCAGCAGCTTCAAGATCGGCGTCCGCAAAAACGATCTGCGGACCCTTGCCGCCGAGTTCCAGACCGACACGCTTGACGGTGCGGGCGGCGATTTCGCCGAGCTTGGTGCCGACGCGGACGGAGCCCGTGAAGGCAACCATGTCGACGCCCGGATCTTCCGCCAGCACCTGTCCTGCCGGATCGCCGTAACCGGTGACGACGTTGAAAACGCCATCGGGAATGCCGGCCTCACGCGCCAGTTCCGCCATGCGGATCGAGGTGCCCGAGGTGAATTCGGAGGGCTTCAGGACCACGGTGCAGCCGGCGCCGATCGCCCACGGAACGCGCTCGGAGGCGATGATGAAGGGGAAATTCCACGGCGTAATGATGCCGACGACACCGACGGGCTCGCGCAGCACGAGGCCGAGGCGATCGTCGCCGATATTGTTGTGGCTCTGGCCTTCCAGCGCGCGGGCCTGACCGGCCGCATAGGACCAGAGATCGGCGCAGAAACCGATTTCGCCACGCGCCTGATTGATCGGCTTACCCACCTCAAGGCTTTCAGCAAGCGCCAGTTCTTCCTGATGCACGAGGATAAGGTCCGCCACCTTGAACATCAGGCGCGAGCGCTCGGCGCCCGACATGCGCGGCCAGGGGCCGGTATCGAAGGCACGGCGCGCGGCGGCGACCGCCAGACGCACGTCATCGGCAGAGGCTTCCGGCCAGGTGCCGACCACGACGCCGGCATGGCCGGGGCTGACACGATCGATCGTCTTGCCCGAGGCCGCATCAACGGACTTGCCATCGACAAGCATCTTGTAGCGGGCTTTAATGTTCAGCCGGACATCAGTGGAATCGGGTGCGATGAAATTCGACAGCAATATCTCTCCAAGGCCGGGCGCAGTGCGCCGACCCCTCCCTGTTGGTCCGACTTTCGAGGTGCCGGATTTATGTTGGACGTGAGTTGTATGGTACTGTATGGTGGTTGAAATTGGATGTCAACGCATGACGGCGACGAAAGATATGAACCTTGAATCCCTGAAGATAGAAACCGGCGAAACGGCGGCGGCACAGGTCGAGCGAGACCTGCGCGAACAGATCGTGCGGCTTGAACTTGCGCCGGGAACGCGGCTTTCCGAACAGGAAATCGCGACCCGCATGGGCGTGTCGCGACAGCCTGTGCGGGAGGCGCTGATCGCGCTTGGCAAATCGAAGCTGGTCGATATCCGCCCGAATCGCGGCACCGTCGTCGTCCGCATTTCGGCGCGGCAGATGATGGAGGCGCGCTTCGTGCGCGAGGCGATCGAGGTCGCTGTCGCCCGGCGCGCCAGCGAAGGGTTCGACAGCTGGACCCGCCGCCGGATCGACATGATCATGGTTCGCCAGAATGCGGCCATGGAAGCGCACGACCACAATGCCTTTCGCCGCGAGGATGAACAGTTTCATATCGCGATTGCCGAAGGCGCCGGCTGCAGCCTGGCCTGGAACGCCATCTCGGACATCAAGGCCCATATGGACCGGGTCTGCAACCTCCAGCTCCGCAAACCGGATTCGATGAGCCGGCTGATCGAGGAACACGGGGCGATCATCGCGGCCATCGATGCCCGCGACGCCAGCGCCTCCGAGGCGGCGATGCGCCGTCATCTCAACGGCATCCTCACCGAACTGCCGCAGATCGAAGCCAACAATCCGGATCTGTTCGAATAGAGGACCGGTCAAACGCGCCTCCACGGCCAACCTCGCACGCCGCTTGTTTGCCCCCGCCTATGCAGCCGATCTTGCCGTGAGCCGCGCCTGCAGCACGACAACGACCAAAAGGAACAGGCCGCGGATCACGGACTGCCAATAGGCCGACAGCGATATCCAGCCGAGGCCGTTTTCGAAATTCAGGACGTTGAAGACCATGCCGAGCAGCAGGGCGCCGGCAAGCGTTGCTCCCACCGAACCGGAGCCGCCCGTCAGAAGCGTGCCGCCGACGACGACGGAGGCGATGGCGAAGAGCTCCCAGCCCACGCCTTCGGTTGGCTGGCCCGCGCCGAATTGCGAGGCAAGAATGACGCCGGCAAGACCCGCCAGCAGGCCGGAGGTCGCATAGACACCAAGCAGGGTGCGCTCGACCTTCAGGCCCATCAGGGCCGCCGTCTGCTCGCCGTCGCCAATCGCCAGAACATGGCGGCCCGAGGGTGAGCGCTCGAGGAAAAGCCAGCCGAGGATATAGGCGGCAAGCGCGATCCAGGCGGGGATGGGGAAGCCGAGAA
>JAVBSF010000550.1:0-6673 GCA_031556925.1 Pararhizobium sp.
CCATGCAAACCTTGGAGCGCGGCCCTCTCAAGCGTCGAGCCGAACCCCTCCCGCGTCGGAGGTTCGATATCGTGTGGTATGCCTTGTTCAAGCCAGTTGAGCTCAAGCAGGCCCTCGGTGGCAACGACGTCGATCGCCAATCTGCCTTCCGGAGTGGAAAGCGCGCCATACTTTGCGGCATTGGTCGTCAATTCGTGCAGAAGCAGGGCCAGCGACGTGAGGGCGGCCCCGGTGAGGGGTGCATCCGATCCGCTTATCTCGATCCGCGAAGCTTCGGCATGTTCATGCGGCGCGACAATCGCCTTCAGCAGAGCGGTGACGGTCGTGGCGATCGCCGCCCCGTCGCCACCGGAGGCGAGGTCCGGCAAGGTCAACTCATGCGCACGCGCAAGCGCCTGCATGCGCGACCTGAGATCGGTTTCCAGTTCGGCGACAGACCTTGCCGGGCGAGCGCTGAGCGAAATCAACCCTGCCGCCAGGCTGAAGAGGTTCTTGATCCTGTGATTGATTTCCTTGAGCAGAACATCCTTGTGGCGCGCGGCGTCGCGAAGAGCCTCCGCCTGCGCCGCCAGCTCATCCCGCTGGGCCGCCAATTGTTGGCGCTGCTTATAGAGTTCATAGAAGACATCGACCTTGCTGCGCAGAATATCCGGCTCGATCGGCTTCTGGATGAAATCGACCGCTCCGGCTTCATAACCGCGAAAACGGCGCTGTCCGTCAGCGCTGCCCGCCGTGACGAAGATGATGGGGACGCGACGGGTGCGCTCATTGCCCCGCATCAGCTCAGCCAGTTCGAAGCCGTTCAGGCCCGGCATCTGCACATCGACCAGAGCCAGCGCCACATCATGGTGCAGCAATATCTCCAATGCCTCGTCACCCGAGCGAGCTTTCAAGAGAAGCAGATCGTTGCGCTGCAGCAATGCCTCGAGCGATAGAAGGTTTTCCTCAAGATCATCGACCAGAAGAAAGGGGACAGGGGCCATGGTCACTTCAAGCTTTCTTCAAATAATCTGCAATCGCCGGCGGCGACATGACGTGTGCGCTCGGGTTCGCCCGTATAGCCGCCTCCGGCATCGCGGACGAATATGCTGTTGCCGGATCCTGTACGATGCCAATGCCGCCCATCTCGATGACGGCCCGAAGCCCGCTCGCCCCATCGTTGTTGGCGCCCGAAAGAACGATTGCGACGAGCGATGGACCTAGCGCATCGGCCGCGGTTTCGAAGAGGACATCAATGGACGGACGCGAGAAGAGAACCGGCTCATCGCAGGAAAGAGAGAGGAACCTATCGGCTTCAATCTGCAGATGATAGTCCGGCGGTGCAAAATAAACGGTTCCACCGGCGAGCGGCTCCTTGTCCTCCGCCTCCTTGACCGCAAGCCGGCATTTGGCTCCAAAAAGATCCGCCAGAGCACTTGGCCGATCCGGCGGGATATGCACGACGACGATCACCGGCATCCGAAAATCTTCCGGTAGCATCGGCAGAATTCCCGACAATGCGTCGAGGGCGCCGGCCGATGCACCGATCACGACGGCTTCAGGATTGGTTGACATCATCCGCCGAGCCTCTGGTAAATTTTCTGCTCGCGGGAAAAATCGCTGAAAGCATCGGCATAGAGTGAAAAGCGCAAGCTTTCTTTGGCGCCGAGGCCCAGAAAGCCCTTCCTCGCCAGCGATTCCTTGAACAACCCGATCGCGCGATCCTGCAAGGGGCGGTCAAAATAGATCAGAACGTTGCGGCAGGAGATCAGGTGCATCTCCGCAAACACAGCGTCGGTCACCAGGCTGTGATCCGAAAAGACGACATTGCGGCGCAGGCTTTTGTCGAAGGACACTCTGTCATAGGCGGCCTGATAATAATCTGACAGGGATGACTTTCCGCCGGATTTTCGGTGATTTTCGGTGAAAAGCTGCACGCGGTCGAGCGCATATATCCCGGCTTCGGCCGTGGCGAGCGCTTCATGGCTGATGTCCGTTGCATAAAACAACGTGCGCTCTTCCAGCCCTTCCTCCCGGAAGAGGATGACCATGGAATAAAGCTCCTCGCCGCCGCTGCACCCCGCGATCCATACCTTGAGCGACGGATAGGTTCTCAGATGCGGGATGACCTGCTCCCGGAGCGCCTTGAAATATCCAGGGTCGCGAAACATTTCGCTGACCTGAACGGTCAGATATCGCAACAGCTGCGGCAGCATCTCCGCATCATGAAGCAGGCTTTCCTGCATTGCCGAGAATGTAGAAAAGCCCAGGGATTGTCGCGCCTGCTTCAAACGCCTCTTGACGGATGCCATCGCGTAATGGCGGAAATCATAGTGGTAGGTGAGGAAAAGAGCCTCCAGCAGCAGCCGGATCTCGATGTCCTCCACCTTTTCCGTCACCCCTGCATCGTTCATTTCGGCATCCAGACGCGCACGAGAGACAGAAGCTTTTCCACATCCAGCGGCTTTGCCATGTAGTCATTGGCGCCGGCTTCGATGCAGCGCTGCTGGTCGTCAGGCATGGCCTTGGCCGTGAGCGTGAGGATCGGCAGCTTTTTCCAAGCAGGATTCTTGCGGATCTCCCTGGTCGCGGTCAGGCCGTCCATGACCGGCATCATCACATCCATCAGAACCAGATCGATCATCGAGGCCGGATTACCCGACGCCTTTTCAAGAGCGGCGATTGCTTCCTGACCGTTGCGCGCGATCTGGACGATCGCACCACGGGGCTCGAGTATGTTCGTCAGCGCATAAACATTGCGGATATCGTCTTCCACAACGAGAATGCGCCGTCCCTCAAGAAGAGCGTCCCGGTTGCGGGCCTTGCGGATCATCTTCTGCTGTTCGTCCGGAAGCTCGGATATCACCTGATGCAAGAACAGGCTGACCTCATCGAGCAGGCGCTCCGGCGACTTCGCTCCCTTGATGATGATGGACTTGGAGTATCGACGCAGGCGCTGCTCGTCATCCGCCGATAGTTCCCGGCCGGTGTAAACGATTACCGGCGGAAACGCATAGGCGCTTTCCTGGCTCAGCGTTTCGAGAAGCGAATAACCGGATGCATCCGGCAGGGAAAGATCGAGCACCATGCAGTCGAAAGTCTGCTCTTTCAGCAGGCCCAGGCATTCCGCCGCCGTGCCGGCGGTGACCGTCTCCACGCCGCGCGACCCGAGCAGTTTGGAGACCGCGTCACGCTGGACGGGATCGTCCTCGACGATCAGGATTCTCCGCACATTCTGCGACAGCTTGAGATCGAGTTTTTCAAGGACTTCGATGAGCTGCTCGCGCTTGATCGGCTTGACCGCGTAACCAACCGCCCCGAGGGAAAATGCGGTCTCGGTGTGGTCTTCGGCCGAAATGACGTGGATCGGAATATGACGGCTATTGACGTCATGCTTGAGCCGGTCGAGGACCGCAAGCCCCGACTGGTCCGGCAAGCCGACATCGAGAATGACGGCATTGGGCTTGTATTCTTTCGCAAGGCTCAATGCTTCTTCCGCGGTCCCCGCGACGAGCGACTGGAAACCCATCTCGCGCGAAAGATCGCGCACGATCGCGGCAAAGGACGCATCATCCTCGATAACCAGGAGAACACGCTTCGACTGGTTCAACCCCGCGCGATCATCCTCGACCGTGCGGACCGGCCGAGTAAACGCCTGCCGCTGCGGCTCGGGCTGCTGTGGCACCTGAGCGACAGCCGGTATCGACCGCGGCTCACGCGGAGCAACCCTTGCCGGATCATAAGCTTCGGGGATGGTGACGGTGAAGGTGCTGCCTTTATTGGGCTGGCTTTCAAGTTCGATCGAGCCGCCGAGAAGGCGGGCAAGCTGCCGCGAGATCGAAAGCCCGAGCCCCGTGCCCCCATATTTACGGCTGATCGTACCATCGGCCTGATGGAAGGCTTCAAAGACGCTCTGTTGCTGTTCCTTTGCGATACCGATACCCGTATCGCTCACCGAAAACGCAAGCAGACCGGGGTCGGTGCGGCGGATCGACAGCGTCACCTTGCCGGCCTCGGTGAACTTGATCGCATTGGAAAGCAGGTTCTTGAGGATCTGCTCGAGCCGCTGCGAATCCGTTTCCAGGGTCGCGGGGCAATCCGCGTCGATCTCGATCGTGAAATCAAGCTTCTTGTCGGCGGCAATCGGCTGAAACAGATGACGCAGATTGTTGCTGACCCGCTGCAGGACAACGGTTTCAGGCCGAACCTCGATGTGGCCGGCCTCGATCTTTGAAAGATCGAGAATGTCATTGATCAGGTTGAGAAGGTCGTTGCCCGACGACTGGATGGTCTGGGCATATTTGACCTGCTCGTTTGTCAGATTTTCGTCAGGGTTGTCGGCAAGCAGCTTCGCGAGGATCAGCGACGAATTGAGCGGCGTTCTCAGCTCATGCGACATATTGGCGAGAAAATCGGATTTGTACTGGCTCGCCTGCTCCAGTTCGCGCGCTTTCAGTTCAACGGCGGCGTTGGCGCGCTCCAGATTGTCCCGCTGGGCTTCCAGCTCCTGCGCCTGTTCTTCCAGATGCGAATTTGTCTGTTCGAGTTCGGCCTGCTGCTGTTCGAGACGGGTCTGGGATTCCTTCAGCGCCCTCCCCTGCTCTTCAAGTTCTTCGTTGGAGACACGCAGTTCCTCGCTTTGGGTCTGGAGCTCCTCGGACTGCCGCTGCGTTTCTTCCAGCAGGCTTTGCAATTCGTCACGATAGGCGGCTGAGCGTACGGCAATGGCAACGGCTTCCGATGCGCGTTCAAGCAAGGTGACAACGCGCTCATCCACGGGGCGCAGGAAGCCGATCTCGATCACGGAATTGACCGACCCATCAATGCTGCCGGGGAAGATGGCCAGATGCCGCGGCTTGTCCCGGCCAAGTGCGGAACCGAACGTCAGATAGCTATCGGGCACCTCCCCGAAGATCATGGAACGCCCTTCGGACGCTGCCTGTCCCAAAAGACCTTCTCTCGGCTTGAAGCGCATTGGAACGGCGGCATCTTCCGGCACGCCGTAAACGGACGTACGCTTGAAGTGGTTGCCGGCCCCGATAAACATGGCGCCCGCGATCCCGCCGACATACCGCACCAGGAATTCGAGGATGCTGTTGCCGAGCTGTTCGGCGGGCTGGTCGCCCATCATCGCGGCCGCAAGTCCTACCTGGCCGGACTGGAGCCAATCTTCGCGCCGGCGGGCAAGCGTCGCCCGGCGGATCAGCACCCCGATAACGCCCGTAAGGACAATGCCCAGCACGCCGGAAAGCAGTGTACTGACCAAGGCCGTCTGCTGGGCGCTGTTCATCTCGGCGATCCGCTGCGCGCGAACCTCGGATTCACCCTGTATCATCGCGGCGATTTGCGCGCGAACGGCATCCATCTCGATCTTGCCGCGATCCGAATTGACAGCGGCAAGAGCCGCGTCGAGACCGCTCGTGCGGCGCAGATCGATGGTCTCCTCCAGTTCAGCCAACTTGGCCGAAACATGCTGCCTCAGGACTGACAGCCTCTGGCTCTGGCCGGGATTGGCGCCGGTGAGAGCGGCAATCTCATCGAGTTTCGCCGGGATTCTCTGAAGCGCATTGTGATAGGGAGCGAGATAGCGCTCGTCGAAACTTAGCAGATAGCCGCGCTGGCCGGTCTCTGCATCCTGCGCCTGGGAGAGCAGCTCATCGAGCGCGACGATCGCGACATGGGTCTGCACGATCCGCTGGTTTCCTTCTTCCAGAGCCCGCAGATTGAGGAAGGCGACAAGGCCGCTGACAATAAAGAAGAGGAGCGTGCCCGCTAAACCGAGGGCGACACCCGGATCTAACCCTAGCGTTTGCTTTTTCAGCTCGGAAGCAGGCGTATTTTTCATCGGATTCCATAAAATTTGAAGGCAACTCGTCGTACCTAGGGAACTAATTCTCATAGGCAATGGCAATCGTTTTGTCGAATGAGCAAACTGCGCATGATCTCTGCCTGCAAACCTCCTTCAAATTTGGTGGAGCCCGCGACAGAAGCATTTTGGGAAATCAGAATAGAGCTCGCGGCAGGCGGCTGCGCTTTCTACGCGCCGCATTCGCGGCCCGGATAGGTCAAGCTTTGACGCCTTTCTGTTCCCAACCGTGCCGATTGTTGCTCCCCCTGCCGCCGCGCTGATCGACGACGCCGAATTACGCGCGTTAACCACCTAATGCTGCGCAATTCGACAGTCATCAACCTTATGGACGGCTGTACCCTTTCACTCCCTATCCACACACCGGGCACGGCCCCGGTCGGATTGTCCGCCGGCGGGATGGCTGGTACCGATCACCATATCCTTGCTATAGCACAGCAACTGCAGGCTATACGGTTATGACAGGGGGTTTCGATCCACGCCCCGTGAGGAGGCGACGTGGTCCTCTCCGGCGACGACCCCCGCGACTACACAGTTTCGATCCACGCCCCCGTGAGGAGGCGACCTCGAAGCAACTCGCGCACCCCGAACTGATCGCTGTTTCGATCCACGCCCCCGTGAGGAGGCGACCTCTACTCCGCCAGGCAGCGCGACCTTGTCTTTATAGTTTCGATCCACGCCCCCGTGAGGAGGCGACTTACTCCATCCCGCATTAAAGCTTGGTCTAACGGTGTTTCGATCCACGCCCCCGTGAGGAGGCGACACGCTGGTTTCGCAACCGCTGTCGGCGCAAAGGCGTTTCGATCCACGCCCCCGTGAGGAGGCGAC
>JAVBSF010000273.1:0-6763 GCA_031556925.1 Pararhizobium sp.
TCGCCCGTTTTGCAAAGACGGCTGGCTGATAACTCGGGTTAATCCCTCCCCCCTATGGAGGAGGGAGTGCCCCTCATCCGGCCTGCCGGCCACCTTCTCCCCGCAGGCGGGGAGAAGGGATATGCCGCGCCCCCCGTCATCCCATAATGATCCGAGAAGGTCGCCAAACACTCGATCGTCCCCTCTCCCCGCCCGCGGGGAGAGAGCTAGGGTGAGGGGCAAACCGGCCCTCCGCACCCAGCAAACTCCCTCAAGGGCCAGACCCATGACGCACGCACCATCGCTCTCCCCGGCAAGCCCCGCGACCTCCACCGCCAGCGGCTTCTTCCGACGTTTCCGCTCCGTCCCATCGGAGCCCGCTTTCGCCAAGCGCGTGCAGTTCTCGTCACCGTACTTGCCCTATCTCTTTCTCGCTCCGCAAATGGCGATCATCTTCATCTTCTTCTACTGGCCCTCGGTGCAGGCGATCCAGTCGTCCTTCTACCTTGAGGACCCCTTCGGCTTCGGCTCCACCTTCGTCGGCATGAGCAACTACACCGATGTCCTGAAATCGACGGAATATCTCGGCATCGCCCGCTTCACCGCCGTCTTCACGGCACTCGTCACCTTCTTCTCGCTCGCCATCGGCCTGCTGCTCGCCGTCAAGGCAGACGGTATCATCCGCGGCAATGCCACCTACAAGACGCTGCTGATCTGGGTTTACGCCATCGCCCCGCCGGTCGCCGGCCTCATGGGCATGATGATGTTCGACCAGCATATCGGCCCGCTGGTCAAATTCGTCGGCCTGTTCGGCTGGGACATGAAGGTCGGCCTCAACTACACCGACACCGCGACAGCGATGATCATCGTCTCCGTCTGGAAGCAGATCCCCTACAACTTCATCTTCTTCCTCTCCGGCCTGCAGGGCATCCCGGTCTCCGTGCGCGAGGCGGCGCTGATGGACTGCCGCTCCGGCTTCCGCCGCTTCTGGACCGTCATCCTACCGCTGCTTGCGCCGACCGCCTTCTTCTTGCTGATCATCAACACCACCTACGCCCTGTTCGATACCTTCGGCATCATCGACGTGATGGTGAAGGACAAGGCGGCCAACAACCCGATCACCCTCGTCTACAAGGTCTATATGGACGGCTTCCGTGGCAACGATCTCGGCGGCTCCTCGGCCCAGTCGGTGATCCTGATGATCATCGTCTTCGTGCTCACCATCTTCCAGTTCCGCTTCATCGAGCGGCGCGTCCACTACAGCTGAGGAGCCCGGTCATGCAGCGCGTCAAACTCTTCGATCATGTCATTCTCATGCTGGGCGTCTTCATTATGGTCGGCCCTCTTGTCGTCGCCCTGATGACCTCCAGCCACGAGGCGGCCGACATCCACCGCAACGGCCTCTCCCTGCTGCCCGGCGGCCACTTCGTCGATACCTACGCCAAGGTGCTGACCAAAGAAGGCGGCTTTACCGGCAAGATCACCGGTCTTCGGATGATGATGAACTCCCTCATCCTCGGTATCGGCTTTGCCGTCGGCAAGATCGTCCTGTCGATGCTCGCCGCTTACGCGCTCGTCTACTTCCGCTTCCGCTTCGCGACCATCCTCTTCTGGATGATCTTCACGACGCTGCTTCTGCCGCTCGAAGTCCGCATCCTCCCCTCCTACGAGGTGATGACGGCGCTCAACCTGACGAACACCTATACCGGTCTCGTCGTGCCGCTGCTGGCGTCCGCCACCGGCACCTTCTATTTCCGCCAGTTCTTCAAATCGATCCCGGACGAACTCTTGGAGGCCGCCCGCATCGACGGCGCCGGCCCGTTCAAGTTCTTCATCGACGTCATCGTGCCGCTGTCGAAGACGATGATGGCCGCGATCTTCATCATCATGTTCGTCTATGGCTGGAATCAGTATCTCTGGCCGACGCTGATGACGACCGACGAGAGCTTCTTCACGCTCGTGCGCGGCATCAAGCAGATCCTGCTCGTCTGGGTCGGCTCCAACATTCCCGATTACAACGAGGCCTTTGCCTTGGCGATCCTCGCCATGGTCCCGCCTGTGATGATCGTCATGATCTTCCAGCGCTGGTTCATCAAAGGCCTCACGGAAAGCGACAAGTAAAGGAACGCCCCCATGTCAGCGATCAACATCACCAATGTTTCGAAGATCTATGCCGGCGGCGTCGAGGCGGTGAAATCCGTGTCGATCGATATCGCCGATGGCGAATTCATCGTGCTCGTCGGCCCCTCCGGCTGCGGCAAGTCTACGCTCTTGCGCATGGTCGCCGGCCTGGAAACCATCTCCAGGGGCACCGTCGAGATCGCCGACCGCATCGTCAACGATGTCGAGCCGGCCGAACGCGACATCGCCATGGTCTTCCAGAACTACGCGCTCTATCCGCACATGACCGTCTACGACAACCTCGCCTACGGCCTCAAAAACCGGGGCACCCCCAGGGGCGAGATCGACGCCCGCGTCGCGGAAGCCGCCCGTATGCTGCAGCTCGAACAATACCTCGACCGCAAGCCCCGCGCGCTTTCCGGCGGCCAGCGCCAGCGCGTCGCCATGGGCCGGGCGATCGTGCGCAAGCCCGCCGCCTTCCTCTTCGACGAGCCGCTCTCCAACCTCGACGCGAAGCTGCGCGTCTCCATGCGCGGCGAGATCAAGCAGTTGCAAAAACGCCTCGGCACGACCTCGCTCTACGTCACCCACGACCAGCTCGAAGCCATGACGCTCGCCGACCGCCTCGTGGTCCTCAACGGCGGCGAGATCGAACAGATCGGCCGCCCCCTCGACGTCTATCACACCCCCGCCTCCACCTTCGTCGCCAGCTTCATCGGCTCCCCCGCCATGAACCTTCTGCGCGCCAACCGCGAGGGCAACCGCCTGCATTTCGGCTCCCAGACACTGGAAGCCGGCCGCCTTTCGACACTGCCTGCCGAACTCACCATCGGCCTGCGCGCCGAAGACCTGCGCGTAGCGCAGACGGGTGAACAATCGCTGACGCTGAAGATCGACTATGTCGAGGAACTCGGCGCCCAGCGCCTCGTCCACGGCACCATCGACGGCAAGCCGCTGACGGCCGCCCTCTCTCCCGAACTCGAACTCGGCGAAACCATCGCCCTCACCATCGCCCCTTCCCGCCTGCACTTCTTCGATACGATAACGGGCAAGCGATTGACGCAAGCCGTCGACAATCCCGACGGCAAGCGTGAAATCGCGGGCGCGCTTGAAATGATTGCGGGGTGAGCTTCACGGCCTGAGTGCGTAAAGCGTGCTCCGGCGCCTTCATGGCCAAACCTTCAGAAATCTTTATGTTTCCGCCGTTGTGATTTGCTATAGAACGCCCACATTCGATAACGACGATCAACAGGAAACGACCCATGGCGAAGATCACCAATGTCGCGGTCCAGATGGACCATGTCTCCGGCATCACCATCGCGGGCGACAGTACCTTCGCCATGAGCCTCGAGGCGCAGGCCCGCGGCTACAGGCTCTTTCATTACACGCCCAACCAGCTATCCCTGCGCGACGGCAAGGTCTACGCCACCGTCCAGCCGATGGAACTGCGCGACGTCAAGGGCGATCACTACACGCTGGGCGAGGCCGAACGCGTCGATCTCTCGACCATGGACGTGGTGCTCTTGCGGCAGGATCCGCCCTTCGACATGGCCTATATCACCTCCACCCATCTGCTGGAGCGCATCCACCCGAAGACGCTTGTCGTCAACGATCCCGCCTGGGTGCGCAACTCGCCGGAAAAGATCTTCGTCACCGAATTCCCGGACCTGATGCCGAAGACGCTGATCACCCGCGATCCCGCCGAGATCGCCTCGTTCCGCGCCGAGATGGGCGACATCATCCTGAAGCCGCTTTACGGCAATGGCGGCGCCGGCGTCTTCCACTCGCCCCGCGACGACCGCAACATGTCCTCGCTCCTGGAAATGTTCGGCCAGATGTTCCGTGAGCCTTTCATCGCCCAGGAATATCTGCCGGCGGTGCGCAAGGGCGACAAGCGCATCCTGCTCGTCGACGGCGAACCCGTCGGCGCCATCAACCGCGTGCCCGCCGAAAACGACGCCCGCTCCAACATGCATGCCGGCGGCACCCCGATGCCAACGGAACTGACGACCCGGGAGCGCGAAATCTGCACCCGGATCGGCCCCGCCCTGCGGGAACGCGGCTTCCTTTTCGTCGGCATCGACGTGATCGGCGATGTCATGACCGAAATCAACGTCACCTCACCCACCGGCATCCGCGAAGTCCGCAAGTTCGGCGGCGCCGACATCGCCGCCCTGCTCTGGGACGCCATCGAACGCAAGCGGGCATAATCGGTCCCGATCGCCCCTCTCCCCGCAAGCGGGGAGAGGTTCGGTTCGTTCGCGTAAAACAACCGGACACAACCTGAACAATCGCCTCACGCGAAATCGTTCGACAATTGTTCTTGTTTTACCCCGCATTCCGTGCAAGATTTATCATCACAACCAGATAAATACCACAACCGGGCCTTCTTTGCCCGGCACGGAAGGGGCAGGCATGGTCGCGCGTGTCAATACGGTTGCATTTCAGGGAATTGAAGGCGTGCCTGTCGATGTGCAGGTCATGGTCGCTCCGGGGCAGGTCGGCATGCAGATCGTCGGCCTGCCGGACAAGGCCGTCGCCGAAAGCCGCGAGCGGGTACGCGCCGCCCTCCATGCCTCCGGCCTCTCGCTGCCGCCCAAGCGCATCACCGTCAACCTCGCTCCGGCCGATCTCCCGAAGGAAGGAAGCCACTTCGATCTTCCCATCGCGCTCGGCCTGATGGCCGCGCTCGGCGCCATCCCGGCCGATGCGCTCGCCCCTTACGTCGTGATCGGCGAGCTTAACCTCGACGGCACCATCGCCGCCGTGGCCGGCGCGCTGCCTGCCGCCATCGGCGCCAATGCGCTCGACAAGGGCCTGATCTGCCCCGCCGAAAGCGGCCCCGAAGCCGCCTGGGCCGGCGCCGATATCGATATTCTGGCACCCCGCAGCCTGATCGCGCTCGCCAACCATTTCCGCGGCACGCAGGTTCTCTCCCGCCCCGAGCCCGCCATCCGCGCCACCGCCGCAAACCTGCCGGATCTCGCTGATATCAAAGGCCAGGAAAGCGCCAAACGGGCCCTGGAAGTGGCCGCCGCCGGAAACCACAATCTGCTGATGGTCGGCCCGCCCGGCTCCGGCAAGTCGATGCTCGCCGCCCGCCTGCCCTCGATCCTGCCGCCGCTCTCGCCGGCCGAGCTGCTCGAAGTCTCGATGATCCACTCCATCGCCGGCCAGCTTTCCGGTGGCAAGCTTTCGGACCGCCGCCCCTTCCGCACGCCGCACCACTCCGCCACCATGGCCGCGATGATCGGCGGCGGGATGCGCGCCCGGCCCGGCGAGGCCTCGCTTGCCCATCACGGCGTCCTTTTCCTCGACGAATTCCCGGAATTCTCCCCGCAGGTGCTGGATGCCCTGCGCCAGCCGCTCGAAACGGCGGAATGCGTGATCGCCCGCGCCAATCACCGCGTCTCCTACCCCGCCGCCATCCAGCTCGTCGCCGCCATGAATCCCTGCCGCTGCGGCATGGCGGGGGAGCCCGGCCATAGCTGCGCTCGCGGTCCGCGCTGCGCCTCTGATTATCAGGCCCGCATTTCCGGTCCGCTGCTCGATCGCATCGATATCCGCATCGATGTGCCGGCCGTTACCGCCAGCGATCTCATCCGCCCCGGCAGCGCCGAAAGCAGCGCGGATGTCGCTGCCCGTGTGGCCCGCGCCCGCGAGCTGCAGCAGGACCGATTTCTCGCCGCCGGCCTGTCCGGCATCGCCACCAATGCCCGCTGCACGACAACGATGATCGAGACGATGGCCGCGCCGGATGCCGGCGGTCTGCAATTGCTGAGGGATGCCGCCGAAACAATGCGTTTCTCCGCCCGCGGATACCACCGCGTCCTGAAAGTCGCGCGAACGCTGGCCGATCTCGATGGAAAGCCGGCGGTCGGGCGCATCCACATCGCCGAAGCGATCTCCTACCGGATGCCGAGCGAAAGGTTGGCGGCGTCCGCCGTGGCATAAGCCTGCCGCATCGGGCGGAGAGACGGACAAGCCCTCGCCGGGCCGGCTTTAAAAACAAACGCCGCGCAACAGGACAAGCGCGGCGTCGGAAAGGAGCAGCGGGAAAGCGGGCGGAGAAGCATCCCCGCCCGCCGGGAGCCGGTTACGCTCCCAGTCCTTCGAACAGCACGGTCGAGAGATAACGCTCGGCAAAGGAGGGAATGATCACGACAATCGTCTTGCCCTCGTTTTCCGGCCGCTGGCCGACCTCGATCGCCGCCGTCAGCGCCGCACCCGAGGAGATACCGACCGGCACCCCTTCGAGCCGCGCCACATGACGGGCCATCTCGATCGCTTCGGCGCTGCTGACGGTGACGATCTCGTCATAGATCTTCGTGTCGAGGATGGCGGGCGCGAAGCCGGCGCCGATACCCTGAATCTTGTGCGGCCCCGGCGCGCCTCCGGACAGCACCGGAGATTCCTCCGGCTCCACCGCGATCACCTTGACCGACGGCTTCTTCGCCTTCAGCACCTGGCCCGCGCCGGTGATCGTGCCGCCCGTACCGATGCCGGAAACGAGAATGTCGATCGCGCCGTCCGTATCGTTCCAGATTTCCTCTGCCGTCGTCTTGCGGTGGATTTCAGGGTTGGCCGGGTTTTCGAACTGCTGCGGAATGATGGCGTCGGGAAGGCTCTCGGCCAACTCCTGGGCCTTGGCGATCGCGCCTTT